>JBBPIU010000070.1:0-16596 GCA_038040245.1 Pseudomonadota bacterium | reverse complement strand
AGAAGGTCGAAAGTACGGTCTATTTCTGATGGTGACATCCCAGCGACCAAGCGAATTGTCGAAAACGGTGCTCTCGCAATGTTCAAACTTTTTGGTACATCGCATACAGAATCCTGACGATTTACTTCATATTCGTCAGATGACGCCTTTTGTTTCTGAGAGCGTAATGAAGCGCCTACCGTCGCTTCCCAAGCAACATGCTTTGATTTTTGGAAACTCCGTCAATCTGCCAACGACGTTCCGGGTCAGGGATGCTTCGCCCAAACCCATGAGCGATGACGCCGCTATCCGTGAACTTTGGTTTAGACGGGCAGGCGATGCGCTGGAACTAAAAATCCCATAAGAGGTGGCACTGCCGAAGGGGCGAGGCTGCTGCAATGCGCCCTCGCAGTTAGTCCCAATCTAAGCTGGCTGAGGCCAGCTTTTTTGTTTCTGGAATCCCCGCGATCGTCGCCTCCGGCATTGCCATGCAGTTCGGGGCCAAGCCCCTTTTTTCAGACGTCGCCGTGAAGTTCGGCGGCGGGAACCGCTATGGGCTGATCGGGGCGAATGGCTGCGGCAAGTCGACGTTCATGAGGATCCTGGGCGGGGGCCGAAATGTTCCCGATCGGGAACATTCGGGGTTGCGACCCGGGCGCGGGGACGGTGGCGATCGATTCCAGCGAGCGGGTGGGGCGGCTGCGGCAGGGCCAGTTCGCCCACGAGAGCGAGCGGGTGCTGGACGTGGTGCTGATGGGCCACGCCGAGATGTGGGTCGCGATGCGCGAGCGCGACGCGATCTATGCCTTGGGTCGGAGCGCGCTTTTCGGACGGAACGCCTTGACCAGCGCCTCGTCGGTCTCGATGTAAGGCCCGCCAATGAGGTCGATGCAATAAGGCACGGCGGCAAACACGCCGTCCAGCGTTTCCTTGATCGCTTTGGGCTGCCCCGGCAGGTTGATGATCAAGGCTTGTTTCCTGATGACCGCGACCTGACGGGACAGAATCGCCGTCGGCACGTACTTGAGGCTCACTGCGCGCATCTGCTCGCCGAAGCCGGGCATTACCCTGTCAGCCACCGCGAGCGTGGCTTCGGGCGTCACGTCGCGAGGCGCCGGGCCGGTGCCGCCGGTGGTGAGCACCAGGTGGCAGCCTTTCTCATCGACCAGTTCTCTCAATGTTTTCTCAATCACCGCTTTTTCATCTGGAATGAGTCGTTCCTCGAAACGCAAAGGAGGCGAGATAATAATTTTGGAAAGCCAGTCCTTGAGCGCCGGAATGCCTTCATCTTTGTAAACGCCCTCCGACGCGCGGTCGCTCGCCGAAACCAGTCCCACGATCAGCGTTTCGCTCATTTGACCTCGAAGAAATCGAGCTCGACCGCCGCAGCGCGGCGCGCGCCGGTGGCGACGCAGATCGAACGGTTCAGCCAAGCGTAGCGCGGCGCCGAGGTTTCGAACCAGGGCGTGGCGCGCATGTAGTAGAGCGCCGGATCCACTTCCTCGCCGCGCGCCATGCGTTCGAGCACTTCCTTCGGCCCGTGCCGGTAGCCCTTGTTGTTCACGTAGATGAGCGCGCCGTCGTCGGTCTCGAGGGTATAGCGCGCATCCAGATAGGCCACGCCGTCGGCGCGGATCACCTGCCAGTCCGCGCCGCCCGGCAGGATTTTCCCCGCCAGCCGCGGCCCGCTGAAGGCGCCGCCGGTGATGCCGATGATGCGGCGCTTGCCGAGGGGCGTCTCGCCCAGCTCGCGCGCGGGCTCCAGGGTCACCTCGAGGCGACAGAGGAATTCCGTATTGATCATGTTATTTCGTGAAATTCACGAATAAGGCGAAACAATTCCCTTTGCGCCCGGGGCGGTTTGCCTTGCGCGATCTCCTTGCGGGCGTTGCGGATGAGCGCGCGCATCGCCTGCAGGTCGGCGCCGGCGTGCCCGCCCGCGAATTCCGTCAGCGCGGCATCGTCCCCGATCAGCCGTTCCCTCCATTGCTCCAGGCGCTTCAGCCGGGCGCGCGCCGCGGCCGACTGGCCCGCGATCGCGGCGACTGCGGCACGCACGGGCTCCGGGTCTATCTTGCGCATCACCTTGCCGATGAACTGCACCTGGCGGCGCCGCGCCTCGTGGCTGGTGATGCGCTGCGCCTCGCGCACCGCCGCCAGAAGCTCCGCCGGCAGGCCGAGCGCGTCCAACTGCGCAGAGGGCAGCGCGATCAGCGCCGCGCCCAGTTTCTGCAATTCCTCCACCTGCTGTTTTTTCTTCGTCCTGCTGACGATTTCGGCTTCCATCGCTTGCTATGATAGCGCGCCATGTCAGCATTCCGATCCGCAAGCCGCAGCCGATTCACCTATTCGCCGGCGCAATTGAAGGAGTTCGCGCAGACCGTGCTGGACGCCGCGCGGCGTGCCGGTGCCTCCGCCTGCGAATGCGAGGTGTCCGAGGGCCATGGGCTGTCGGTCACGGTGCGCAAGGACGAGCCCGAAACGATCGAGCATAACCTCGACAAGGGCATCGGCATCACGGTGTATTTCGGCGAGCGCCCCAACGCGCGCCGCGGTCACGCCAGCAGCTCCGACTTTTCCGCGGCAGCCCTGACCAGCGCGGTCGAAGCAGCGGCGGCGATCGCGCGCAAGACCGCCGTGGACGATTGTGCGGGTCCGCCCGAGCCCAGGGAACTGGCTCAGGCGCCGAAAGACCTGGACCTCTACCATCCCTGGAACCTCGGCACCGAGGAGGCGATCCGGATTGCACGGCGCGCCGAGCGCGCGGCATTCGCGCTCTCGCCGAAGATCAGGAATTCCGAGGGCGCGGCCGTTTCGGCGCAGCACGGACAATTCGTGTTGGCCAACAGCCTGGGATTCATGCACGGCTTCCCGACCTCGCGGCATTCGATATCGCTGTCGGTGATCGCCGAGGACCGCGGCCTGATGCAGCGCGACGACTGGTACAGCTCCTCGCGCGTGTCGGGCAGACTCGCCGATCCCGAAGCCCTGGGGCGCTACGCTGGACGGCGCGCGCTGGCGCGGCTTGGATCGCGCAAGATCGCCACCTGCCAGGCGCCGGTGCTGTTCGAGGCGCCGGTCGCGGCGGGGCTGATCGGGTCGTTCGTTTCGGCGGCGAGCGGCGGCAGCCTCTACCGCAAGTCTTCCTTCCTGCTGGATGCGCTCGGCAAGCAGATATTCTCCAGGGGGATAACGATAGAGGAACGCCCGCATGAGCCGCGCGCGCTCGCGAGCACGCCGTTCGATGAAGAAGGCGTGGCGACCCGCACGCGGGCGGTGGTGCACAAGGGCGTGCTGAAGGGGTATTTTCTCGGCAGCTATTCGGCGCGCAAGCTAGGGCTTCAGAGCACCGGCAGCGCGGGCGGCACCCACAACCTGGTGGTGTCCTCCGACGGACCGGACCTCGCCGGCATGCTGAAGAACATGCGGCGCGGATTCCTGGTGACCGAGATGCTCGGCCAGGGCACCAACCTGCTCACCGGCGACTATTCGCGCGGCGCCGCGGGCTACTGGGTCGAGAATGGCGAGATTGCGTATCCGGTGGAAGAGGTTACGGTCGCCGGAAACCTGAAGGACATGTTCCGCGGCATAGGCGCCGTCGGCAGCGACGTCGTGGTGCGCGGCGCCTACCGCTGCGGCTCGATCCTCGTGGACAATATGACCATTGCCGGCAACTGAAACGGAGGCCCCGATGATCCGGACCCTGCTCCTTCTGAGCGCGCTGTTCGCCGCCGTGCCGGCGGCCGCGCAGGGCTGGACGCCCGACGTGATCTACGTGCCGACGCCGCAGGAGGTGGTGGAAGACATGCTGCGGCTCGCCGACGTGAAGAAGGGTGACGTGCTCTACGACCTGGGCTCGGGCGACGGGCGCATCCCGATCACCGCGGCGAAGAAATACGGCATCCGCGCGACCGGCATCGACATCGATGCCGAGCGCATCTGGGAGGCGAACCAGAACGCCAGGGCCGCGGGCGTGACGAAGCTGGTCGAGTTCCGCCAGGAAGATCTGTTCAAGGCGAACTTCAAGGATGCCACGATCATTACGCTCTACCTGCTGCCGGACCTGAACGTGAAGCTGCGGCCGCGGCTGTGGGCGGAGCTCAAGCCCGGCACGCGCATCGTCTCGCACCAGTTCGACATGGGCGACTGGCAGCCCGAAAAGAAACTGGAGAGCAACGGCCGGACGATTTACTTCTGGACCATACCGGATCCGAAGCGCCGCTAGCCATGACCAAGCCCCTCCTGATCGAGATCGCGTCCGATGTCATTTGCCCGTGGTGCTATATCGGCAAGCGCCGGCTGGAGAAGGCGCTGGCGCTGCTGAATGGCGAAATCGAAGCGCGCATCGAGTGGCTGCCGTTTCAGCTCAACCCGGACATGCCGGAGCAGGGCGTCGCGCGCGCCGATTACCGGCGCGCAAAATTCGGTTCCCTCGAGAAGGGGCGCGCTCTGGATGCACGGGTGGCGCAGGAAGGCGCGGGCGAGGGGATCGCCTTTGCTTTCGATCGCATGGAGCGCACGCCGAACACCGTGGCCGCGCACCGGCTGGTCGATCTCGCGCAGTCGCAAGGACGCGCCAATCCGGTGGTGAACGCGCTGTTCACGGCCTATTTCGAGGAAGCCAGGGATATCGGCGATGCCGCGGTCCTGGCGGAGATCGCGAAACAGCATGGCGTCGAGCAATGGCCCGCGGCCGGCAATGCGGCGAGAGTAGAAGAGCAGGAGGAACGGGTGCGCGGGCTCGGCATCAGCGGCGTGCCGACGTTCATCTTCGACCGCAAATCCGGCGTCTCGGGCGCCTATCCGGCGGACAACCTCGCGCAGATCATCCGGGACGTCGTGGCTAAGCCGTGAAGTCGAGACGTCCCTCGACCAGCACGCCGTAGATCCGGATCGGCGTGCGCCGCGGCAGCTGAAGCGGCGGCAGCGGCTCCGCGTCCAGGTCCAGGTTCTCGACCGACAGCGCGCCCATCACCGCTTCGGACATCACGAATTCACCGGCGCGGGCGCGATTCACCATCGCCTGCGCGATGCTGACGCTGTCGCCGAAGGCCACGCGGCGCTCCAAGCCGCGCGGCCCCGCGATGCCGAGCACGGCTTCGCCCAGGTGCATTCCCTGCGCGACGGCGCTGCGCAGCCCGTAGGTGGTGCGCCACCTCTCCGCCATCGTGGGGAAGTCGGATTGAATGCGTTGCGCCGCGCGCACCGCCTGCTGCGACGCCTGGATGGCGTTGCCGCGCGTGAAGACGGACAGGAGCATTTCGTGCTGCGACGTGATTGCCTCGCCGTTATGCCCGGTCACGATGTCGGAAGCGAAGGCGAAGAATTCGTTCGCCAGCAGGAGCACCAGGCTGGCATCGAGCGCCTCGGACATCCGCGCCAGGCCGCGCAGTTCAGTGCCAAGGAGTACCGCCTGGCGGCGATCCGTCGTCGGCGTGAAGCCGACCGTGGTCTGCTGGTGCATTGAAACCGGGACTGCGCCCATTGCGCTTCTCCCTGATACGAGGCGACACTCCCAGAGTACGGTTTGCAAGAAACTGTCAGGGAGGAACTATTACCGTTTCCCTGCGGTGGCGGATGAAAGGCGGTTCAACACCGACCGATGGGGTGTGACTTACTCCCCGGTTTTCCGGGCTACAGGAGGGTGATCAGGGCTACCACGAACACCACCAGCGCACCGGCCGCAAAGAACGACAGCGAGGACTCGGAGACCTGGGGCAGGTCGGGATCCGGCGGGACCGGCTCCGGATGGTGCTCGTCGTGAGGCTCCGCGGCGTGCCCGCCGGCGCCATGGCCGCCGTTGCCGCGGTGCCCGCCGTCCCCGTGGCCGCCGTGCAGCGCGGCCACTTTCTCGTTGAAGGCGTTGAAAAAATCGTTGGCGATCTTGTTGGCCGCGGCGTCCACCAGGCGCGAACCGATCTGCGCGAGTTTCCCACCCACGTTCGCCTTCACCTTGTAGGACAGCCGCGTGTCGTGGGCTTCGGCCGCGAGGCTGACGTCGGCGCTGCCTTTCGCAAAACCCGCGACGCCGCCCTGGCCCTCGAACGCGATCGAATAGGAGTGCGGCGGGTTCAGGTTGGACAAGGTCATCTTGCCCTTGAACTTCGCGCTCACCGGCCCGACGCGCGCCGTCATCTGCACCACGTACTCGGTGTCGCTCGCGCGGTCGATCGATTCGCAGCCCGGCACGCAGGCCTTGAGCATCTCCGGGTCGTTCAGCGCCGCCCAGGTATCGGCCTGCGAGGCGTGGACCAGCTGCTCGCCCGTCATTTCCATGCGCGTTTCTCCATTGCGGCGCGCGGTCCCTGCTCGGTAAGCGCGCGCGAGAGGTCGATGAGACTTTTCAGATTATGCACCGGCAGGAACCGGTCCACGTGCGGCAGCATCGCGCGCACGCCCGCCGGCCGCGCTTCGAACTTGTCGTAGCGCAGCAGGGGATTGAGCCAGATCAGTTGCTTGCAGGATTTGTGCAGGCGCTGCATTTCGTCCGACAGGCCTTCGCCCGCCTCGCGGTCCAGGCCGTCCGAGACCAGCAGCAGGCAGGCGTTCTGGCCGAGCACCCGCCGCGCCCAGCGCCAGTTGAATTCGCGCAGGCTCCAGCCAATACGGGTGCCGCCCGACCAGTCCTTGATGGCGTCGGCGACCCGCGCCATCGCCACGTCCACGTCCCGGTGGCGCAACTGGCGCGTGATGTTGGTCAGGCGCGTGCCGAACACGAATACCGAGACCCGGTCGCGGTCGTTGGTGATCGCGTGCAGGAAATGCAGGAACATGCGCGCGTAGGGGTTCATCGAACCGGAGATGTCGCACAGCACCACCAGCGGCGGATGAATCCTGACCGGCGCCTCGCGCACCAGCGGAATCACGGCGCCGCCTTCTCGCAGGGATTCGCGAAGCGTGGCGCGCAAATTTATTTTCTTTCCATTCATAGCCAATTTATTTCGCCTGGTCCGAACCAACGGCAGCGGCAGGCGCAGCTCGCGCAGCATCTTCTTCGCATCCGCGAGCTCGGCCGCCGACATGGTGTCGAAGTCCATGCGCTGCAGCACTTCGCGCGAGGAGAAGGTGAGCCGCGCGTCCAGCTCGATTTTCTGCTCTTCGCGCTGTTCTGCCATCTTCTTCTGGTTGAACAGCGCATCCGACAGGCGCTGGCTCTGCTCCTGCTCGGGCTTGCCGGCGCGGCCGTAGGTCTTGGGCAGCAGCGCCTGCATCATCTTCTCGACCAGTTTCGGGTCGCGCCAGAAGATGCGGAACGCCTGGTCGAAGATCGGGCGCTGCTCCTCCTTGGAGAGGAACACCGCCGACATGGTCCAGTACCAGTCGTCGCGCCGGTTGCAGTCGGCGAGTTCGAGCGCCTTGACGCAGTCCACCACGCGGTCGGGGCCGAGCCGCAGGCCCGCGGCGCGCAGCAGGCGCGCGAAGTGCATCACGTTTTCCGCTAGCGCGTTGCGCGAGCCGCCGGTGTCGAGTTGCGGGAACATCCGGGCTCGGAACCTGCGCGGAACCTAGGCCGCCGCCGCGGCGGCTTTCGATTCGGTGACCAGGCGCGTGGCTTCCTCGCCGGCGATGCGTTCGATGTCGTCCTGGTATTTCAGCAGCACGCCGAGCGTGTTGTTGACCGTTTCCGGGTCGAGAGTGATGCGGTCCAGCGCCACCAGGCAGTTGGCCCAGTCGATGGTCTCGGCGACCCCGGGGAGCTTGAACAGGTCCACGCTGCGCAGGCGCTGCACGAAGGCCACGACTTCCCTGGACAATGCAGCGGCGGCCTTGGGCGCCTTGCGCCGCAGGATTTCCAGCTCGCGTACTGCGTCCGGGTAGTCCACCCAGTGGTAGAAGCAGCGGCGCTTCACCGCGTCGTGGATCTCGCGCGTGCGGTTCGAGGTAATCACCACCACCGGCGGCTCGAGCGCCTTGAGCGTGCCGATTTCGGGGATCGTGATCTGCCAGTCGGACAGCACTTCCAGCAGGTAGGCCTCGAACGGCTCGTCGGTGCGGTCCAGTTCGTCGATCAGCAGCACGGGCGCGGCGCCCTGCTTGCCTTCGAGCGCGCGGGCGAGCGCGCGCTTGACCAGGAATTTCTCCGAAAAAATGTCCTGCGAAAGCTTCTCCTTGGATTTCTCGCCGGCGGCCTCCGCGAGCCGGATCTCGATCATCTGCCGCGCGTAGTTCCACTCGTAAGCGGCCTGCGCGATATCGAGACCCTCGTAGCACTGCAGGCGGATCAGCTCGCGCCCCAGCGATGCCGCAATCACCTTGGCGATCTCGGTCTTGCCGACCCCCGCCTCGCCCTCGAGGAACAGCGGCCGCTGCATCGCGAGCGACAAGTAGAGCGCGGTGGCGAGGCTGCGGTCGGCCACGTAGTCGGCCGAGCCGAGCAGCTGGTGGGTCTCATCGATCGATTTGGGAAGCGCGCGCGGCATGGGGGAAATTCGTATCGCAGTGCGGAAAGTCAGCATTTTCCGGTATTTGGCGCTTTGCCGCCACCGGCAACTCGCAATGTGAATATTCCGCTGCCGCTAGGTCCGAATGAAGCTCAAAATTAGTCCGTAACTGTCGCGGGTACGGGGAGGGGGATGGATCGGCGCAAATTCGTTGCACTTGTAGGGAGCGTGCTCGCCGCGCCGCGCCTGGTGTTGGCGCAGCCGGCGAAGATCCACCGGGTCGCCTGGTTCTCGACGGCCGGAAAAGCAACCAGCAACCTGTTTCTGACCCCTTTCATCGAAGGCATGGCGGCCCTGGGCTACGTGGAGGGCAGGAACCTGGTGATCGACGGGCGCTGGGGCGAGAACTCGCGCGAGGCATTGGACCGGCTTGCGCTGGAGGCCGCCGCGCTCAATCCGGCGGTGATCGTCACGCAAGGGCCCGCGCTGCACGCCGCGCGCAAGCTCCCCGGCTCGACGCCGGTGGTTTTCGGCTTCAGCGGCGACCCGGTCCTGCTCGGTGTGGCGAAGAGCCTCGCGCGGCCGGGCGACCGATACACCGGCGTCACGTTCCTCGCCTACGACCTTGTCGGCAAGCGCGTCGAGCTGCTGCGCGAGATGCTGCCTCGGATCAAGCGCCTCGCGGTGCTCTCCAATACCAATCATGTCGGCGATGCGCAGGAGCTCTCCACCACGCTGGAGGCCGCCGCTCGCTATGGCATGAGCGTATCGGTCCATCGCGCGCGAAACACGACGGAGCTGGAATCCGCGCTGGCGGAGATCGCCGCGGCGCGCGCCGAGGCCGTCGTCGTGCATCCGGACGGGATGATGGTGCAGCAGCGTGAAACGATCGCGCGCTTTTCGCTGCAGCAGCGGATCCCTGCGGTCTCGGGTTGGGCGGCGATTGCGGAGGGCGGTAACCTGGCCACCTATGGGCCGGTGCTGCAGGAGTGCTACCGGCGGCTCGCCTACTTCACGGACCGGATCCTGCGCGGCGCCAATCCGGCCGACCTGCCGATCGAGCTGCCACCGAAGTTCGAACTGGTGATCAATCTGCGCACCGCCAAAGCGCTCGGCATCAGGGTCCCGCAGTCCGTGCTGCTGCGCGCCGACCGGGTGATCGAATGAAGCGGTACCGTCCCGATTCAGTTCAACCCAAGGATGCGACGCGTGTTTTGCTTGAGCGGTGGCAGATCCTGTTCGATCATGGACCAGACAGCGTCGAGGTCAAGCTCGGTCATACCGGGCGCGAATCGGCGAGGATCCTGTCCTTCAATTCCGGGTGCAGCTCGCGCTCGGTGCACAGATCCACTTTCACTCCCAGGGCGTCGGCGATGTCGAGCTGCAGGCCGACGATGCGCAGAAGGGACGTGCCGGGCGCAACGTCCACGAGCAAGTCGAGGTCGCTGCCCTCCTTGTCCAGACCCTTCACAACGGAGCCGAACACGCGAACGTTCCTCGCGCCGCGAGCGGCCGCGATTTCGAGCAATCGATTGCGATGGGCGGCAAGAGCCTCCGATGGACGCATGCGCGGATTCTCCCAGCTTTTGCGGCGGGAGGCGAATGGGCGTTTATTGCGCGCCGACCGGGTGATCGAATGAAGGCGTCAGCCCGGCAGGCGCACGGGCGGCGTGACCGCCATCCTGCGTGCTTTGCCGATGAAGCGTCTTGTGTCGAAAGTCAGGAACGCATCGCAGGCACGGCTCGATGCGTGATGCAGCGCATCGGCGAAGTCCAGCCCTTGGCGCAGATTCCCAAGGGCGCGCTCGACGACGGCGCGGTCCTCGATTTCGACGTGGGTGAGCGCGAGAAGGTGATCGAACACCCGGCACACGTCCTTGCGCGACTGCGCGTACACGCCGCGCAATACCCACTCGAATTCCAGCATCACGGTCTTGGCGACGAACAGCTTCGCGCCGCTTTCCATGACGCGCCGCGCCGCCTCGTGCTGCGCGCGCGTGGCGGCCGCGCCGTCCTCGCGCACGTAATAGCGGGCAAGCACGTTGGTGTCGAGCGCAAGCATCAGCGCGTGCGGCCGCGCTTCGGCGCGAGCAGGCTGGCAGCATCGAAGTCGGCGGGCAGGTGCCGGCCACGCGAGCCAAGCATTCCGAACCCGGACTCGATGCGCGCGGGAGCGCGATGTACGACCTTGAGTTCGGCCTTGCCGTTGCGCACCGCGAATCCGACCCGGCTTCCCTGGCGAATGCCGAGCGCGCGCCGGACCTGCTTGGGGATCGTGACCTGCCCCTTGCTGGTGACTGTCGACTCGTCCATGCCGTTCTCCGCCAAGTATTACGAGGTAAGAATTATAGCACCGCGCGGCGCCGACGAACCACGTCAAGGTGAGGGAGCACCGCGCTGCTCAATTAAATCCCTTATCATCTGGTAAGGGATAATGTAAAATCGGCAGATGGGCGCGGCGCTGCTCTCGGTCTCGCAATTCGCGGCGCGCGAGCGGGTGAGCCGCGCGCGCGTACTGCAGCTGCTCGCGGCGCGGCGCATTGCGGGCGCGCGGCGCGTCGGCCACCACTGGGCCATTCCGGCGACGGCGGCGATCGAGCGTCGGCCGCCGGGCCGGCCGCGCGGTCGTCATCGCGAGCCTGCAGACCGGCTGTTGCGCGAGCTGGCGCGCAGGTACGTGTGGTGGCTCTCGCCCGTGGAAGCCGGGGCAAGGCCCGGCCTCGCGATCACCCAGACGATGGAGCTGGGCGACTTCGCGGACCAGCGCAGGCTCGAGGCCGCGCTCGGCCGCGAGCGGCTGGCGTTGGCGCTGCGTAGCGCCGAGGCTGGACGGCTCTCGGAGCGCTCCTGGGCCTACTGGCACTACCGGCTGGGGCTGGCGCGGCCCGGGCGCGTGCCGCCGCTGCCGCGGCGCAAGCTCGCTTGATCGCGAGTCTCGCGCCGAAGTTCACGCAGCTGCCGCCGGCGCAGCGGCGTCTGTGGCCCGTGCTGCGCCCGGTCGCTTCCCTCGGATTCGTGCTCTACGGCGGTACTGCGGTGTCGCTGCACCTCGGCCACCGCAAGTCGGTCGACTTCGATTTCTTCCACGACCGGCCGCTCGACGTCGAGGGGCTGCGGCGCGGCTTCGGCGTGCTCGAATCGGCGCGCACGCTGCAACAGGCGAAGGACACGCTGGTGGTGCTGGCCTCCGGCGTCAAGCTGTCATTCTTCGGCGGATTGCGCTTCGGCCGGGTGGGCGACCCGCTGCTCACGCGCGACGGCGTGGCGCAGGTCGCGTCCCTCGAGGATCTCCTGGCGCACAAGCTGAAGGTGATTCTCCAGCGCGCCGAGAAGAAGGACTACCAGGACATCGCGGCGATGCTGGGCGCCGGCGTTTCGCTGGCACGCGGCCTGGCGGCGGCGCTCCTCCTCTTCGGCGCCGCGTTTCAGCCTGCGGAAAGCCTCAAGGCGCTGACGTATTTCAAGGACGGCGACCTGGCGCGGCTCCCGGTGAGCCAACGGCGCGCGTTGATCGCGGCCGCCGCTTCGGTGGGCGACCTGCCGAAGATCATGTTGAGATCAAGGACGCTCGCGATCGCACTCTGAGCCCGCGGAAATCGTTACTTCAGCGCTGCCTCCACCGCGCGCTTTGCCATCACCGTCACCAGGTGCGCGCGGTATTCGGCGCTCGCGTGCAGGTCCGTATTGAGGCCGTCCTGCTTCACCTTGATGTTCGCCACCGATTCCGGCGCGAACTTCGCGGCGAGCGCCTTTTCCATCTCGGCCTGGCGGAACACGACGGGGCCGGCGCCGGTCACCGCGACGCGCACCGCATCTTTCCCTCCCGTGCCGAAGTCGGCGACGAACACTCCGACCATGGCGAAGCGCGAGGCCGGGTTCTTGAACTTGGTGTAGGCGGCGCGTTTGGGCACCGGAAAGGCGATGCTGGTGATGATCTCGCCGGGCTTTAGCGCGGTCTCGAACATGCCCTTGAAGAACTTGTCGGCCTCGTGCTTGCCCTTGTTGGTGGTGATGGTCGCGTTGAGCGCCAGCACCGCCGCCGGATAGTCCGCCGCCGGGTCGTTGTTAGCCAGCGAACCGCCAAGCGTGCCCATTGTCCGCACCTGCCGGTCGCCGATCATGCCGGCAAGCGCGGCGAGCGCCGGAATCGCCTTTTTCACGTCGGCCGAATGCGCCACATCGGCGTGGCGGGTCATCGCGCCGATGGTCACGGTCTTGCCGTCGGACTTGATCCCGGCAAGGTCCTTGATGGTGCCCAGATCGATGATGTCCGAGGGCGAGGCGAGGCGCAGCTTCATCGTCTGAACGAGCGTCTGGCCGCCGGCGAGCAGCTTGGCTTCGCCTTTGGCGAGCGCCGCGGCATCGTTCACGCTGGAGGGACGGTGGTATTTGAATGCATGCATGGTTGTCTCCTTAGGCCGCTTTCTTGTTCTTCAGGGTCTGCCACACCGTTTGCGGCGTCGCAGGCATCGGCATGTCTTTCACGCCGAGCGCGTCGGTAATCGCGTTCATGAGTGCCGCCGGCGCGCCGATCGCGCCCGCCTCGCCGCAACCCTTCACGCCCAGCGGGTTGTGGGTGCAGGGCGTTTCGCGCGTATCCACCTGGTAGAAGGGCACGTCGGTCGCGCGCGGAATGCTGTAGTCCATGAACGAACCGGTGAGGAGCTGGCCGGTCGCGTCGTATTGGCAACCTTCGGTGAGCGCCTGGCCGATGCCCTGCGTGAGCCCGCCATGCACCTGCCCCTCGACGATCATCGGATTGATGATCTTGCCGAAGTCGTCCACCGCGGTGAACTTCTCGATTTTCACCACGCCGGTCTCCGGATCCACTTCGACCTCGCAGACGTAGGTGCCGGCGGGGAAGGTGAAGTTCAAAGGATCGTAGAACGCGTTTTCATTCAGGCCGGGCTCCAGCTTGTCGTGCGGATAGTTGTGCGGCACGTAGGCCGCGAACGCCACCTCGCCGAACATTTTCTTCTTGTCGGTGCCCTTGACCGTGTAGACGCCGCGGTCGTACTCGACGTCGGTCTCTGCGGCCTCCATCAGGTGGGCGGCAATCTTTTTTCCCTTGGCGATGACTTTATCCAGCGCCTTCACAATCGCCGTGCCGCCCACGGCGATGGAGCGCGAACCGTAGGTGCCCATGCCGAACAGGATCTTCGAGGTGTCGCCGTGCACGATGTCCACGTTCTCGATCGGCATGCCGAGGCGGTCAGCGACCACCTGTGCGAACGTAGTCTCGTGCCCCTGGCCGTGCGAGTGCGAGCCGGTGAATACCGTCACGCTGCCGGTCGGATGCACGCGCACTTCGCCCGCCTCGAACAGCCCGGCGCGCGCGCCTAGCGCTCCGGCGACCGCCGAGGGCGCGATGCCGCAGGCCTCGATGTAGGCGGCGTAGCCGAGGCCCCGGAGTTTTCCCTTTTTGGCGGATTCTTCTTTTCTCTTTGAAAAACCCGCAACATCCGCAAGCTTCTGCGCCGCATCCATGGTGGCGTTGTAGTCGCCAATGTCGTAGAGCAGCGCGACCGGCGTCTGGTAGGGGAACTCGGTGATGAAGTTGCGCCGGCGGATCTCGGCCGGGTCGAGCTTCAACTCGCGCGCCGCGGTTTCCACCAGGCGCTCGACGACGTAGGTCGCCTCGGGCCTGCCGGCGCCGCGGTAGGCATCCACCGGCGTGGTATTGGTGAACACGGCCGTCACCTCGCAGTGGATCACCGGCGTCTTGTACTGCCCCGCGAGCAGCGTGGCGTAGAGGATCGTCGGCACGCAGGAGGCGAACGTCGACAGGTAGGCGCCCACGTTGGCCGTGGTCTTCACCCGCATCGCAAGGAATTTGCCGTCCTTGTCCAGCGCCAATTCGGCCACCGTATGGTGGTCCCGGCCATGCGCGTCCGAGAGGAAGGCCTCCGAGCGATCCGAGGTCCATTTCACCGGGCGGTTGACCTGTTTCGAGGCCCAGGTCACCGCCACGTCCTCGGCGTACAGGTAGATTTTCGAGCCGAAACCGCCGCCCACATCGCGCGAAACCACGCGCACCTTGTGCTCGGGCAAGCCCATCACGAAGGCGGTCATCAGCAGCCGTTCGACGTGCGGGTTCTGGCTCGCGACATACAGCGTGTAGCTGTCGTCGGCGCGCGAATACGAGCCGTTCGCCGAGCGTGGTTCGATCGCGTTGGGGATCAGCCGGTTGTTGATGAAATCGAGCTTGGTGACATGCGCGGCCTTGGCGAACGCGGCGTCGCACGCCGCCTTGTCGCCGATCGCCCAGACGTAGCAGGTGTTGTCCGGCGCGATGTCGTGCAGCTGCGGCGCGCCCTTGGCGCGCGCCTTGGAGCCGTCCACGACGGCGGGCAGCACCTCGTAGTCCACCGCCACGAGTTCGGCGGCATCGCGCGCCTGTTCACTGGTTTCCGCCACCACGATGGCGACATGGTCGCCGACGTAGCGCACCTTGCCCTGCGCGAGGCAGGGATGCGGCGGCTCTTTCATCGGCTGGCCGTTGACGTCGGTGATCAGCCAGCCGCAGGGCAGGCCGCCGAGTTTCGCCGCGGCGAAATCCTCGCCGGTGTAGATCGCGAGGACTCCGGAGGATGCTTTTGCTTTTTCAATGGATATTTTTTTTATAACTGCATGAGCATGCGGAGAACGGACAAACGCCGCGTAGCTCTGGCGCGGCAGCTCGACGTCGTCCGTGTACTGGCCCGCGCCCGTGAGGAAGCGGTAGTCCTCTTTGCGCTCGATGCGAGCGCCGATCAGCGGTGCGTTCATGGTGTTCTCCTCACTTTCCCGCCGCCATGGCCTTGGCGCCGGCGCCGATGGCCTTGACGATGTTGTGATAGCCCGTGCAGCGGCACAGATTGCCCTCCAGCGCCTCGCGGATCTCCTGCTCGGAGGGATTCGCATGGCTCTTCGCGAAGTCGATCGCGTTCATTACCATGCCCGGGGTGCAGAAACCGCACTGCAGGCCGTGATGCTCCTTGAACGCCGCCTGCATCGGGTGCAGCGTGCCGTCGGGTTTGGCGACGCCTTCGATGGTCATGACGTCCGCGCCCTCGGCCTGCATCGCCAGCATCGAGCAGGACTTCACCGCCTTGCCGTTCATGCTTACGGTGCAGGCGCCGCATTGCGCGGTGTCGCAACCGACGTGGGTGCCGGTAAGCCGCAGATTCTCGCGGATCAGAGTGACCAGAAGCGTGCGCTCCTCGACCTCTGCCGAAATCGATTTGCCGTTGACTTTGAGGGAAACCTTGACCGCCATGCTGCCTCCTTCGGGATGGGGGATTCGTCGCGCTTGATGCGGGGGAGGTGCATCGTAGCCAAGCTAACGGCCGGGGGCAATGATGCAGTGCGGCATGGGGCGCGCCGCAGTAGAATTCCCGCCATGGATAGCGTCGATATCGAAGTGCTGCGTAGCGCGGAAGCTTGGCGCAAGGCGGGCCACCGCGTCACTTTCGGCACCATCGTCCGGACCTGGGGCTCGGCGCCGCGCCCGGTGGGCGCGCTGGTGGTGATCCGCGACGACGGCCAGGTGGTGGGCTCGGTGTCGGGCGGCTGCGTCGAGGACGACCTGATCGACAAGGTGCGCGCGGGCAGCGTGGCGAAGGACAAGCCGCAGCTGATCACCTATGGCGTCACCAACGAGGAGGCGACGCGCTGGGGGCTGCCCTGCGGCGGCACGCTGGAACTGGTGATGGAGCCGGTGACCGAGCAGAGCGCCTTCGGCGAGCTGCTCGACATCATCTCCAAACAGCAGCTGGTCAGCCGCCGCCTCGAGATGGACACGGGCCGCGTATCGATGACCTCCGGTACCTGGCAGGACGTGCTGGCGTTCGACGGCAAGGTGCTGACTACGGTGCACGGGCCGCGCTGGCGGCTGGTGCTGATCGGCGCCGGGCAGCTGACGCGCTACCTCGCCGAAATGGCGCACATGCTCGACTACCACGTGCTGGTGATCGATCCGCGCGAGGAATATGCCGGCGGCTGGGACCTGAAGAGCGTGCCGCTGGAGCGCGGCATGCCCGACGACGTGATCGCGGCGGCAAACCTGGACGGCCACAGCGCGGTGGTGGCATTGACGCACGATCCAAAGCTCGACGACCTCGCGCTGATGGAAGCGCTCAAGTCCGCCGCGTTCTATGTCGGCGCCATCGGCTCGAAGAAGAACAACGATGCGCGCCGCGTGCGCCTCAAGGAGTTCGACCTCTCGGAGGGCGAGATCGCGCGCCTGCGCGGCCCG
>JBBPIU010000069.1:2006-16772 GCA_038040245.1 Pseudomonadota bacterium | reverse complement strand
CGACGAAATCCATGGTCTCGGTGGCGAGCCAGCCCTTCTCGTCCTGCGCGATGATCAGCGCGCCCATCACCGCAGACTGTTTCTGCTCGGCTGGGTATTTCGCTATTTCTTTATCTATCTTTTGTAAAGAAGTAACCGAGAGGGTCATCGGTCAATGTCCCCGAAAACGATGTCGATGGTGCCGATGATGGCGACGGCATCGGCCAGCATGTGGCCTTTCGAGAGCTCGTTCATGGCCGACAGATGGCAGAACCCGGGCGAGCGCAGCTTCATGCGGTAGGGCTTGTTGGCGCCGTCGGAGATGAGGTAGACGCCGAACTCCCCTTTCGGGTGCTCGATCGCGGCATAGGCTTCGCCTTCGGGGACGTGCATCCCCTCGGTGAAGAGCTTGAAGTGGTGAATCAGCTCTTCCATGCTGCCCTTCATCGCGGCCCGCGACGGTGGTGCCACTTTGTGATTGTCGACAATCACGGGTCCGGGATTCACGCGCAGCCATTCGACGCACTGCCTGACGATGCGGTTGGACTGGCGCATCTCCTCGATGCGCACCAGGTACCGGTCGTAGGTGTCGCCGTTGCGGCCCACCGGAATGTCGAATTCGACCTGGTCGTAGACCTCGTAGGGCTGCTTCCTGCGCAGGTCCCATTCGATTCCGGAGCCGCGCAGCATGACGCCGCTGAAACCCAGGGCGAGCGCGCGCTCGGGCGTCACCACCCCGATGCCCACGGTGCGCTGCTTCCAGATGCGGTTGTCGGTGAGCAGCGTTTCGTAGTCGTCGACGCACTTCGGGAAGCGCTGCGTGAAATCGTCGATGAAATCGAGCAGCGAGCCCTGGCGGTTGGCGTTCATCTCGCCTAGCACCCTGGCGTTGCGCGTGTGCTGCGCCCTGTATTGCGGCATCGAATCCGGCAGGTCGCGGTAGACGCCGCCCGGTCGGTAGTACGCGGCGTGCATCCGCGCGCCGGAGACCGCCTCGTAGCAGTCGAGCAGGTCCTCGCGCTCGCGGAAGCAGTACAGGAACACGGTCATCGCGCCGAGGTCCAGGCCCTGGGTCCCGAGGAACAGGAGATGGTTCAGGATGCGCGTGATCTCGTCGAACATCACCCGTATGTACCGGGCGCGCAGCGGCACTTCGATCTGCAGCAGCTTTTCGATCGCCAGCACGTAGGCGTGTTCGTTGCACATCATGGACACGTAGTCGAGCCGGTCCAGGTACGGCAGCGTCTGCAGGTAGGTGCGGGTCTCGGCGAGCTTCTCGGTCGCGCGGTGCAGCAGGCCGATGTGCGGATCGGCGCGCTGGATCACCTCGCCGTCCAGCTCGAGCACCAGGCGCAGCACGCCGTGCGCGGCCGGGTGCTGCGGGCCGAAATTCAGGGTGTAGTTGCGGATCTCCGCCACGGTTCACTCGTCCTCGGCGTAGTGCGCCTCACGCACGACGCGCGGCGTCACCTCGCGCGGCTCGATCGAGACCGGCTGGTAGACGACCCGCTTTTGTTCCGGGTCGTAGCGCATCTCGACGTAGCCCGAGATCGGAAAGTCCTTGCGGAACGGATGGCCGATGAAACCGTAGTCGGTCAGGATGCGGCGCAGGTCCGGATGGCCGTCGAACACGATGCCGAAGAGATCGAAGGCTTCGCGCTCGTACCAGTTCACGCTCGGCCAGAGCTCAATCAGCGACGGCAGCATCGGGTACTCGTCATCGGAACAGAAGCAGCGTACCCGCAGGCGCCAGTTGTGGGTGACCGAAAGCAGGTGCGAGACCACGGCGAAGCGTTCCTGCTTGCGTTCGCGGTCGCCGTAGGTCGAGTAATCCACGCCGCAAAGATCGACCAGCTCCTCGAAGCGCAGGTCGGGATGATCGCGCAGGGCGCGGCAGGCACCGGTATAGTCCGGCGCTTTCACCACCAGCGTCAGCTCCCCGAGCCGTTCGTCGAGCGTCTCGACCCACGGTCCCAGGGCATTCCGAATCGCGTCGTGAAGCCTCTGCTGCTTCGGTGTCATCTTGCTATCGTGTTTGTTCTCTTGATCTTGTTCTGCAGCTGCAAGATGCCGTACAGCAGCGCCTCCGCCGTCGGCGGGCAGCCCGGGACGTAGATATCCACGGGAATGATGCGGTCGCAGCCGCGCACCACCGAGTACGAGTAGTGGTAGTAGCCCCCGCCGTTGGCGCACGAGCCCATCGAGATGACCCAGCGCGGCTCCGCCATCTGGTCGTAGACCTTGCGCAGCGCGGGCGCCATCTTGTTGCACAAGGTACCGGCGACGATCATGACATCCGATTGCCGCGGGCTCGCTCGGAACACGATGCCGAAGCGGTCAAGGTCGTAGCGCGCGGCGCCGGCGTGCATCATTTCGATCGCGCAGCAGGCGAGACCGAAGGTCATCGGCCAAAGCGACCCGGTGCGCGTCCAGTTGATCAGCTTGTCGGCGGAAGTGGTGACGAAACCCTGCTGCAGGACGCCTTCAATACCCATGGCTCATTCCCATTCCAGCGCTCCCTTCATCCACTCGTAGATGAAGCCTACGACCAGGATGCCGAGGAACAGCATCATCGCGAAAAAACCGGCCAGGCCGATCTCGTTGATCACCACCGCCCAGGGAAACAGGAACGCGATCTCGAGGTCGAACAGGATGAACAGGATCGCGACCAGGTAGTAGCGCACGTCGAACTTCATGCGCGCGTCCTCGAAGGCCTCGAAACCGCACTCGTAGGGCGAGAGCTTCTCCGGGTCGGGCCGGTGCGGGCCCAGCAGCGAGCCGAGCACCACCGGCCCGACGCCGACGAGGAGGCCCACCAGGATGAACAGCAGGATCGGAAAGTACTCGGCAAGCATTCGCTTCTGTTTCCCCTAATCGCTGCTCAATTCCGGCTTATCCGATGGTGCCCACGAGCAGACTCGAACTGCTACGGCGTTTTAGGCCACCAGCCCCTCAAGCTGGCGTGTCTACCAATTTCACCACGTGGGCGCGTAACACTCGCGCATGTTCCGCGCTTGTTCCGGATTATCCCTCAAATGTCACTGCGGAACGTCTTTCGCCTTCGAAGCTTCGGCCGGCGCTGCGGGTGGCGCGCTTGGTGCTGACTTAGGCGATTCCGCCGCCGGTTTTTCCGCCGCGGGCTTGGCCGGCGCGGCCTGCTCGGTCTTCGCCGCATCCAGCACGCCGCCGGTGGACTTCGGCTTGTTGGTCGCAAGATAGGCGAGGCCCAGACTGGTCAGGAAGAAAACCGTCGCCAGGACCGCCGTGGCGCGGGACAGGAAATTCGCCGAGCCGGTGGCGCCGAACAGGCTGCCCGCGGAGCCGCCGCCGAAACCCGAACCCATGTCGGCGCCCTTGCCGTGCTGGAGCAGCACCAGCCCGATGATCGCCAGCGCAATCAGCACGTGCGCGGCGATGACTATGTTGGTCCACATTTCCATTGGTTCAGCCCTTTCGTTGCGCAGCGCGCGCTATCGCGATGAAGTCGCCCGCCACCAGCGACGCGCCGCCGATCAAACCGCCATCCACGTCCGGCATCGCAAACAACGACGCCGCATTTGCCGGTTTTACGCTGCCGCCGTACAAAATGCGCGTTTCCGCAAGCACCCTTGCCCTGAGAAACGCATGCACCGCCCGCGCCTGCTCCGGCGTCGCCGTGCGCCCCGTTCCGATTGCCCAAACGGGTTCGTAGGCTACGACTGCATTTTCAAGAGATTTTTTCCCATTCAAATCCAGAACCACTTGCAACTGCCGACCGACCACTTGTTCCGTCTGCCCCGAATCCCGCTCGGCAAGCGTTTCGCCGACGCACAGGATGGGTTTCATGCCCTGCGCCAGCACCGCCGCGTACTTCGCTGCCACCAGCGCGTCGGTTTCGCCGAATAGTTGCCGCCGCTCCGAATGCCCGACGATGACGTAGCGGCAGTTGAACTCCGCCAGCATCGGCGCCGACACTTCGCCCGTGAATGCGCCCTGGGCATGCTCGCTCAGGTTCTGCGCTCCCCACACGAGCCGCGTTTTCGCCAACTGCCCGGCCACTTCGCCGAGGTAAGGGAAGGGAACGCAAACCGCGCATTCCACGCCCGCCAGACTTCCCGTCCCGCTGACAACTGCTTCCAGCAGCGCCCGGTTCGAGACCCGGTTGCCGTGCATTTTCCAGTTGCCGGCGACCAAGGGGATGCGCATTGTGCTCGGATATCCGTAAACCGCTGAATTTTACCGTATTAACGTCGATTTTGCGCTGCAGTATGGGCGGTAATGCGGGCCTCGGCGAAGCGCCGCACCGTCATGCCGCGCATCGCGCCCAACGCGGCGGCCGGCGCGTTGATGTGCAGGATGACGCCGGTCTCCCACATGGACCGCCCATCGCCGATACGCGCGCTCATGCAATCGACCGCGACCGCCGGAATGCCACGCTCGCCCAGCACCGGCAGGCGCGTGATGCCGATACGGTCCGCGCCGACGCCCGCGTCGTTGAACACCGCCGCCGCGGCATCCACCGCCAGCGCCGATTCGCGCCTGCCGCCGTGCAGCGCGCCGTGCGAGCCGATGATGAGAATCCGGCCAGCATCCTCCGGCTCGACTTTGCCGACCGAATCGAGCGCCCAGACCTCGGGCGGGCCCCCCGCCTCCGGCGGCCTGCCGGCAACACGCCAGCGCCCTTCCGAATAAGGTGGCGGCGCGGCGCGCGGCACGGCCGCGCGGCGCATGCGCTCGGCGGCATCGCGGCAGGACTGGCCGGCGACCACACCGCAAAGCGCCGCAAACACGTTCGCATGGCTGATGACTCCGCGCGCCAGCATGTCGGCGCCGTCGCCGATGCGTGCGCTCATGCAATCCACTGCCGCAGCGGCCATGCCGATCGCCTCCAGGTAGACCAGCCCCGCGATGCCGGCGCGGTCCTTGCCGAGTCCGGCGTCATTGAGCACCAGCGCATGCGCCCCTGCCTTGGCGCCGAAGTAAGCGGCAATGATGCCGCCATGCGAACCCGCGACCAGCACCTTGCCGGCAACGTCATCGAGTTGAGTGACGCTTTCGGCGGCGGCGACTGCCATTGCCTCACTCGTCACTTATTTCCCGGCGAGGGCTTGCAGGATCGTCTCGGCGCTCACGCGCCCCTCATCCTCCAACGGCCTGGAATACCCGACCGGGATGCGCGCACCGCCGAGCCTTTTCACCGGCACGCCGAGTTCTTCCGCGACCGTCGCCGCGATTTCAGCGCCGAATCCGGCCACGCGCACGGCTTCATGCGCGACCACGAGGCGTTTCGTTTTCGCGGCGGAAGCAAGCACCGTATCGCGGTCCCAGGGCCAGATGGTGCGCAGGTCGATGAGCTCCACAGAAATGCCCTGCCCTTTTGCTTTTGAAGTTGCTTGAAGGGCCGTTTGAACGGTTCGTGACCACGATACCAAGGTCACGTCGCTCCCGGATTGCAGGATTCTTGCCTTTCCAAGAGCAATTTTCTCGCCCTCTACAACGTCCCCTTCCAACCCCCACAGCTCCTTGTGCTCCATGTAAATCACCGGGTCGCCGCAGGCGATCGCGGCCGAAAGCAGCGAATAATTGTCCTGCGCCGTGCCGGGGGTGACGACGACCAGGCCCGGCACATGCGCGAACCATGCCTCGAAACTCTGCGAATGCTGCGCCGCAGATCCGGTCCAGATGCCGATCGGCATGCGCGCAACGAGCGGCACCCGCCCCTGGCCGCCGAACATGTAGCGCGCCTTGGCCGCCTGGTTGACGATTTCATCCATGGCGCAGAGCGCGAAGTCCACCACGCGCATCTCAACCACGGGTTTCAGGCCGATGAGCGCCATGCCCACCGCCGCGCCCATGATGGTGGACTCGGAAATCGGCGTGTCGATGACGCGCGCCGCGCCGAACTTCTGCTGCAGGCCGCGGTACTGGCCGAAAATGCCGCCGCGGCCGACGTCCTCGCCCAGCGCCACCACGCGCGCATCCGCCGCCATCGCGCGCTCGAGCGCCGCGCACGCCGCCTGAGCGTAGTTCATCCGTGCCATCGCCCGCTCCCCGTGTCCTGGACGTCGGTGTACGCGCCACTCTTGTCCGGCCACGGCGCTGCAGAAGCGGCCCGCAGGGCGTCCGCGACCTCTTCTTCAGTCTGCCTTTGAATCCGATCCAGTTCTGCTTGCTTTATCCCGAAGGACAAAAGCTTTTGAACAAAAATGGAAATCGGGTCGTTCTCCAACGCGCGCGCGACTTCCTCGCCGTCGCGGTAGGTCGCCGGATCGACCGACACGTGGCCCTTGAAGCGATAGGTGAGCGCGTGCAGGAACTTCGGGCCTGCTCCGTCACGAATTTTTTTTATGAGAAATGAAGATGCGAGATCAACCGCGAATACATCGTTGCCGTCCACTGCGACGCCGTCCACGCCGATCGCCTTGGCGCGCGCGAGCGCCCCGTCCCCCGCTGTCATCGCGTCGCTCGCGGTGGTCGCCGACCAGCGGTTGTCCTCGCAGACCAAGAGCACGCCCAGACCGTAGATCCTGGCCCAGTTGAGGCCTTCGAGAAACGGGCCGCGGTTGACCGCGCCGTCGCCGAAAAAGCAGGCGACGATGTCCTTTTTGCCCTGCAGCTTCAGCGCATGCGCCGCGCCCACCGCAATCGGGATGCCCGCGGCCACCACGCCGTTCGCACCCAGCATGCCGACGGAGAAATCCGCGATGTGCATCGAGCCGCCCTTGCCGCCGTTGGAGCCGGTGGCGCGACCGAACAGCTCGCACATCATTTTCTCCATCGAGGCGCCCTTGGCCAGCGTGTGGCCATGGCCGCGGTGCGTCGAGGTAATCAGGTCTTGCCTTGAAAGATTGGCACAAACCCCGGCCGGGACCGCCTCCTGCCCGGTGGACAGGTGCAGCGGGCCGCGCACCCGCACATCGTTGCTGAGCGCCGCGCCGAATGCCGATACGCCGCCTTTGGATGCCTCTTCAGCCGCGTTTTCGAACGCACGGATGCGCGCCATCGTGCGGTAGAGCGCAAGACTGCGTTCCATGTCCGTCATGGATGTGGGATCAGAGACTTTGTTGGGTCAGCCTGCGGCGGCCTTGCGGACGGTGTCGGCTATGGATTTCGCGGCAGATTCAATGGCTTCGCGCGGCTCGCCCTCGACCATGACGCGCAGCACCGGCTCGGTCCCGGAGGCCCTGAGGAGCACCCTGCCGCGGCCGTTCAGGGAGCGCTCGGCGCGGGATTGCGCGTCGGCGATCGCCTGGTGCTTCTGCCAGTCGAAACCCTTGGGCACGGCGACGTTCAGCAGCACTTGCGGGTACATCGCCAGATCGGCCGTCAATGCGGCGAGGGTCTTGCCCGATTCGCGCACCGCGGTCAGCACCTGCAACGCCGAAACGATGCCGTCTCCGGTGGTGTGCTTGTCCAGGCAGATGATGTGCCCGGAGTTTTCGCCGCCCAGCAGCCATTTGCGTTCGCGCAGCAACTCGAGCACGTAGCGGTCGCCGACGCGCGCGCGCGCGAACGGCACCTTCATGCCTGCGAGCGCCTGCTCGAAGGCCAGGTTGGTCATCAGCGTCCCGGCGACACCCGCGATGCGCAGGTTCGCCGCGCGATGTTTCACGATCACGTACAGGAGCTGATCGCCGTCGTAGGCCTTGCCCTCGGCGTCCACGATCGCCACGCGGTCGGCGTCCCCGTCCAGCGCGATGCCCAGATCAGCGGACTGTTTTTTTATTTCTTTGACAAGATTTCCCGTGGAAGTCGCGCCGAAAGAATCGTTAATGTTAAAGCCGTCCGGATTGACGCCAATCGACACCACCTCCGCGCCCAGCTCGTGGAACACCTGCGGCGCGACATCGTAGGCCGCGCCGTGGGCGCAATCGACCACGATCTTCAGGCCGGCGAGGTCGAGTTCGCCGGGAAAGGTGGATTTGCAGAACTCGATGTAGCGGCCCTGCGCGTCGTCCACGCGGCGCGCGCGGCCGAGCTTCGCCGACTCGTTGCAGCCGACCGGCTGCTCGAGCATGCGCTCGATCTCGGCTTCCACCGAGTCCGGCAGCTTGAAACCGTCGCGCGAGAAGAACTTGATGCCGTTGTCGGCGTAGGGATTGTGCGAGGCGCTGATCACCACCCCCGCCGAGAGCCGCAGTGCGCGCGTGAGGTAAGCGACTCCGGGCGTCGGCAATGGGCCGCACAGCAGCACGTCCACGCCCGCCGCGGAAAAACCCGCTTCCAGCGCCGCCTCGATCATGTAGCCGGAGATCCGCGTGTCCTTGCCGATGAGGACGGCTGGATGGCCGTCGCTGCCGCTCAGTTTCCCTGCCAGCACCTTGCCCGCGGCGTAGCCCAGGCGCAGCACGAAATCCGGCGTCATCGGGCTTTGCCCGACCGTGCCCCGTATGCCGTCCGTGCCGAAATATTTTCTGCTCATGCTTTCTCCAGCGCCTGCATCACGGCCAGCGCGTCGCGCGTCTCCCTGACGTCGTGCACGCGCAGTATTTTCGCTCCATGCTGGACCGCGAGCAAAGCGGCGGCCAGGCTCGCCGCCAGCCGCTCGGTCACCGGCCTCCCGGTAATCGCCCCGAGCGTCGATTTGCGCGACCAGCCGGCAACCACGGGAACCCCCAGCGCCGCCAGCTCGGCAAGCCGCTTCAGCAGGGCGAGATTGTGCTCGACCGTCTTGCCGAAGCCGAAACCGGGATCGATGGTTATGCGATCGTGCTCAATCCCCGCTATTTCGCAGGTAACAATTCTCGTAGACAGAAAATCCCGGACCTCGGTGACGACATCGCCGTAGCTCGGCGCCTGCTGCATGGTGGCCGGGTCGCCTTTCTTGTGCATCAGGCACACCGCGCAATCGCTGTCCGCCACTGCCTCCAGCGCGCCCGGCGCCGCGAGCGCGTCGATGTCGTTGATCATCGAAGCGCCAGCCGCGAGCGCCGCGCGCATCACCGCCGGACGCCGGGTATCCACCGACACCGGGACATCCTTGAGCTCGCGCAGGACCGGCAGCACCCTCTCGAGCTCGGTTTCCTCGGACACCGGTTGCGCGCCGGGCCGGGACGACTCGCCGCCGATGTCGAGGATGTCCGCGCCTTCCTCAAGCAGGCGGCGCGCATGCGCCAGGGCCGCCTTCGGATCGAGGAATTTGCCGCCGTCGGAAAAGGAATCGGGCGTGATGTTCACCACGCCCATGAGCAGCGGACGCTCGAGCGGCAGGATGAACCCGCCGCAGCGCAGGACCCCGCTCAGGCGCTCGCTCTCAGGCGCTAGCTGCGGGAGCGGCCGCACCCTGCGCGCCGTCGGTGGGAGCGCTCGGCGGCGTACCGCCCGACGCGCTGACCTTCGGCGGCCGCGGCGGCTTGCCGGCCATGATGTCGGCAAGCTGGTCGGCATCCAGCGTCTCGTACTCGAGCAGCGCCTTCGCCATCGCCTCGACCTTGTCGCGGTTGTCTTCGATCAGCTTGCGCGCCACTTTGTACTGCTCGCCGACGATGCGCCGGATCTCGGCATCCACCTTCTGCAGGGTGATCTCGGACACGTTCTTGTGCGTGGTGATCGAACGGCCGAGGAACACTTCGCCCTCGTTCTCGCCGTAGACCATCGGTCCGAGCTCGTCCGACATGCCCCACTGCGTGACCATGCGGCGCGCGATCTCGGTCGCGCGCTCGAAGTCGTTCGAGGCGCCGGTGGTCATCTGGTGCATGAAGATCTCCTCGGCGATGCGGCCGCCGAAGAGCACCGCGATCGTGTTCAGGAGCCGTTCGCGGTCCTGGCTGTAGCGGTCCTCGGAGGGCAGCTGCATGGTGACGCCAAGCGCGCGGCCGCGCGGAATGATCGTCACTTTGTGCACCGGATCGGTCTTCGGCAGCAGCGTGGCCACCAGCGTGTGGCCCGACTCGTGGTAGGCGGTGTTCCTGCGCTCTTCCTCCGGCATCACCATCGAGCGCCGCTCGGCGCCCATGATGACCTTGTCCTTGGCGCGCTCGAAATCCTCCATGTCCACCAGGCGCTTGCTCTTGCGCGCGGCGAAGAGGGCCGCCTCGTTGACGAGGTTGGCGAGGTCCGCGCCGGAGAAGCCCGGCGTGCCGCGGGCGATGATATCGGCCTTGACGTCCGGCGCCAGCGGCACTTTGCGCATGTGCACCATGAGGATCTGTTCGCGGCCGCGGATGTCGGGCAGCGGCACCACCACTTGGCGGTCGAAGCGGCCGGGACGTATCAGCGCCGGATCGAGCACGTCGGGCCGGTTGGTCGCCGCGATCACGATCACGCCGACATTGGCCTCGAAGCCGTCCATCTCCACGAGCAGTTGGTTGAGGGTCTGCTCGCGCTCGTCGTTGCCGCCGCCCAGGCCGGCGCCGCGCTGCCGGCCGACCGCGTCGATTTCATCGATGAACACGATGCAGGGCGCGCTTTTCTTGGCCTGCTCGAACATGTCGCGCACGCGGGCCGCCCCGACGCCGACGAACATCTCGACGAAGTCCGAGCCCGAGATGGAGAAGAACGGCACTTTCGCCTCGCCCGCGATGGCGCGCGCGAGCAGGGTCTTGCCGGTACCCGGGTTGCCGACCATCAGCACGCCGCGCGGGATGCGCCCGCCCAGCTTCTGGAACTTGGAAGGATCGCGCAGGAAATCCACCAGTTCGGCGACTTCCTCCTTCGCCTCTTCGCAACCGGCGACGTCGGCGAAGGTGATCGTGTTGGCGGACTCGTCGAGCATGCGCGCGCGCGATTTGCCGAAGCTGAACGCACCGCCGCGTCCGCCGCCCTGCATCTGGCGCATGAAGAAGATCCAGACCCCGATCAGCAGCAGCATCGGGAACCAGGACACGAAGATGTTCATGAGGAGCGACGGTTCCTCCTCGGGCTTGGCCTCGACCTTGACGCCGTACTTGAGCAGGTCGGAAACCAGCCAGATATCGCCCGGCGAATAGCTCACCACGCTCTTGCCCTCGGTGGTCGTCGCCTTGAGCTGACGGCCTTCGATCGTCACCTTGGCGATGCGTCCGGCCTTCACCTCGTCCAGGAACTGCGAGTACTCCATCGGCGAGCGCGCCGCCTGGCGAGTGTTGAACTGATTGAACACGGTCATCAGCACCAGCCCGATGACGAGCCAGATGACCAGGTTCTTAAGCATGTTATTCAAGGACTTGCTCCTTCATCGAAGAACTATTGTAATCCCTTAAGACCGCGCGCGAGCAGGTACGTTTCCCGCGATTCCTCGCGCGACGCGGCGGGCTTGAGCGTCCTGACGTCGCGGAACATGCCCTTCATCGCCTTGAGCAGCCCGGCGAACTCCTCGCCCTGAAACACTTTCACCAGCAACGCACCGCCCGGCTGCAGCTGCGCCCGGCAGAATTCGATCACCGTGCGCACCAGTTCCGCCGCCCGGACCTGGTCCGCCGAGGCGATGCCCGAGAGGTTGGGCGACATGTCGGACAGCACCACGTCCGCCTTGAGCCCGCCAAGGGCCTCCACCAGTTGCGCCTGGATCCCCGGCTCACGGCAATCTCCACGCAGCATCGTCACTCCGGACATGGGGGCGATTTCGAGCAGATCAACCGCGATCACTTTGCCCCCCGGCGCCACCTTCTGGAGCGCCACCTGGGACCAGCCGCCGGGGGCCGCGCCGAGGTCCACCACCGTGGCACCGGGGACTAGAAACCGGTCGCGCGTGTTCACCTCGATGAGTTTGTACGCGGCGCGCGAGCGGTAGCCATCCGAGCGCGCCTTGCGCACGTAAGGATCTTTGACATGCCGCTGCAACCACCTGCTGCTCGACCTGGACTTGGCGATCGGGAACCTCCCGGCGTTCGGCCAACTCTAGCGGGTGTAGGCTGGCGGTGCCAAAAATGACGAAAAACAGGCCATTGCGGTGGATTTCCCTTCTCGCCTGCACGGCGCTGCTGGCAGCTTGCGCTTCCTACGACGGCCGCGGGCTGGTGCCCGGCAAATCGACGGCTGGAGATGTCGAGCAGCTCATGGGCCTGCCCGCGGAGAAAATCGGCGCCGCGAACGGCGAGACCGTCTGGTTCTATTCACGCCTTCCCTTCGGCCGGCACACCTACGCGGTGCGCGTCGGGCCGGACGGGGTCATGCGCGCGATCGAACAGCGGCTCACCGTGCAGAACATGCAGAAGCTGGTCGCAGGCGAAACCACCGCGAAGGACGTGCGCGCGCTGTTCGGTCCGCCCTACCGTGTCACGCGCTTCGCCCGCCAGCAGCGCGACGTGTGGGAGTACCCGATGTACAACCAGGTCCAGGTCGAGTACAACCTGTTCGTCCAGTTCTCCTATGATGGCGTGCTGCGCGAGGCGTTGTTCCTGCGCGAAATGAGGAACGACGTGGGCGGACCAGCGGATTTCAAATAGTGCAGCGCCGGTCGCGATCGGGCGCCCGCCGAATGTATCCTGCATGAATTCTGCGTGAATCCTGCGCAACGCAAGGCGCTCAAGGCTCGCGCGCACCCGCTCGACCCGATCATTCACCTTGGCGGCAAAGGCTTGACCGAGGCGGTCATCGCCGAGATCGGCCGCGCGCTCGCCGCGCACGAACTGATCAAGGTGCGTGCCGGCGGCCTGGAGCGCGAAGAACGCGAGGCGGCGTTAGCGGAAATCTGTGCCCGGCTGGACGCCCAGCCGGTGCAGCACATCGGCAAGGTGCTGGTCGTCTACCGGAAAAAACCCGAAGCTTCCTGAACTGCAGGCCGAGTGGCTACTCGAGCTTGATAGTCTGGATGATGGGGCGGAACTGGGCGGCCTGGCGGCGCACGATCGCCTCCTGCTCCGCAGGCGAAGATCCCACCGCCTCCGCCGCGAGATCGGTGAAGCGCTTCACGCTGTCCGGATGCCGTGCCGCGGCCACCGCTTCCTTGTGCAGCCGGTCGATGATGTCCTTCGGCGTCTTTGCTGCGACAAACAGCCCGTTCCATCCCTCGAGCTCGAGCGCCGGGTAACCGAGCTCCCTCACGGTCGGCACCTCCGGTAATTCCGGAATGCGCCGCGCGCCGTGCGTCGCCAGCGCCTTGAGCTTGCCCGACTTGATCTCGGCGAGCGACGACGAAAGCTGGTCGCCGCCGATATGCAGGCGCCCGGCGAGCAGTTCCTGCTTGAGCGGCGCGGCGCCCTTGAACGGGATGTGCGTCATGTCGATGCCCGCTTCCTTCTTGAATGCCTCGCCGATCACGTTCATGAAGGAACCGGGACCGGTCGAGCCATAGGTGTACTTGAGGTTTGAATCGCCCTTCAGCAGCGCCGCGAGCTCCTTCAGGTCCTTGACGGGCACGGACGGGTGCGCCGTGAGCACCAGCGGAACGTTCACCACGATCGAAACTCCGGCGAAATCGGTGTCCAGGTTGTACGGCAGGCGCCCGGCAAGCGCGAGCGAGGTCGACGCGAGCGGAAACGTGATGTTGTGCATCAGCAGCGTGTAGCCGTCGGGCGCCGATTTGGCCACCGCATCGGCGCCGATGGTGCCGCCGGCACCGGCGCGGTTTTCCACCAAAACCGGCTGCCCCATCGACTCCTGCATGCGCTGCGCCACGATGCGCGCGGCGATGTCGGTGGTGCCGCCCGCCGGGAACGGCACGACGATGCGGATCGGTTTGTACGGATAGGGTGGCGACTGCGGCTGGGCAAGGCCGCTCGCGGCAGCGAGCGCGAGGCACAACACCATCGTCAACGACTTGAGCATGGGCTCCTCCCTTGAGTCCCGCTACTCTACTCCGGCTTGAACCCCGATTCGCGGATCACGCGCGCATAGGCAGGACAAGCGTGAAGGTCGAGCCGCGGCCAAACACGCTTTCGAGGCGTATCGTGCCGCCGTGCAGCTCGACGAATTTCTTCGCGAGCGCAAGGCCAAGGCCGGTGCCCTCCGCCTGGCGCGCGCGGTCATTTCCCACCTGCCGGAACTCCTCGAACACGAGCGCCTGATCCTCAGGCGCGATGCCGATTCCCGAGTCCGCGACCGATACCTCTATGGAGGCGCCGTTCAGGCGGCCCGCCACCCGGACCGACCCTGAATCGGGGGTGAACTTCACCGCGTTGGAAAGGAGATTCAGCATCACCTGCTTGAGCTTTCTTTCGTCGCCATTGTATGCCCCGAGACGCGGATCCACCTCCAGCGAGAGCGCGATCGCGTGCCGAAAGGCGCGCTCGCGAACCAGCGTGATTGCGGTCTCGAGCATCGCCGGCAGACTGAACTCGGCGAGATCGAGCTCCATGCGCCCGGCCTCGATCTTGGAGAGGTCGAGAATGTCGTTGATGAGCGCGAGCAGGTGCTGGCCGGAAGCATGGATGTCGATGACGTATTCGGCCTGCTTGTCGTTCAGTTCCCCGAACATCCGGTCCTTGAGTACCTCGGAGAAGCCGATCACGGCGTTGAGCGGCGTGCGCAGCTCGTGCGACATGTTGGCGAGGAATTCCGACTTGTGCCGGTTCGCCGTCTCGATCTGCCGGTACAGGCGCCCCAGCTCGTCGCTCATGCGGTTCAGGTTCGCCGCAAGCGCGCCCAGCTCGTCGCGGTTGGAAACCTCCACGTGCCGTGAAAAGTCGCCGGCGGCGAGCTCGTCGAAGCGCCAGCCCATCTTCCTCACCGGGGCGATCAGGGACAGGGAAATTGAATAGCCCAGGCCGAGCGCGAGCAGCAGGCTGCCGATGGCGATCCCGACCACCAGGATTTGCGAGCGGCGGTAGTCCTCGGCGCTCTCGTCGACCCGGGCGAGCATGTCCGCCTCGGCCTTGTTGACCAGTTCGTTGGTAAGCCGCTCCAGGCGGTCGGCGAGCGGGCCCGCGCGCCCGATCTGCGCTTCGCGCC
>JBBPIU010000069.1:750-1906 GCA_038040245.1 Pseudomonadota bacterium | reverse complement strand
AGCCGCTCCAGGCGGTCGGCGAGCGGGCCCGCGCGCCCGATCTGCGCTTCGCGCCCCTGCGTGACCTTGCCGGCGCGGATCAATTCGATGGCCTCGGCGACCACGGCGATGAAGGCTTCGTAGTCCTTGCGCACGCGCTCCATGATCTCGACCTCGTCCTGCGCCACGAATTGGAGGCGATCGAGGTCGTAGCCGAACTGGTTGAGCTGGCGCAGCGTCGCATCGAGCGTGCGCTCGTCCGGGACGAGGAGCGCGGAGGCGACGCTGTAGAGCTGCGCGGTGGTGCCGTGCTGGAGCTGACGATAGGCGGCGATCTTGCGCTGGATCTTCACCAGGTCCTCGGCGTGCTGGTTGACCGCGCCGAGCTCGAAGAGCCCCACCGTGCCGACGATGACCAGCAGCCCCGCGATCGTGAAGAACGCCGCCAGCAGCTTCGCGTAGATCGAAACCGGCGCCCGCGCCACTACCTCGGACGGCCAGGCGAGCAGCCGCCGGATCACTCGCGCAGCAGGGCGCGCAGGTCCCTGAGCATTTCGTCCGGATCGAAGCGATAGCCGAGGTATTGCACGCGCATCATCCCCTTGCGGTCGATGAGCGAAGTGAGAAACAGGTGGTCCACATCGCCGGGCTTGAGCCGCTTGGCGAAAGCGCCGTAGCGGCGCACCACGTCTTTGATCTCGCCGCTCGTGCCTGTGAGAAAACTCCAGCCGGCGGGATCGGCGTCGAACTTGTCGGCATAGGCCTTGAGCACCGCGGGCGTGTCCACCTCGGGCTCGACCGTGATCGAAGCAAAGCGCACGCGCGCGCCGAAGTCGGCGCCGAGTTTGCGCTGCATCACGGCCATTTTCGCCGTCAATACCGGGCAGGTGTCCTTGCAGGTCGCGTAGATGAACGTGACGGCGAGCACCTTGCCGCGCAGGTCGGCGAGCGCCACGCGATTGCCCGACTGGTTGGTGAGCGCGAATTCAGGCGCGGCGCCCACGGTGGGCAGCCGACCTTTCGCCTTCGACGCGTGGCCCCAGGCGTGCAGGGCGCACGCGGCGAGCGTTGCGAACAGGACCGCCCGCACGCGCCACGCGGTCGCCATCAGGCCTTCAGCTCCTTCTTCAGTTCGTTGAGGAAGCGGAAGTCCGTCGCCTCGGCAAGGATCTTCTTC
>JBBPIU010000069.1:0-740 GCA_038040245.1 Pseudomonadota bacterium | reverse complement strand
TGATCATTCCGGCCTCGTTCAAACGCAGTGCGTAGTACCGCACCGTGTCCTCGGAGTCGAAGTCGCGCCAGCGCGCATACGGAAGGTCGCGGAGCATCTGCAGCGTCGTGTCGTGATTCTTGTAAAAGCCCCGGCTCACCAGATGCCTGGCGACGGGCTCGGGTTTCGCGCAGAGGTTCGCGCCCTTGAGGATCGCCCGCAGCGCGCGCTTCGTCGCCACCGGGTTTTTGCGCACGAACTCGCGGTTCCCCGTCAGGACACAGCAGAAATACTGCGACCAGGGGCGGTCCGTGGTCATGTTGACGAGCACATGCCCAATTTGCTTCGCCCGCACCTCGTAGGTCACGGGCGGTGAAGCCATGAAGGCGTCGACCTTGCCATCGGCAAGCTGCCGGATCGCCTCCTGCTGCGTGAGCACGACCCAATTGACGTCGCGGCGCGGGTCAAGCCCGACATGGCCGACGATGGGCGCGAGAAACCCGTGATTCGCGTTATTCAAGGCGGTCACCGCGACCGACCTGCCCTTGAGGTCGCGAACCGATCGAATGCGGCTGGAAGCGAAAAGTTCCTGGCACCCCGGGTGGATGCCGGCGAGCATCACGATCGGCGCGCCCGCGTCGGCCTGCAACACGAAACCCGAACTGAACGCCATGCTCAGGTCGATCTCACCCTTCGCGAGCGCGAGATACACCTGGTCGCTTCCGGTCATACGCACGTATTGAAGGTCGGAGAACCCTTCG
>JBBPIU010000068.1:0-16806 GCA_038040245.1 Pseudomonadota bacterium | reverse complement strand
GATGAAAATCGAAATCAATGCGCGCAAGCGCGAGGCGCAAGGGACGGGTGCGAGCCGCCGTCTACGCCGCACGGGCAACGTCCCGGGCATCGTCTATGGTGGCGACAAGGATGCGGTGACGATCGAACTGAACCACAAGGAGCTCTACCAGCATCTCACCAACGAGGCCTTCCACGCCTCGATCCTGACGCTCAAGCTCGATGGCGCCGCGCAAGACGTGCTGCTGCGCGCGTTCAACATGCATCCCTGGAAGGGGCATGTGCAGCACATCGACTTCCAGCGCATCTCCAAGGACAGGAAGATCCACATGAAGGTGCCGCTGCACTTCGTCAACGCCGAGGTCTCGCCGGGCGTGAAGGAGCAGGGCGGGATCGCGAACCACGTCCTGAACGAACTCGACGTCACCTGTCTGCCGGACGATCTGCCGGGATTCATCGAAGTCGACATGGGCCATCTCACCATCGGCCACTCGGTGCACGTCAAGGAACTCAAGCTGCCCAAGGGCGTCGAGGCCGTGCTCTACCGGGGCGAGAACCCGGTGGTGGCGACCGTCATCCAGCCGGCGCTGGTCACCGAAGAGGAAACCACCACGGCCGAAGCCGTACCAGCAGCCGATGTGCCGACTACCGAGCAGGCCGCGCCCGACAAGGCGGCGGATGCGGCGGCCGGCGGCGACAAGGCGGGCGCAAAGCCTGGCGACAAGGCAGCAACGAAGCCGGGCGACAAGGCCGAGAAGAAAGAGAAGAAGTAAGCCTTGCCCGGCGCCATCCGCCTCGTGGTCGGTCTGGGAAATCCGGGCAAGGGCTACGAACGCACCCGCCACAACGCTGGCTTCTGGCTGGTGGAGCGTTTCGCCGTGCAATCGGGGGTGGCGCTGCGCAAGGACGGCAAGTACCAGGCGCTGGTCGGCCGGCTGGGTTCGAACGGCGCCTGGCTGGTGCTGCCGCAGAGCTTCATGAACGCGAGCGGCCGTGCGGTGCAGATGCTGGCCGGGTTTTTCAAGATTCCAGCGGCCGAGATCCTGGTGGTGCACGACGAGCTCGACTTTGCGCCCGGCGTGGCGAAGATGAAGCAGGGCGGCGGCATCGCCGGCCACAACGGCCTGAAGGACATCTCGCAGCGGCTCGGCTCGCACGACTACTGGCGCCTGCGTCTGGGCATCGGCCATCCGGGGGACAAGGATGCGGTCGTCAACTATGTCCTGCAAAAACCCCTGTCGGAGGAGCGCGAGCTGATCGATGCCGCGATTGCCCGCGGCATCGAAGCCCTGCCGCTATGCCTGTTGGGCGATCTGCAAGGGGCAATGCAGAAGCTGCATACGGTGGAAAAGGCAAAGGCGGTTGAGAAAGAAAAGCCGGTGGAAAAGAAACCCGAACCCGAACCCGAACCCGGACCTGAACCGAAAATGGAAACGCAGCCGGGAAAACCCGTGTCCAAGGGTTTGTTCGGTTCCCTGTTCTCGAAACGCAAGAAATGAGCCTGCGCTGCGGGATCGTGGGCCTGCCGAACGTGGGCAAGTCCACGCTGTTCAATGCCCTGACGAAATCCGGCATCGCGGCGGAGAACTATCCGTTCTGCACCATCGAGCCGAACGTGGGCATCGTCGAAGTGCCGGACCCGCGCCTGTCGAGTCTGGCAGAAATCAATGTACCGCAGAAGGTGGTTCCGGCCGCCGTCGAGTTCGTGGACATCGCCGGGCTGGTCGCGGGCGCATCGAAGGGCGAGGGCCTGGGCAACAAGTTCCTCGCGTACATCCGCGAAGTGGACGCGATCGTGCACGTGGTCCGGGCCTTCGACGATGCCAACGTGGTGCACGTCGCGGGCAAGGTCGATCCCTCGTCCGATATCGAGACCATCCACACCGAGCTCGCGCTCGCCGACCTTCAGAGCGTGGAAAAGCAGCTCTCCAAGTTCGTCAAGGCGGCGAAGGTCGCGGGCGACAAGGAGGCGCAGCGCCTGGTGGCGGTGCTGGAGAAGGCGCGCGATGCGCTCGATGCCGGCAAGCCCGCGCGTTCGGTGGATTGGGCCAGGGAAGAGCGGCTGGTGCTGGATCCGATGTTCCTGCTCACCATGAAACCCACGCTCTACGTCGCCAACGTGGCGGAGCACGGTTTCAAGGACAACCCGCTGCTGGCCGCGATCGAAAAGCGCGCCAAGGACGAGGGCGCGCAGTCGGTCGCCATCTGCGCCGCGATCGAAGCGCAGATCGCCGACATGTCCGAGGAGGACAAGAAGGTGTTCCTCAGCGACATGGGAATGGCGGAGCCGGGCCTCGCGCGGGTGATCCGCGCCGGCTATTCGCTTCTCGGCCTGGAGACCTTCTTCACCGCCGGGCCCAAGGAAGTGCACGCCTGGCAGCTGCACGTCGGCCAAAACGCGGCGCAGGCCGCCGGCACCATCCACACCGATTTCGAGCGCGGTTTCATCCGCGCCGAAGTGATCGCCTGCGAGGACTACGTCGCCTGCGGCGGCGAGCAGGGCGCCAAGGACAAGGGCAGGATGCGCCTGGAGGGCAAGGACTACGTCGTGCGCGACGGCGACGTGATCTACTTCCGCTTCAACGTTTAAACAGCGGCCCGGCCTTTAGAACGACCAGACCTGCATCGCCCGGTGCAACTCGGCGAGTTCCGTATCACTCAGCGCAGGAAGCTTTCTGCCTGCGGGATCGACCTTGTCGGCAAGCTCGAGCACCAGACTGTTCATCGTCGCAACGCGGCGTGCAAGTATTTCCGCAATCGCAGCAGCGATCTTGAGCGCTGCAGTCGATCCTTCACCGAGCAGCGCGCGGAAGGGCTGCGCCGGAAGCCGCAGCACGCGCGAATCGACCATCGCGCGGCCGGTCGCAGAACGCGCGTCGGCGGTGATCAGCGACATTTCGCCCAAGACCCCGCCCGGGCCCAGCCGCGCGAGCGAGCGGTCGCCGCGCGGGCCGCGCTTGATGACGTCGATTTCGCCGGCCACCACCAGGTAAAGTCCGTCACCCGGATCGTCTTCGCGGAACAATTCCTTGCCGGCGGCGATCTCCCTGGTCTCGACGATGGCGGCGATGGCATCGAGTTCCGCGCCCGAGAGCGCGCGGCACAGCGCCATTTCCTTGAGTGCGGCGGAATGTTCTTTTGCCATCGGCAAAGTCTACTCCAAGGCCCCGGCGCGGATTCGCTTCGGGGCACGCCCGCAGGTATCATGACCTCGACATCGGGGCCGTCTCAAGGGAGAAATGCACATGGCTATCGACTTCAACAAACGCACCAGGATCATGGCGGGCGTTTTGGTGCTTGCCCTCGGGGGCGCGGGCGCCGCCGCTTGGTTCCTTTATTTCGACGAGCCGCCGCCGCCCCGGCGCGCTGCGCCCGCGGTCGTCAAGGCGGCGCCGAAGCCCGCTTCCGATGCCGCGAAGAGCGCGCCCGCCGATGCGGCAAAGCCGGCCGTCGATGCGCCGCATTGGGCCGATGCGGCCAAACCGGCCGCAGAAGCGCCAAAGCAGGCCGATGCAGCCAAGCCCGGCGCCGCCGCGCCGGCGCCGAAGCCCGGGGCCAAGCCGATTCCGACCAACCCGGATAAGCTGATCGCGGAAGTCATCGAGACCGCCGGCGTCAAGACGTATTACCAGAACTTCGCGCGCGAAGCGATGCTCAAGTCGAGCGCCAGCGGGCAAGAGCAGCGGCAGGCCGCCGATCCGGCCGACTTCGCCGCCGCGACCGCCATCGTCGAGCGCGAGTTCGAGCCTGGCAAACTGGCCGCGGAACTCGCCGCTAACCTGAAGGGCGCCAACCTCGACGCCGAGCGCCTGGCGCGCTTTCTCGAACTGCTGCGCCAGCCGATCGCGCTCAAGATGACCTCGCGGGAAATGCGCAACGTCACGCCCGAAGCGATGAAGGAGTACGCGGACAACCTGCGCAAGGGCCAGCCCCCGGCGGCGCGCGTGAAGCTGATCCAGTCGCTGGATGAACTGACGCGCACCTCGGAAGTCGGTACCGACATGGCATCGGCCATGGCGCGCGACATGATCGACACAATGCTCGATGCGATGAAGAGGGCCGGCAAGAGCGTGCAGAGGGAAGCGCGGCAGACGGTGGGCACGCAGGTGAACGCGATACGCATTCAGGCGCGTCCCCAGATCCGGGCAGTGATGTACGTCATGTACCGGAACGCGACCGACGAGGAACTGTCCGAATATGTGAAGCTGCTCGACACCGACACCGGCAGGTGGGGTTTGGATCTGCTCGCCGAAGGAATGCGGCGCGCGCTGGTGAGCCGCGGCAGCGCGCTCGGACGCGAGAATGCTCGGTTCGCCGTGGCGAAGCAGGGTGCGCCGGCGAAGGCGGCCGCGGCACCGCAACTCTCCGCGAGAACGGAGGAAGAAAAGCCCGCGGTAAAACCCGCCGCTACTCCCGAGGCCGCGGCGCCGGTCGAGGCGCCCGGCTACCGGCGACCGGCCAATATCCGCGAGATTTACACGCGCTACAACGACCTGGTCAGTGCGACCGTGTTGCGCGACAGCACAGCGGTCAAGGAGCTGCTCGACGACGGCAAGAATCCGAACATCCGCCAGTCGGACGGTTTGACGCCGCTCATGATCGCGGCCTCCAACGGCGACACCGACATCGCGGCGATGTTGCTTGCCAAAGGCGCGGATCCGAATCTCCGCGCGGGCGGCAGGAGCGCGCTGTCGATCGCCAGGGCGCGCGGCGGCGCCGGGGTGGTGCAGCTGCTCGAGCGCAGCGGCGCCAGGGATTGAGACGCCGGGTCGTGCGCAGCTTCATTGCCGGCGTCGGGTTGTGCCTCGCCTGTAGCGCAGGGGCCGCCGACCTGCCGATTTTCGACGCGCACCTGCATTACAGCCATGATGCCTGGGACCTGGTGCCGCCCAAGCAGGCGATCGCGATCCTGCGCAAGGCGGGCCTGAAGCGCGCGCTGATTTCGAGCTCCGGCGACGAAGGCCAGCAGCGGCTGTATGCCGAGGCGCCCGATCTCGTGATCCCGGAGTTGCGGCCCTACCGCTCGCGCGGGGAAATCGGCTCCTGGTTCCGCGACCAGAGCGTGATCCCCTATCTCGAAGACCGGCTGAAGAAATACCGCTACGCCGGGATCGGCGAGTTCCATCTCTTCGGCGCCGACGCCGACCTGCCGGTGCCGCGCCGCATGGTGCAGCTGGCGCGGCAGCACAAGATTTTCCTGCACGCGCACTCCGACGTGGACGCGGTCGAGCGCCTGTTCACGCAGTGGCCGGAGGCGAAAATCCTGTGGGCGCATTCCGGTTTCGACCGGCCGGAGAAAGTGCGCGAGATGCTGCGCAAGTACAAGAACCTGTGGTGCGATCTTGCGTTCCGCACCGATCATGCACGCGGGGGAAAAGTGGATCCGGACTGGCGCGGCGCGTTTCTGGAATTCCCCGACCGCTTCCTGGTCGGCACCGACTCCTATACGCCCGAGCGCTGGCACTATATCGGGGAGCACGCAAACTGGTCGCGCCAGTGGCTGGCCGATCTGCCGGATGACGTCGCGGAGCGCATCGCGTGGAAGAACGGCGAATCCCTGTTCGGCGGCTTGCTCTCGCACTGAGCGCATTCGCCGTGCTCTTTTGCGCAGCCGCGGCGGCGTGCGAGCTGCCGCCGGGCGTGCGCGTCGAGTCGGAGCGCCTCGCGATCTCTTATTGGACGATTCCCGCGAAGATCGCGGTCGCGCAGCACTTCGTGCTCGAGCTCGCCGCCTGCCCGAAAACCGGGGCGGCATTGTCCGAACGCGTGAAACTGGACGCGCACATGCCGGAGCATCGGCACGGCATGAATTACCGGCCGAGCCTGAAACCGATGAAAGGCGGGCGCTACCGCTCGGAGGGATGGCTGTTCCACATGCCCGGGCGCTGGGAGTTCGTCTTCGAGCTGGGCGGCGAGCGGCTCACGCACAGCGTCCGGATCGAGTGACGCGCATCTTCTTCGCCGCGCTGCTCGCGCTGGCCGCGGGAAATACTGCTGGCCAGCTGTTGGAATTCAATGACGCCGAAATGCGCGCCATCCTGCGGCACGGACCGTGGCCCGCGCCCTGGTCGCCGGATCCTTCGAACAGGGTTTCCGGCAATCCGGGGGCGGCAGAGTTTGGCGAGCGGCTGTTTTTCGAGCCGCGTCTTTCGCCCTCCGGCAAGGTGCTGTGCGCGACCTGCCACGCGCCCTTTCGCGGCTGGCAGGATGCCCGCTCGCGCGCTTTCGGCCTCGCCGAGGCGGACCGTAATACCCCGAGCCTGTTCAACGTGCGCAATAACCGCTGGTTCGGCTGGGACGGCGCGGGCGATTCCCTTTGGGCGCAAAGCGTCCGCCCCATCCTGGAGGCGCGCGAGATGGGCGGCAGCCAGGCCGAGGCCGCGGCGCTGGTACGCGGCGATCCCGAGCTTTCCTGCCGTTTCGCAAAGACCTTCGGCGCGCCGCCGCCCGCCGACGACGAAGGCGTGCTCGCGGGAATCGGCAAGGCGCTCGCAGCGTTTCAGGAAACGATCGTCAGCGGGCGCTCGCCGTTCGACGAGTTCCGCGACGCGCTCGAGAAAGGCGATCGCCAGGGCACCGCGCGCTACCCGCTCGCCGCGCAGCGCGGGCTGCGAATATTCGCCGGCAGGGCGAACTGCAGCGCCTGCCATTTCGGGCCGGGCTTCTCGAATGGCGAATTCCACGATACCGGCGTGCCGTTCTTCATTGCCGGCGGCGTCGATCCGGGCCGCCACGGCGGCATCCGCAAATTGCAGTCGAATCCTTTGAATCTGCTCGGGCGGCATAGCGACGACCGGGCCGGGAACAGCGCGATCAAGACGCGGCATGTCTCGCTCGAGCAGCGCAACTTCGGCGAGTTCAAGGTGCCCGGCCTGCGCAACGTCGCGCTCAGCGCGCCGTACATGCATAACGGCAGCCTGGCGAGCCTTGCGGACGTGGTCCGGCACTATTCCGAACTGAGTCCGGACCGGCTGCACGCCGACGGCGAGAGCCTGCTCAAGCCCTTGCGTCTGAGCCCGGAGGAGTCGGCCGATTTGGTGGCGTTTCTCGAATCGCTTACCGAGACCTCGAGCGCTCTGCAGCCTAGGCGGCCGAGCGCACCCTGTCGTTGAAGATCTTTCCGAGCGTGGTGCCAAAGGGCACCACTTCCGCGCCCGCCAGCAAGCCGCGGCTCGCGAGTTCGCGGTGCAACTCGGGCAGGTTGTACTGCGGCACCGAAGCGTAGAGGTGGTGCTCGATGTGGTAGTTGACGTGGTGAGGGAAGATCAGCCAGCCGAGCCAGGCCGGGACCAGGTTGGTGCGCGCCGCGGTGAGCGGCGAGGAAAAGTCCGTGGTCGCGCCGTGTTCCGCGATGGCGCGCAGCCGCAGGATCGCCTGCACCACCGTTACCAGCGGCAGGATCCACAGCACGAGGTACTCGACCAGATGCCCGCTGGCGCCGAATGCGATTAATGCGAATAAATGAAACGCGACCACAGTATTGCGGTCCGTTCTCGCCTCCTCGCGCAGCTTCGACGACGTATCGTCGAGTGGCCGGATCGCCAGGTTGGTCTGCGTATTCAGCGCGGGCGCCCCGCCGAGGAAGTAGGCGTAGGTCTTCCAGGCGGTTAACCCGAATAGATCCTTGAGCAGCTTCCTGGCGAGGTACATCTTTCCCCTGGGGTAGCCGCCGTGCAGCGCGGTGTCGGGATCGAGCTCGGTGTAGAGGTTGTTGTGGTGCAGCCGGTGGATCACGCGGTAGGTGCGCATCGACAGGCCCTGCAGCGTGGCGCACAGGCGGCCGGTCAGGTCGTTCAGCCCGCGCCCTTCGAACAGGCGGTAGTGGGCGGCCTCGTGCGCGAGCACGAACAGTGCGTGCTGGCGGGTGCCAATCAGGATCACGCAGGGCACCACCGTCCACCATGTCCACGAATGCAGCGCGGCCGCCACCAGCGCGCCGATGGCGAGGAACTCCTGCAGCACCGACCAGGCCGAGCGCCAGGGCGAGATGCGCGACAGGCGCTGCACGAGGTCCTTCGGCAAGGCTCTGCGGACGTCGTCCTTGAACTCCTCGCCGCGCGCCGGTGCGGACGCGCTCACAGGCCCCCGATCATCAGGTACTTGATCTCGAGATACTCCTCGATGCCGTACCTGGAGCCCTCGCGTCCCAGGCCGGACTGCTTGACGCCGCCAAAGGGCGCGACCTCGGTGGACAGGATGCCGCTGTTGACGCACACCATCCCGGTTTCCATCTGCTCGGCGACCCGGAAGATGCGCCCGATGTCCCGGGAGTAGAAGTAGCCGGCGAGCCCGAACTCGGTATCGTTCGCCATCGCGATCGCTTCGTCGTCGGTCTTGAAGCGGAACAGCGGCGCCACCGGGCCGAAGGTCTCCTCGCGCGACACGCGCATCGCCTGCGTGACGCCAGTCAGGATGGTCGGTTCGAAGAACAACCCGCCCAGACTGTGGCGTTTCCCGCCCAGCATCACCTTCGCCCCCTTGGACGAGGCGTCGGCGACGTGCTGCTCGACCTTGGCGAGGCCCTGCGCATCGATCAACGGGCCGATCACCACGCCCGGTTCGGTGCCGGCGCCCACCTTGAAGCCCTTCACTTTCTCGGCCAGCTTGGCGGCGAATTTGTCGTAGACGCTGTCCTGTACGTAGATCCGGTTCGCACAAACGCAGGTCTGGCCGGCGTTGCGGTATTTGCTCGCGATCGCGCCCTCCACTGCGGCATCGATGTCGGCGTCGTCGAACACGATGAATGGCGCGTTGCCGCCGAGCTCCAGAGACAATTTCTTCACCGTGTCGGCCGACTGGCGCATCAGCACGCGCCCGATCTCGGTCGAGCCGGTGAACGAGAGCTTGCGCACCGTCGGATTTGCGCACAGCTCGGCGCCGATCGTTTTCGAATCGCCGGTGATCACGTTGAACACGCCCTTCGGAATGCCGGCACGCTCGGCGAGCTCGGCCAGCGCGAGGGCCGAGAACGGGGTCGCCCCGGCGGGCTTGAGCACCACGGTGCAGCCCGCGGCCAGCGCCGGGCCGGCCTTGCGCGTGATCATCGCGTTCGGAAAATTCCACGGCGTAATCATCGCGGCAACGCCGATCGGCTGCTTGAGGACCAGGATCCGCTTGTCGGATTGGTGCTGCGGGATCACGTCGCCGTAGATGCGCTTGCCTTCCTCGGCGAACCACTCGATGAACGAGGCACCGTAGGCGATCTCGCCCTTCGCTTCGGCGAGCGGTTTTCCCTGCTCAGTCGTCAGCAGCAAGCCCAGATCGTCCTGGTTCGCCATCATCAGGTCGAACCACTTGCGCAGGAGCATCGCGCGCTCCTTGGCGGTCTTGGCGCGCCAGGCGGGCCAGGACCGGTTGGCGGCCTCAATCGCGCGTCTGGTTTCGGCCGCGCCCATCTCGGGCACGCTGCCGATGGTTGCACCGGTGGCGGGGTTGTCGACCGCGAACGTCTTGCCGGAATCGGCGAGCGTCCAGGCGCCGTCCAGATAGCACTGCTCGCGGAACAGCGTCGGATCTTTGAGGGGGAGCGGCGGCAGGCCGGCTTGATTGGGGGCGTTCATGACGATCTCCAGAGGGCGTTGCAAGGCAGCATTTTAGACCTGCGGGCGACGGCGCGGGAGTGGCGGGCGAATTGTTTGGGGTCCAAACCAATCCGCTTGACATTGGCCCGGGCCTGCGTAGAGTGCCTTGAAAGCAAAACGAAATTACCGCAATGGAGGAGGAGAGTTCATGAACCCAAAGAGTGGTATCAAGGTACTCGCGGCGGCGCTGTTTGCCGCCGTGCTCGCGCCTGCGTTGGCGCAGGACGCGCCCGTCCGGATCGGCTACGCCATCGCGCGTACCGGCCCCTGGGCGGCGGGCGCGCAGGTGACGCAGGAGCCGAACTACATCATGTGGGCGGAGCAGGTGAACGCCGCCGGCGGCCTGAGCGTCAAGGGCAAGAAGCGCAAGGTGGAGCTGGTCGGTTTCGACGATCGCAGCGAAGCCGAGACCGTGGTGCGCACCTACGAGAAGCTGATGGGAAGCGACAAGGTCGATCTGATCCTGCCGCCCTGGGGCACCGGCGCGAACTTCGCCGTCATGCCGGTAGTGCAGAAATTCGGTTACCCGATGATTTCGCCGACTGCCACCGGGCGCAAGCTGCTGCAGATGAAGAACCCTTACTTCTTCGCCATCCTGCAGCAGCCCGACCAGATGATGAACGCGCTCGCCGAGTTCCTGAAGGCGCGCAACACGAAGACCGCGGCAATGGTCCATGTCGACGAGCTGTTCGGCCTGGAGCAGGCTAGCGCGCTGGAAGCGGCGTTCAAGGAAAAGGGCATTCAGCTGGTCGAGAAAAAGAGCTATCCGATGGGCGTCAAGGATCTCAAGCCGGTGTTGAACGACATCAAGTCGAAGAACCCGGATGCGTTTGTCGCGCTTTCCTATCCGCCGGATACCTTCCTCATAACCGCGCAGGCGCGCGAGATCGGGTTCAATCCGAAAGCCTTCTACGCCTCCGTCGGCACCGCGTTTCCGGTCTACCGGGACAAGTTCAGCGCCGGCACGGTCGAAGGCGTGATGGGGCTGGGCACGCTGAATCCCAAGTCAAGCCCCGCGGCCAAGGCCTATTTCGCTGCGCATAAGGCACGTCACAACAAGGAGCCCGACCGCTGGGCCAGCGCGCACTCGTGGGCCGCGCTGCAGGTGATGGAGCAGGCGGTGGCCAAGGTGGGTCTCGAGCGCAAAGCGCTGCGCGACGCGATCGCCAGCGGCGAGTTCGACACCGTGATTGGCAAGGTGCGCTTCAAGAATGGCGAGAACGTCGCCACGCCGGGGGTCGTGAGCCAATGGCAGAGCGGCGAATTCGAGGTGGTGTGGCCGCCCGATCGCGCCACCGCGCCCGCGTTTTTCCCGAAACCGAACTGGAAATAGCGCTGCTGCAAAGGTAAGCCCCGCGTGGGCCACCACGACGCTGGCGTCGTCCACGACCACGCTCGCGTCGTGCACGCCGCGGGGCTTTTTCATCCATGGGACTCTGGTTCGAACTCGCGGCGTCCGGCCTGATCACCGGGGGCATTTATGCCCTGGTGGCGCTGGGCCTGAACCTGCAATACGGCCTGATGCGCATCATGAACATATCGCACGGTGAGTTCCTGATGCTGGGCGCCTACCTCACTTGGCTCGCGCACACGGTTTTCGGCATCAATCCGGTGGTGTTCCTGCCGGTGGTTGCGATCGTGCTTTTCGCCGTCGGCCTCATCGTCTACCGGCTCTGCTTCCGTCGCATCGCACGCACTTCGCCCTCGGTTGAGGCAATCGAGGCGCGCAGCCTGCTGATCGGCTTCGGCCTCATGTACCTGGTGCAGAACGCCGCCTACCTCATCTGGGGTGCGGACATGCGCGGCTACTCGTTCCTTTCCGACCCGGTGGAGATCGCGGGCGCCCGGTTCGCGGGCAACAGCCTGCTCGCCTTCGGCTTCGCGGTGGCGGCGAGCTTTGCGATGCTGGCGCTGCTGCGCTGGACCATGCTCGGCAAGGCGGTGCGCGCGATGATGCAGTCGCCGACCGGCGCGCAGCTGGTCGGCATAGACACGCGTGTGCTGCATCCCATGGTGTTTGGCGCCGGGCTGGCGCTTGCCGGCGTAGCGGGCGCGCTGCTGTCGATGGTTTACGAAATCACGCCCGGCATGGGCGAGCCCTACACGGTGACGGCGTTGATCGTCATAACGCTGGGCGGGCTGGGCAGCGCCGCGGGATGCCTTGCCGGCGGGCTGCTGCTGGGACTGGTCGAAGCCTTCGGCATGCATTTCACCAGTCCCTCGCTGAAAATGCTGCTTTCCTACGGCGTTTTCATCGGTGTGCTGTTGGCGCGGCCTAAAGGACTTTTTGCGCGATGAGCCGCGACCTGCGCCGTATGCTCGGCCTGTTGCTGGCCGCCGGGGTCGCGCTGGCGACACTGCCCTGGCTGGCTTCGGACTTCCTGCTGTCGCTCGCGCTTACCTGCCTCATGTACGTGGGGCTCGCGGTGAGCTGGTCGATGTTCTCCGGCGCGACCAACTACCTGTCGCTCGCCACCTCGGCCTTCTTCGGCATCGGCGCCTACGTGACGGCGTGGGGATTCGAGACGCTTCCCTACGCAGTTGTTGTTCCGTTGGGCGGCCTCGTGGCCGCGGCGTTTGCGGCGCTGGTCGGCGCGGCGGTGCTGCACCTGCGCGGCGCGTATTTCGCGGTCCTGACGTTCGGTCTGGGCGAGTTGGTGCGCCATGCGATCACCTATGGCGAAAAGACCTACGCCAAGACGGTGGGCCGCGTCATCGCTGATGCGCCGGAGACGACGACCGTGTATTTCACCGTGCTGCTGGTCGCGTTCCTCGCCGTCGCCGTTTGCGCGGCGGTGCGCGCGAGCCGCTTCGGTCTCGCGCTCGCCGGCGTCGGCGCGGACGAAGAGCGTGCGCAGACCCTCGGCGTCAATACGCGCAGGACCAAGATCCTGGGCTTCACGCTGGCGGCATTTTTCGCCGGCGCGCTCGGTGCGGCAATGGCCGTGCGCTGGACGTATATCGAGCCCGCGTCGGTGTTCAATCCGTTCATTGGATTCCAGACGGTGCTGATCGCGATGATCGGCGGGGCGCAGACGCTGCTCGGCCCGGTGGTCTCGGCCGTGGTGTTCAGCCTTTTCTCCGAACTGCTGCGGCTCCAGTTCCCCTATGCCTACCTGATGCTGCTCGGGCTGCTGCTTATCGTGCTGGTGCTCTACCTGCCCGGCGGAATCGGCTCGCTGTTCAAGGGGAGGTGGGCGCGTGCCTGAAATACTGCTCGAAGCCAGGGGCGTTTCAGTACGCTTCGGCGGGCTGGTGGCCGTGGATCGGATAGATCTCGAGGTGCGCGCCGGCGAACTGGTGGGCGTGATCGGCCCCAATGGCGCCGGCAAGACGACGTTTTTCCACACGTTGTCCGGGGTGCTGGTGCCGACCGCGGGACGGCTGGTGGTGGGCGGAACGGATCTGACCGGCCGTCCCGCGCACGAGTTCGCCAATCACGGCGTAGCTCGCACGTTCCAGACGCCGCGCGTGTTCCGCGACATGAGCGCGGCGGACAACGTGCGCTTCGGCCTGGAGTTCGCCGGGCGCAGACGCAAGCATGCACGGGATGCCTTCGACAATCCGGCTGCAATCCTCGATCTGCTCGGCTTGGGCGACGCTGCGGCCATCCCTGCCGGCGGGCTGACCCCCGCGAAGCAGCGCCTGCTCGAGATCGGCATGGCGTTGGGCGCGCGGCCGCGGGTTCTGCTGCTCGATGAAGTGGCGGCGGGGCTCACGCATGCGGAAGTGGATGCGACCGCGCAACTGATCCGCCGCGTGCGCGACGAAACGGGGCTCGCAGTGATCTGGATCGAGCACGCGGTGCGCGTGCTGATGAACTACGTCGAGCGCGTTGCAGTGCTGCACCAGGGCGCGAAAATCGCCGACGGCGATCCGCGCAAGATAGCGAAGGATCCGGCGGTGGTCGAGGCCTACCTGGGCGAGGAGGCCACGGCATGAGCGCCGCGCTTTCCATTCGGGGTCTCAGCGCCGGTTACGGGGGTATTCGGGTACTCGACAACATCACCCTGGAAGTGCCTTCCGGGGAAATCACGGTCGTGGTTGGCCCGAATGGCGCGGGCAAGACTACGCTGCTCAAAGCGCTCTCCGGACTTTTGCCCCGCACCGGCGACATTACCTTCGATGGCGCGCCGCTGCCGGAGTCTCCGGCGGCGATCGTGTCGCTCGGCCTGACGCAGGTCGCCGAGGGCAGGCAGCTGTTTGCGCAAATGACGGTGCGCGAGAACCTCGAGCTCGGCGCCTATCTCGCACCACGCAATGAGCGCGGCGACCGTTACGCGAAGGTGCTCGAGCTGTTTCCGCGGCTCGCCGAGCGCCGCGCACAGCTCGCCGGTACGATGTCGGGCGGGGAGCAGCAGATGCTCGCGTTTGGGCGCGCGCTGATGGGCAAGCCGCGCCTGCTGATGCTGGACGAACCGTCGCTCGGCCTGGCGCCGAAGATGGTGGACGAACTGCTTTTGATCGTGCAGCGGATTCGGAAGGACGGCGTGACGGTGCTGCTGGTCGAGCAGAACGTCGGCAAGGCGCTGGCGATCGCCGACGGCGCCTACGTGATCGAGCGCGGCGCAGTGGTGATGAAGGGCTCCGCAGGCAAGCTGCTGCGCTCGGAAAAATTGCGCGAGACTTATCTCGGCGCCGAGGCCAGACCCGGCGCCATGACCTGGAAAGGAGGGCTTTTCATGACCACGCAACAGACCACTGCAGTGACGATCGCCGCGGAGAACGCCTGGAAGGGCAAGATTTTCACCGGCCGCTGGCAGATGTCCAAAGGCGGTACGCGCGAGGTGATCGAGCCCGCCACCGGCCAGGTGCTCACCGAGGTCGGCATCGCCGACGCCGAAGATGTGCGCGAAGCCGCGCAGGCCGCGGCGCAGGCGCAGAAGGAATGGGCCAACACGCCCGCGGATCAGCGGGCGGCGGTGCTGAGACGCGCGGCGCAGCTGCTGGAAGCGCATGCCGACCAGCTGCGCAGGTGGATCGTGCGCGAGACCGGCTGCATCCCGCCGAAAGCCGATTTCGAACTGCACTTCGTCACCAGCATCCTGATCGAAGCCGCGGCGATCGCGACCCAGCCGCCGGGAGTGATGCTGCCCAGCGGTCCCAAGCGCATGAGCTTCGCGCGGCGCGTGCCGCACGGCGTGATCGGCGTGATCTCGCCCTTCAACTTCCCGTTGATCCTCTCGACGCGCGCGGTGGCCCCGGCGCTCGCGCTCGGCAACGCGGTGATCCTGAAGCCCGATCCGCAGACGCCGGTCACCGGCGGCTTCATCCTCGCGCGCCTGTTCGAGGCGGCGGGGCTGCCCGCGGGCCTGCTGCACGTGCTGCCCGGCGGCGCTCAGACCGGTGAGGCGCTGGTATGCGATCCGGAGGTGGCGATGATCTCGTTCACCGGTTCGACCGCGGCCGGCCGGCGCGTCGGCGAACTCGCGAGCAAGCACCTCAAGAAGGTTACGCTCGAACTGGGCGGCAAGAATTCCACCATCGTGCTGGACGACGCGGACCTCGACATTGCCGCCTCCTGCGTCGCCTGGAGCGCCTACCTGCATCAGGGACAGATCTGCATGGCGACGAGCAACGTGCTCGCACACCGCAAGGTGGCGCGCGATCTGGTCGAACGCCTGGTCGACAAGGCCAAGCACCTGCCGGTGGGCGACCCGAACACGGCGCAGGTCGCGCTCGGGCCGTTGATCAATGCGCGGCAGCTGGAGCGCGTGGACGGCATCGTCAAGGACGCGATCGCCAAGGGCGCGGTGCTGCGCGCGGGCGGGACCTACGAAGGGTTGTTCTACAAACCGACGGTGCTGGAGGACGTCAAGCCCGGCATGCGCGTGCTGCAGGAGGAAGTGTTCGGCCCGGTGATCGCGGTGGTGCCGTTCGACACCGATGAGGAAGCGATCGCGCTGAACAACGCGACCGAGTACGGCCTGTCGGCGGGCGTCATCACGCAGTCGCTGGAACGCGCGATGAACTTCGCCGCGAAGCTGAAGACCGGCATCATCCACATCAACGACCAGACGGTGAGCGACGAGCCCTGGGCGCCCTTCGGCGGCAGCGGCGCCTCGGGCAACGGCGGCCGGCACGGCGGCCCCGCCAACTGGGAGGAATTCACCCAGTGGCAGTGGGTCACCATCCAGGACCGCGCAACTCCCTATCCCTTCTAGGAAATTTCTTGTAACGAAACCGTAACCTTCCGCTTCTAGACTCGCCCCCTCAACCAAGGAGAAGACGAGTCATGAATCTCAAGCATCCCATTCAGGCGCTGGCCCTGGCCGGCGCGTTCGCTGCGGCGCAGGCCGCGTTCGCGCAGCAGATCGTCAAGATCGACGGCTCGAGCACGGTGTTCCCGGTGACCGAGGCGGTCGCGGAGGAATTCCAGAAGGCGAAGAAGCAGTCGATCAAGGTCACCGTCGGCATCTCCGGCACCGGCGGCGGCTTCAAGAAATTCTGCCGCGGCGAGACCGACATCTCCAACGCCTCGCGCCCGATACTCAAGGCCGAGATGGCCGAGTGCGCCAAGGCCGGCATCGAATACATCGAACTGCCGGTGGCTTTCGATGCGCTCACGGTCGTGATCAATCCCAAGAACACCTTCATCAAGCAACTCACCGTGGCCGAACTGAAGAAAATGTGGGAGCCCGGCGCGCAGAACAAGGTCCTGAAATGGAAGGACGTCAATGCGCAATGGCCGGACCAGCCGATGAAGCTGTTCGGTCCCGGCGCCGACTCGGGCACCTTCGACTACTTCACCGAAGCGGTGGTGGGCAAGTCCAAGTCATCGCGCGGCGATTTCACGGCGTCGGAAGACGACAACGTACTGGTGCAGGGCGTGTCGCGCGACGTCAACGGCCTGGGCTATTTCGGTTACGCGTACTACGTGGAGAACAAGGACAAGCTGAGGGCGGTCCCCATCGTCAACGAGAAGGGCCAGGCGGTGTTGCCGTCACTGGAGGCAGTGGTCGCCGGCAGCTATTCGCCGCTCGCGCGCCCGATCTTCATTTATGTGAGCACGAAATCGCTCGCCAGACCCGAGATCAAGGAATTTGTGCAGTACTACATGACGCACGGCGCCAAGCTGTCGAAGGAGGTCAAGTACGTGCCGCTGCCGGACAAGGCCTACGCCGTTTCCTGGGAGCACGTGGTGAAGGGCAAGAAAGGCACGGTATTCGGCGGCACGGCCGAGGTCGGGGTCACGATCGAAGAACTGCTCAGGCGCGAAGCAAAGCTCTGAGCCGCATCGCACAAAC
>JBBPIU010000067.1:0-17044 GCA_038040245.1 Pseudomonadota bacterium | reverse complement strand
CGCGCCCCGGCAGTTGCTGGTGGATATCTCGGAGTTGGTGCAAAGCGATTCAAAGAGCAAGATTCATCACGCCGTGCGTAGCGTCCTGCAGGAGTTGCTGTTACGTCCGCCACCGCGATTCAGGGTAGAGCCTGTCCATGCCACGCCCAATCAGGGCTATCGATATGCACGGCGTTTCACTTTGCGTTTTCTTAATTGCCCAGAGTCGGCCCTGGAAGATGACCCCATCGAGTTCCGAGCCGGCGACTTGTTTCTGGGGCTGGGCTTGCAGCCTGAAGTGGTGCTGGCGCAACAGGCGTTTTATCAGCACCTGCGCAATTACGGCGTGCAGGTTCGGTTTGTAGTGTACGACCTCCCGCCGATTACCCTGCCCGATGCTTTTCCTGAGGAGGCGGCGAAGCAGCATCAGGCCTGGCTGAAGACCGTGGCCGAGACCGATGGGGCGATATGCATTTCCCGTGCCGGAGCCGAAGAGCTCACAGACTGGCTCAAGGCAAACGGACCAGCGCGATGCCGACCATTCAAGATTGATTGGTTCCCTCCGGGAGCGGAAGCAGACGGTAAAGCCCCGTCGTCAGACGATATGCCGCGTCTGACTTGGCGGCAAAGCACCCAATTATTACTTGAAAAAATATTACCCCTAATTTGATAAATTTAACTTTTCAGGAGAATCACATGCGTAAATTGAACAGGTATCTCGCTGGTTTTTATGTGGTAATCGCCTTGTCGGCGTGTTCGCCGCAAACTGAGCAGTACTTGGGGAGTAATAACAAGCTGTCCACTCTAGTAGGTGTTCGCGAGGGTGGCGTCATAAAAGCCAACGGCCGGCCCGGCTTCCTTGTGTATGGCCCTTATGTCCCGCTGGAGCCGGGGGCGTACCGGCTGGTGGCCAAAGGCAACTTGTCTGGATCGAGCACGGCATTGGGTGTCATCGACGTTGCAGCTGACAAGGGGCGGCGTATTCTCGCGGTCAAGCCAATTGTTGCGGGGCAGAGCGCGGCGGGTGACATTGTTTCACTGGAATTTGAGATTACACAGCCCGTCACCGATGCCGAGTTTCGCATCAATGTCTCTGCGCAGACCACGGGCTCTTTTACAGCTTACGAGCTTACCAAGGGCGCAAAACTGAAGAACAAGTGATGAGCGGAATGACGCGGCACCCGGCTGCCGCTCCGCGCGCGGGGGTGTGCGAAATCGGCCTAAGGGAAGTGCGCATCCACGGCGGCGATGCCGTGGTCGACCTGGCCGATGGTCTTGACCTGGAACTCGGGGGACTCGGTGAAGCCCACCGCCACGTCCCCGCGCGAGAACCCGTGGGCAAGGTTGTTGGTGTGGTACGCGAGGCCCCCCGGTTCGGCCGCGCGGCCCAGCACGTTCAGGTAGAGCTGGTTGACGAACTGGTTGTTGTCCAGCGCGCCGTACTTTGTCTGGAACTCCGGGCTGGCCGCGAAGTTGTTCGCATCCTGCCCCAGCGTCAGCTGCCCCCCCTTGATCGCGTTCACATGGAACGCCAGCCCCCCGACCTCCGCCGCGCGGCCCAGCATCCCCAGATACAGCCGCGCCACGCTCCCCGCCGTCTCGTCGATATCCCAGAGCCCCGCGTTGAACAACGCCGCGTTGTTCTGGATGGATTCGGGCGACTCCGAGAAGTTCGTCACCACCTGCCCGCGCGTCATTCCCGCGGCAAGGTTCCCGGTATGGAACGCCAGTCCCTCGGAGTCCGAGGGCCGGTTCAGCACGTTCTGGTAGAGCTGCTCCACGAACTGCGCGTTATCGAGCGCCCCGTAGATCGCCTGGAACTCGGGCGAATTCACGAAATCGTTCGCATCCAAGGCCAGCGCCATGCCGCCATCGAGCCGCGCCAGGTGAAAGTTCAGCCCCAGCGCATCGGGCAGCCGGTCGAGCGTCGCGAGGTACAGCCGCTCGACCTGCGCGATGTGCGCCGCCGGGTCGAACACCAAGCTGCCGTCCAGGAACGAGACCTTCTCGATGCCGGTCAGGGTATCGGTCCCCTCCGGACCCTGCTGCGTCGCCGTGCTGATCGGATTGCCTGTGAGCAGGTACTGCCGGAACGCTCCCCCGTACATCGCTGTGTCTGCACCCGTACTCCCATTCAGCGTGTCGTTGCCTGCGCCTCCGGTGAGGGTGTCGTTGCCGGTGGTGCCGGTCAGAACGCGGCTGGGAATGACGACGCTGAGCTGAAAGCTGTCGGAGACGCTCGCGCTCGCGCCATCTCGGGCGGTGACCGTGATGTCCAGAACGCCTGTGTTGCTATTGGCTGGCGTTCCGCTGAAGGTGCGCGTTGCCGCATCGAAAGCGAGCCAAGCCGGCAGTGCCGAACCACTGGAAAGGCCGGCGCTGTAGCCCAGGCTGTCGCTCGTATCGGCATCGGTGAAACTACCGGCAGGGACGGTGTAGCTGAAGGCCGTGTCCGCGCTGGCGGTCTGGTCTGCAAGCGCAGTCGCGAGCGTCGGCGCGTCGTTCACCGCTGTGCCCGTAAAACTCTTGCTGCCTGTAATCGCCGAAGCCACGCCGTCGGAAACGCTCGTGGCGATGCTGAAGCTACCATTGAAATCCGCCGTCGGCGTGAAGACCAATCCCGCCAGCAGCGAGTTTACGTCGGCCAGCGCGCCGCTCGCGCTCCATACCCCCGTGCCCGCGTCGTAGCTAGAGCTGACCGCGTTCGAGGTGCCCGTGCTCAGCCTGCCCGCCGCAGTGCTCGACAGGATCAGCGTCACCGTGATGCTGGTGCTGTCCGGGTCGCTGACCACGATGTCGATCAGGTTGAGCGGAACGTCCTCTGTGTAGCTCTCCGCTGCACTGAAGTTTGTCGCGGTCGGCGGTTGCAACTGCGCACTGGTCCTGGTCGTGTCCGCGAACTGGAAGAGCTCGACTGCGCTCACCAGATCGATTCCATCGCGGCCGCTCGTGTTGTCGGTGACTGTGAAAACGTTAGTCGCCGCGACGTAGGAAATCGTGTAATCGGCGATGTTGCCGGAATAAACGGCGGTATCCGTTCCCGAGCCACCGTAGAGGGTGTCATTGCCCGCGCCGCCGGCCATCGTGTCGGCACCCGCCCCGCCATCGAGCAAGTTGTTACCTGAGTTGCCGGTGAGGACGTTCGCCAAGCCGTTGCCCGTGCCGTTGACGTTCGCCGAACCGGTGAGCGTGAGGTTCTCCAGGTTCGCGCCAAGCGTGTAGACAATCGAGCTTTGCACCGCGTCGGTGCCTTCGTTCAGGTTCTCCGTGACCACGTCCCCAGCGTTGTCCACCACGTAGGTGTCGTTACCTGCTCCCCCGACCATGATATCGTTGCCCGCGCCGCCGTTAAGCGTGTCGTGGCCGCCGCCACCGCTTAAATTGTCGTTTGCGCCTTCGCCAACAAGTGAGTCGTTGCCCCCGTTGCCGGTGAGCACATTGGCGAACTGGTTCCCAGTAATGCTGTCATCTCCGGAACCGCCGCTCGCGTTTTCGATGACAACTCCCTGAGAAATCGTGAACGCGTTGAAGTGCTCTTGAGCGGCTGCCGGTGATCCTTGGACGTAGGAAATATATCCGCCGCCCCCATCAGCTAGCGCGAGAGTGGCTGGGCGCAGATCGATTTGAGAGCCGTAGATGCCGCTGTAGCTGATGCTGTCGGCAGCGCCGCCCGCGTCCCAGATGCAGCTCATCATATCGGGCAGACCGGCGACGTGATCCAATATGTAGGTGTTGTTGCCTGTGTGGTAGGTGGTGTTGGCGCCGTAGATCGCCTGTAGCACGGCGATGTCGAGCGCCATCGGCGTGCCTTGCCAGCCGTAGTTGTCGGAACTGGAGGGGCCGAGTTGGCTCGGCCAACCATCGTTGTAGGACATCATGGTGAAGATGCCCTGGTTCAGACCGGAGGTGCCGTAACTGTCGAACGGCCTGGTCACACCGGGCAGAATGGTCGAGGTGCCGCCAGTGTCATGTGGATGCGCGAGGCCGAGGCCATGCCCGACCTCGTGGATGATTGTGATGAAGCCATAGCCGCCCTGCTGGAGGCCGCCGTTCGGGTTGTTCCAGTCCCAACCAGCACCGTTGTAATTGAAAGCCCCAACGCCTGCACCAACGCTAGTATCAGGAGGGCCGAAGACACCGAGCGTACTAGAACTGCTGCCGATTATGGCAGTATTCACGAGGGTGAGGTCCGCTGCACCCCGGCTGCTCACTTGCGTAAAAGTGAGATTAGTAAAGTTCGAAAAAAGCGAGAGCCCAAAATTGAACTGTTGAATCTCATAACTCGTCCACTGAGCGGAAGTGACCGAGTATCCGCCCGCGTTATAAACGCCGCCGGACGGGGCGTAAAAGTAAGTCACGCTGTTGTCGTTCAGCGCCGTGCCCCAGGCTATCGAACTCAACGGCTGTGAGAAAGGAACGCCGTCATCGCGCGCGGTTGTCCCGCCGTTAGCGTCATCAATTAAGATGATTCCGTTCATGTAGAGGTCCTGATGCACATAATCCCGGACAACACTCGCACACCGGAGAACATCGCCACGGAGCCGAGCAAGGGATCGACAGTGTCACGCATCATTGTTTCAGTCTAGCGCTTAGCCTCGAATGCATTTTACATAGATCAATCGGCCCCCCGGTGGTCCGCCTCGAGGTTGTCTGCTTCACGTAACCGATGGGCGCATCAGGTAAACCAGAGCAATTCCTGCGGCGCATACTCCCCCGGTGTCGGCAGGCCCGCCTGCGTCTGTCCCGTCCACGTCACCGAGGTGTCGATCGTGCCGTCGTTGTTCAGGTCGGCGTGCATCGTGATGCCAGTATATTCCGCGGCACCGTCTTCGCGCCACACGACCACGCGGCTGTTTGCTTTCCAGCCCCACACCGAGAGCTGCTCGCCCGCCGTCCAGTCCGTGATCGTCGACCATGTCACCGTGCCGCCCCGGCCATCCAGAAAGAACGTATCCGTCCCTTCGTTTCCATTTAGGAAGTTCGAGCCAATGCCGCCATCGAGGATGTCGTTCCCCGCACCACCCGCCGCGGCATCATCGCCCGCCAGCAGGTTGAAAAAGTCATTCGATTCCGTGCCGATTGCGACTTTGCCTACAGCAGCCCCGAGGAACTCATAATCGAACTGGATGCCCCGAATGGGCGTGCCGGAGAACGGCGTCGCGATCTCGTAGCTGGAGACCCCGTCGCGGGTGACGCTGACCAGGGGCCGGACGGTGGTGCTGGTCGCAAGGGACGACACCGCCACCGGCGCACTGCTGCCGAACACACGAGGTACTTGATGCCCTGAAGCGCATCGTGGCCGTCCGGCCCATCGACCACCACGGTCGTCTGTCTCTGCCCGAACGTGTAGCTGCCGATTGCGCCGCTGAACACGGCCGTATCGATGCCGTCGCCGCCGTTCGATACGTCATTGCCCAATCCCCCGTTCAGCGTGTCATTGCCTGCGCCGCCCATCAAGGTGTCGTTACCGGCAAATCCCTGGAGCAACTGGTTGAGGCCTTCCCCGAAAATCGTCTCGTTTCCGCTGAGGTACGTTGAAAGGATTGTGCCGGCTGTCGTTCGGGCCGAAGACATGGATGGAAAAGCTCGTGGCGTTGAACGTCGAACCCGCGGACAGGCCCTGGACGTTGACGTTTCCGATCAGGGAAAAATCCACAAACGCCGAGTGATACAGCACCTGGTTGATGCTGCCCGTCTGGGATGACAGGTTACCGGTAACGTTGCCGTACACATCAATCGTCGCGGCAGGCGAATTGTCTACGTATTGAGCATGGGTGATCGTGAAGACCGGCGAGCCGGGACTCAGGTTGCTGCCGTCGATGAAGAAAGTGCCGGCTCCGCTGACGAAGCCCTGGATCTTCGTGCTCGATTGAAGGGTGATGCCCCAGGGTCCGTGGCCGAACTCGCTGAAGGCATTGCCGCCTTGCAGCACGGCAGATTCCAGATTTGCGCCCGCCGCATTGGCGGCATTCAGCGCGATCTGAAACGCTGCAGGGTCCTGGATGTTGGTATGGACGACGGCCATGGCGCCTCTGCCGGAGTCTACCGCTGTCTAGGGGAAATGCGCATCCACGGCGGCGATGCCGTGGTCGACCTGGCCGATGGTCTTGAGCTGGTACTCAGGGGAGTCGGTGAAGCCCAGCGCCACGTCCCCGCGCGAGAACCCGTGGGCAAGGTTGTTGGTGTGGTACGCGAGGCCCCCCGGTTCGGCCGCGCGGCCCAGCACGTTCAGGTAGAGCTGGTTGACGAACTGGTTGTTGTCCAGCGCGCCGTACTTTGTCTGGAACTCCGGGCTGGCCGCGAAGTTGTTCGCATCCTGCCCCAGCGTCAGCTGCCCCCCCTTGATCGCGTTCACATGGAACGCCAGCCCCCCGACCTCCGCCGCGCGGCCCAGCATCCCCAGATACAGCCGCGCCACGCTCCCCGCCGTCTCGTCGATATCCCAGAGCCCCGCGTTGAACAACGCCGCGTTGTTCTGGATGGATTCGGGCGACTCCGAGAAGTTCGTCACCACCTGCCCGCGCGTCATTCCCGCGGCAAGGTTCCCGGTATGGAACGCCAGTCCCTCGGAGTCCGAGGGCCGGTTCAGCACGTTCTGGTAGAGCTGCTCCACGAACTGCGCGTTATCGAGCGCCCCGTAGATCGCCTGGAACTCGGGCGAATTCACGAAATCGTTCGCATCCAAGGCCAGCGCCATGCCGCCATCGAGCCGCGCCAGGTGAAAGTTCAGCCCCAGCGCATCGGGCAGCCGATCCAGCGTCGCCAAATACAGCCGCGCGACCGCGCCGATGTTCGTCCTGGGATCGAAATTCAGGCTGCCGTCCACAAACGACACCTTCTCGACCCCCGCCAGCGAATCGGTGCCCTCCGGACCCTGCAGCGTCGCCGTGCTGATCGGGTTGCCCGTGAGCTTGTACTGGCGGAACGCCCCCGCGTCGCTCGCCGTGTCGAACCCCGTGCCCCCGCTCAGCGTGTCGTTGCCTGCGCCTCCGGTGAGGGTGTCGTTGCCGGTGGTGCCAGAGAGAATGTTGGCAGCGCTGTTACCCGTGATGCTGTTGTTCCCAGCGTTGCCGGTGCCGTTGATCGCCGAGGTTCCGGTCAGGACCAGATTCTCCACGTTCGCCAGCAGCGTGTAGCTGATCGAGCTCTGGACGGTGTCGGTGCCCTCGTTCAGGTTCTCCGTGACCACATCCCCGGCGTTATCCACGACATAGGTGTCGTTGCCCGCGCCGCCGATCAGTTTGTCGGCGCCCGCGCCACCGTCGAGCGTGTCGTTGCCTGCGCCGCCCGTCAGCGTATCGGCGCCCGCGGTGCCGGTCAGGTTCCTGTTGGCACTCGCGAGAAGGTAGTCATTGGACGAAATCCAGTTCTTGAGCACGTCGTAATTTGAACCGCTGAGTCGCACCCCCCAGCTACCCGTGGAAACGACGCTAACGACGTAAGGGCTGCCGTTCGAGCTGTACCAGACCGGCCCGCCGGAGTTGCCGGGATGAATTTCGATGTTGCCGTAATGGAAGATGAAATCGACCGAGTCCTGTGAGATGAACCCGGAATCGTTCATGGGGTTGTCGCCGTAGACCCCGGGGTAACCCGTGATGTTGACGAATCCGGACGAAAAGTTCGAGTCGATCCCCATCCATCCAGTGCGGTCGCCTATCGCGGTATTCAGGCTGACGAGCGCAAAATCGATTTCCGAGCCTGCAAGGCCGGGGCCGTGGTTTCCACTGACGAGGAACCCGTCGTTGTCGGGGTCGAATCCCGGGTAGTAATTGATCAAAGAGGCGAACAGCGTCCCATAAGGCGTTTCCAGGGGCGACGGGTCGTAGCCAGGAATGACCTTCACGTTCGTGGCCACGCCGCCATGGGCGCCGTCATAGACGAGATGCGATGCCGTCAAGACATCGTTCGGCCCGACCATCACCCCGCTGCCGGTGAATACGCTGTGGTCGGGGTAGGTACTCTCGATGTAGACAACCGTGTCGTAGGGATACGCGAGATTGTTGATCTCTACTTGAGACATAGGACGACTTCCCTCACTTCAAAATAACTGCCGAAATTGTGCCACGACTCACGCTCGGGGCGAGGCGCTTACAATGCGTTACGCATTGCTTGGAATTTGAGGAAAAAGTTACATTCGCCTAGCGCTCGGACAGAGCGGTGCTGAAGCGGCGCAGCAACGGGCGCGCCAGGTAGACCAGCAGCGAGCGTTCGCCGGTCTTGACCATGACAGTTGCTTGCATTCCGGGCTGCAATTGCAGGGCCCCGAGCTTGCGCAACTCCGTGCCCGGCACGGCCACCCGCATGGCGTAGTACGACGCGCCGCTGCGCGCGTCGGTGAGCGCGTCGGCCGAGACGACCAGCACCTTGCCGGCGACGACCGGACGATCCGCGCGGTCCATGTAGGCGTCGAAGTGCACGTCGGCCGGCAGGCCGGCGCGAACGCGGTCGATGTACTGCGGCGGGACTTGCGCCTCCACAATCAGCTCGTCGCCTTCCGGCACGACGTCCATGATCCGCTCGCCGGGCTTGACCACGCCGCCGATGGTGTGGACCGCGAGATCCACGACCGCCCCGGCCACTGGCGCGCTCAGCACCAGGCGCTGGTGCACGTCGCGCTGCGAGGTATGCCGCTCGCCCAGCGTGGCGACGTCCTTCTGCACGTCGGCGAGCTGCGTCTCGACCTCGCGGCGGTATTCGATCTGGCGCTGCGCGCCGCGCATGCGGAATTCCGCGAGCCGCGCCCTCACCGCCGCGATGTTGGACAGGTCCTCGCTCTGCTTGGTCTGCACTTCCGCCAGTTGCCGCTCCGTTTCAATCAGCTGGTTGCGCGAGATGAAGCCGTCGCTGTTGAGCTTCTTGTACGAGCTGAGTTGCTCGTTGAACAGCGCCACTTGCTTCTCCCTGCCTTTCAGGAGCTGCTCCAGGCTCTGGATCTGCGTTTCCAGGCCGCGCACCGACTCGCGGATGATCGAGAGTTCGCCCTCGAGCGCGCCGCGGCGCGAGCGGAAAAGCTCGCTTTGCGCGCGCATCGCGCCGGCGACTTCCGGGTCGGCCTGCGCCGCCGTCAGCACCGTCGGGAAATCGAACGTCCTGCGGCCCTCGCGCTCGGCGTTGAGGCGCGCCTCGGTCGCGACCGCGATGCGCCATTGGCTTTGCGCCGCGTTGAGCGCAGCCTTCGCCTGTGTCTCGTTGAGCTCGATCAGCGGCTGCCCGGCGCGCACCTGCTGGCCCTCGCGCACCAGGATCTTCTCGACGATGCCGCCGGTCAGGTGCTCGATGCGCTTGCGCTTGGACTCGACCGACACTACGCCTGGCGCGGGAACGCCTTCGTCCAGCGGCGCAAAGATCCCCCAGGCGAGAAAGCCGCCGAAGCCGGCGGCGAGGAGCCAGAGTCCCGACCGGATGACGCGCTCGAAGTCCGCATCCGGCAGCGGCACCGGCCCGATTTCCTTTGCGGTCTCGCCCGCGGCGCTCATGCGGCATCCTCGTGCGGACGGCGCTCTTCGGCCGCCGTGTCGCCCACCGGCCTGGGCGCGAGCGCCTTGAGCACCGCGTCGCGCGGGCCGTGAGCCTGGATCACGCCGTTGGCGAGCACGATGATCGCGTCGGCGACGCCCAGAACGTTCGCCCGGTGCGTCATCACGAAGACGGTGCGCTTTTCTTCCTTCATGGCACGCAGTGCCGCAATCAATGCCGCGTCTCCCGCCTCGTCGAGATTGGCGTTCGGCTCATCGAGCACGATCAGTGCCGGGTCGCCGTAAAGCGCGCGCGCGAGCGCAATGCGCTGGCGCTGCCCGCCCGAGAGCGCCATGCCGGCCTCCCCGATCGGCGTGTCGTAGCCCTGCGGCAGGTGCAGCACCAGGTCGTGCACGCCGGCCCGCCGCGCGGCCCGCACCACCCGCTCGGAATCGAGGTCGCCGAAGCGCGCAATGTTCTCCGCGATCGTGCCTTCGAACAGTTCGACATCCTGCGGCAGATAGCCGATCCACGGCCCCAGCTGGTCCTTGCGCCACCGGTGCACATCGGCGCCATCGAGACGAAGGGCGCCGCTCAGCGGCGCCCACACGCCGACCAGCGCGCGCGCCAGGGTGGACTTGCCGGCGGCGCTCGGCCCTATCACCGCGACCAGCATTCCCGGGGAGACGCGGAAGCTCAGCCCTTTCAGGATCGGGACGTTGCTCTGCGGCGCTCCGAGGAACAGGTTCTCGGCGGCGACCGCGCCCTCCGGCCGCGGCAGGGCGAGCATCTCGCCACGCTGCGGATGCGCAGCAAGCAGGTCGTTCAGCCGCCCGTAGGCGCCGCGCGTCGAGACAAACCCTCGCCAGGTTGCGATGGCAAGCTCGACCGGGGACAGGGCGCGGCCGAGCAGGATCGACGCTGCAATCATTCCACCAGGCGTCACTTGGTTCTCGATCACCAGCCACGCGCCCAAGCCCAGGATTCCCGACTGCGCGGTCAGGCGCAGGAATTTCGTCGCGGCGTTGATGCCCGCGGCACGGTCGCTCGCCTCGGCATGGGCCAACAAAAAGCGCGCATGGCGCGCAAACCAGCGCCGCCTGAGGTTGCCGAGCATGCCTAGCGCCTCGATCACTTCCGCATTGCGCAGGTTGCCGGATGCGTAGCTGTTCGCCGCCAATGCCGCGCGCCCCGCGTCCCCCAGCAAGGGCCCTGTCATCCGCTCATTGAGGAAAGCCATCCCTAGCAACAGCATGCCGGCGAGCAGGGCGAAGAGCCCAAGCCACGGGCTGAGCAGGAAAATCACCGCAAGATAAATCGGGGTCCAGGGCGCATCGAAGAAAGCGAACAGTCCTTGTCCGGTGAGGAACTGGCGCACGTTGGCGAGGTCCGAGAGCGCTTGCCCGGGATTGGCGCCGCGCTTCTGCAGGTATTCCTCGAACGAGGCGTCGAAAACCCGGTTGTTCAATCGGAGATCCAGCGCCGCGCTCGCCCGGACCAGCACCCTGGAGCGCACGAATTCCAGCGCGGCCTCGAGCACGTACAAGCCCACCATGATCAGCGTCAGCATGACCAGCGTGACCTCGTTGCGGCTCGAGAGCACGCGATCGTAGATCTGCAGCATGTACAACGCCGGTACCAGCAGCAGGACGTTGATGGCCAAGCTGAACCCGCCGACCGCGTAGAACACGCGCCGGAATCCCAGGATCGCGGCACCCAGCTCGCCGCCAAGGGACCTGATTTCGATTGACGCCTCCCCCCGATAAGACTCTAGTTTTTAGGCACAATTCTAATCCGAACAGCTGTCTTGGGCGCCTTTCCGGATGCTAGAATTTCCGCGACGTCCAGATCATTGCCAATGCTGCATAGAATCGCTTCCGAGCATACGCATTCGGGGTTCCGATCGGGTCCCAATCGGACCGTTTTGTCGAATCCGGGGGGTTCACCGGGATGCAGCCAATGAAGGCCGTCATCCTGGCGGACGGGTAGGTGACCTTGCCCCCGAAAAACGTATCCCTTGCTGAGCGACTAAACTTTGAGCAAGGAGAGCGGAAATGTCGAAAAGCAAGAGGGCGCAGTAGACGCTGGAATTCAAGATCGAGGCGGTTCGACTGGTGCGCGTGGTGCCCGCGATCGCGGAGTTTACCGAGCTGGAAGAGTACATGCACATGCCGGTTCGCACCTATTCGTCCGGCATGACACTGCGCCTCGCTTTCGCGATCTCGACGGCGGTTTCCCCTGATATTCTTCTGATGGACGAGTTCTTCGCGATGGGCGACGAAACCTTCATACGCAAAGCGGAGGCGCGAATGATGGCGCTGGTCGAGCGGGCCGCGATCATTGTGCTTGCCTCGCACGCGCGTGACGTACTCGAGCGGTTCTGCAATAAAGGGCTGTGGCTAGAGGCGGGTACGGTGCGGACCTTCGGTCCGCTGGCGGATGTCCACGGCTCCTATGAAAAGGCGTTGAGCTAGATTGGGCATACCGGGTCTTGCAGGGTTAGTTGCGGTGAGCGCCCACGCGGGGCGCGGAGGCGCCGCTCAGACGGGCGTGGTAATGGTCCACGAGCAGTTGCACCAGTTGCTTGAAAGTCGTCGTCGGCCGCCAGTCGAGCACCTGGTTGGCCTTGCGCGGATCGGCGACGGCGACATCGGCGTCAAGCGGCCGCATCAGCCGCTGCTCAACGTGCACGTGGCGCGTCCAGTCGGCGCCGACGTAGCCGAATGCCTCGCGGCAGATGTCCTCGACCGAGTGCGCTACCCCGGTGCCGACGACAAAATCCTGCGCTGCCTCGAGCTGCAGCATGCGCCACATCGCGTCCACGTAGTCCTTCGCATAGCCCCAATCGCGCCGTGCCGCGAGATTGCCGAGCGAAAGCTTGCCGTCCCTGAGTATCGGCGCGCCCAGTTCATCGCACTCCGGCGAGTCGCGTAAGCCGGCCCCGACGCAAGCTGCGGCATACGCGATCTTCTGCATCACGAACCGCAGCGGATGGCGCGGGCTTTCGTGATTGAAAAGAATCCCGCACGCCACAAAGAGTCCGTGCGCCTCCCGGTAAAGAGTTGCGAGCCGATGGGCGCACGCTTTCGATACCGCATAAGGGTTCAGGGGTTGAACGCCGGTCGTTTCATCATGGCGACCTGGGCCGGCACCGCCGAAGATCTCGGCAGAGGAGGCAAAGAAAATCCTCGGCCGCGCCCGCGCTTGCCGCGCGGCACTGAACAGCGCGACCGACACCACCGCGTTGTCTTCGAGAGTGCGAACCGGCTCGCTCCAGGACAGGTTGGGCGCTGACTGCGAAGCGAGATGATAGATTTCCTGCGGTGCGACATCGCGAATGAGCCGGGCCCAGGCGTCCTCCGAGCCCAGGTCCTCGCGAATAACGGCGACACGGCCGTTTGCAGTCGCCGATGCGCCTTTTGCGCTGTCCGGGCGCACAATGCCTGCGACGTCGTAACCCTTCTGCAGCAGAAACTCGGCAAGATAGAATCCGTCTTGGCCATTAACGCCGGAAATTAGAGCGCGCTTTGCCGCGCCAGTGGCGGGGCGGGCGAATTCGTCTGGGGCGGGTTCTGGCATCAACAGGCTGCAAGGCGGGAGCAGAGATGTTAATTGTACTTGACGGGATGCCGGGGCACCCGTGGTTGGTGGGGCTGCTTGCCGGCGTCCTGCGTGCAGCAGGCCCTCGATGAAGGTTGCCCTGAATGCCAGCGCGCTGCTTTCGCCACGCACCGGCATCGGCCAATACGCCAACGCTCTGGCCACGGAATTGCTCAAGACTGGCGCGGTCGACCTGGAGTTCTTCTACGGCTTCGGATGGTCGCGCGAACTGCGGAGCGAGCCGCTTCGACACATTGACGCTGTCAAGACGTCGATTAAGAAGCTGATACCTTGGTCCTACGAAATTGTGCGGTTTCTAACGCAGGTCAGCTTCACCGCAGGTGCCCGGCGAAAGGGGTTCGATTTGTATCACGAGCCAAATTTCCTGGCGTACGAATTCGAGGGCCCGCTGGTTCTCACGGTGCACGATCTCTCGTTTGTGCGCTACCCGGAATTGCACCCAGCGGCGCGGATCGAGGCGATAGCCAGGCATTTTCCGAAATCCCTTGCGCGTGCATCGATCGTACTGACCGATGCTGAATCGGTGCGCGGCGAAGTGCTGGAGCGTTACGGATTGCGCCCGGAGCGCGTGCGCAGCGTGCCGCTGGGCGCAAGGCCGGAGTTTTGCGAGCGCTCGCCGGAGCAAATCGCAGCGACGCTGGAGAAGTTCGGGCTCCGGCATCGAGGATATTTACTGAGCGTCGGTACCCTTGAGCCGCGCAAGAACATTGCGTTCGTGCTCGATGCATTTGCGCGGCTTCCCGAAAAGATCCGACGGCAGTTTCCGGTGGCGCTGGTCGGGATGGAGGGATGGCTCAACTCGGATCTCGATCGAAGGATGCGGCCGCTGGTTGAGCGTGGCGAGGTGCGATTGCTGGGCTACCTGTCCGATAACGAGTTGCAGCATTTGTATGCAGGCGCTTCGCTTTTCATCTACCCGTCTTTATACGAGGGCTTCGGCCTGCCCGCGCTGGAAGCCATGCAATGCGGCGTTCCGGTCATCGTCTCGAACGTGTCGTCGCTCCCGGAGGTGGTTGGCGAAGCTGGAGTGAAGATCGACCCTGCGGACACGGATGCGCTGACGATGCACATCGAGCGTTTGCTCGACGACCGGAACGAGTGGCAGCGACTTCGGCTGCTTGGCCTCGACCAGGCGAAGCGGTTCAGCTGGCAGAAGTGCGCATCCGAGACGCTACTGGCGTACCGGGATGCGGTGTCGCTGGGATAGGGAGTATGAAGATCCTGCAGTTCGGTCGTTTTCATGACCAGAACCATGGAGGAATCGAGCGGCATGTCGCGATCCTTGCCGCCGGATTGAAGGCGTATGGGACTGTGGATAACGTGGTCGCGAACAACCGGTGGCAAACCGAGGTCGAGGCTGCCGCGCCGGTGCGGACTTACAAGATCCGGTCTCTTGGCACCCTGGCGGGGGTTGCGGTGGCCCCCACTTTTCCGCTCTTCGTGAAGCGGCTATGGGAACGCGAACGTTACGACATTGCCCATCTTCATTTTCCTGATCCGCTTTCTCACTTCGCCGCGGAGCTGCTGCCGCGCGAAGTCAAGCGCGTCGTAACCTGGCATAGCGATATTGTCCGCCAGCGCAGGCTGTTCGCTCTCTACCGGCCTTTGCTTGACGGTTTCCTCGAGCGCGTGGATGCGGTCATCGCGGCAACGCCGAAGCACTTCGAGATGTCGCGGCAACTCGATGCGATCAGGGGTTCACCCAAGTGCCGCGTCATCGCGTACGGAATCGACCTCGCGCCGTTCGCGGCGAGCGACGAGCTCATGAGGCGCGCCGCGAAGCTCAGGGCTTCGCTGTCGTCGCCCAAGTCTGTCGTCTTCGCGGTCGGTCGCCACGTCTATTACAAAGGCTTTGAGTATCTGATTCGCGCGATGTCCGGGCTGGATGCCGTATTGGTGCTTGGCGGTTCGGGACCTTTGCTCGACACGCATCGGCGCCTGGCTGCCGCGGCCGGCGTTGCGCATAAGGTCATCTTCCCGGGGCGCATCGAGGAGCGCGACCTCGCTGCCTATTACCACGCCGCCGATGTGTTCTGCCTGCCGTCGTGCGAGCCCAGCGAGGCTTTCGGCATCGTGCAGCTCGAGGCGATGGCCTGCGCGAAGCCGATCGTGAACTGCGAGCTCGGCAACGGTGTGAACTTCGTTGCGCCGCACGACGTTTGCGCGCTTAGCGTGCCGCCGCGCGACCCGACCGCGCTTGCGCGGGCGCTGAACGGGCTCTTGCAGGACACCGGCCGGCGCAATGCGCTTGGTGGAGCGGGCCTGGATCGCGTAAACCGGATGTTTTCCGCCAGGCGAATGGTGGATGAGCATCTCGCACTTTACCGCGAGCTGCTCGATGCGCACAGCCAGGGAATGTCCGAACCATAGGCGCACGCGCTGCACCGTGCTACTCGCGCCCGCCGTAGGCGCGGTAGCCGTGGCGGCTGATGAGCGCATCGCGCTCGGCTACCTTCAGATCTTCGCGCGCCATTTCGGCGACCAGCTGGCGGAACGCGACCCGCGGCTTCCATTTCAGCTGCCGGCGCGCCTTGGCGGCGTCGCCGAGCAGGGTATCGACCTCGGCCGGGCGGTAGTAGCGCGGATCGACGCGCACGATGATTTGCCCGGACTTGAGGTGTTTCGACTTGAAGCCCAGTTTCGCCACCACGCCGTGCTGGTCTTTGCCTTTTCCCTCCCAGCGCAAGGCAATGCCCAACTCCGCCGCGGCCGCGTCGACGAACTCGCGCACGCTGTGCTGTATACCGGTCGCGATGACGAAATCGTCGGCCTTCTTCTGCTGCAGGATCCGCCACATCGCTTCGACGTAGTCGCGCGCATGCCCCCAGTCGCGCTTCGCGCCCAGATTGCCGAGGTACAGGCAGGGTTGCAGCCCGAGCCGGATCCGGGCAAGCGCGCGTGTGATCTTGCGGGTGACGAAAGTCTCGCCGCGCGTGGGTGATTCGTGATTGAACAGGATCCCGCTGGCGGCAAACAATCCGAAGGCCTCACGGTAGTTGACGGTGATCCAGTGTGCGTAGAGCTTCGCCACGCCGTAGGGCGAGCGCGGATGGAACGGCGTCGTCTCGCGTTGCGGCGTTTCGCGCACCAGGCCGTAGAGTTCCGAGGTGGAGGCCTGGTAGAAGCGGGTCCGCTTTGCCATGCCGAGAATCCGGATCGCCTCGAGCAGGCGCAGCGCGCCCAGTCCGTCCGCGTTCGCGGTGTACTCGGGCTCCTCGAAGGAAACCGCGACATGGCTCTGCGCGGCGAGGTTGTAGATTTCGTCGGGCTGCGATTCCTGGACCACGCGCAGCACGCTCATCGAATCGGTCATGTCCCCGTAGTGCAGGATGAGCTTGTGACCGGGCACGTGCGGGTCCTCGTAAAGATGGTCGATGCGCGCGGTGTTGAAAAGCGACGAGCGGCGCTTCAGGCCGTGCACCACGTAGCCTTTCTTGAGCAGGAGTTCGGCGAGGTAGGCGCCGTCCTGCCCGGTGATTCCCGTGATCAGTGCCGTTTTTTTCTTCATCGTTATGCCCCTAAAGTCTCCAACATGTGCAGCCCCCTCGGCGCAGCGCGTCCAGGTCGAGAACGCCGTTGACATCGAGGACGCAGCCTCCGGGCGCGAGCTTGTCGAGAAATTCCCCGCTGCTGCGCTCCCGGTAACCCCTGTGCGCCACCGCGAGGATCAGCGCGTCCGCCCGCGGCAGCGCGGCCCAGTCCTCCAGTTCGATGCCGTATTCGCGCCTAGCCGCGGCAGGATCGGCGAGCGGATCGTTCACGTGCACGCGCGCGCCCTGCGACACCAGCACCGCGCGCAGGTCCGCCACCTTGGAGTTGCGAAGGTCGGTGACGTTTTCCTTGAACGTCAGGCCAAGCAGGTTGATTGTCGCCCCGCTGACCGCCTTGCCGCCGAGTTCGAGCAGGCGGGCCGCTTTTGCGGCCACGAATCCGGCCATGCCGTCGTTGATGCGCCGCCCGGCGAGGATCACCTGCGGGTGGTAGCCGG
>JBBPIU010000066.1:0-17109 GCA_038040245.1 Pseudomonadota bacterium | reverse complement strand
TCGACGCCGCGGTTCATCGGCCCCGGGTGCATCACGATGGCGTCGGGCTTGGCGAGCGCGAGCTTGGCCGCGGTCAGGCCGTAGTGCTTGAAAAATTCCTGCGCCGAAGGCAGCAGCGCGCCGTTCATGCGTTCGTTCTGCAGCCGCAGCATCACCACCACGTCGCAGTCCTTGAGTCCCGCGCGCATGTCGTGGAACACGCGCACACCGAGCGCTTCGACCCCCGCGGGCAGCAGCGTCTGCGGACCGATCACGCGAACCTCGGGCACGCCCAGCGTGGTGAGGCCGTGGATCAGCGAGCGCGCGACGCGCGAATGCAGCACGTCGCCAACGATCGCCACCGTGAGCCCGGTGAAGTCCTTCTTGTAATGGCGGATGGTGTAGAGATCGAGCAGGCCCTGGGTCGGGTGCGCGTGCCGGCCGTCGCCCGCGTTGATGACGTGCTCGTGCGGCTTGACGTGGCGCGCAATCAGGTAGGGCGCACCCGAGGAACCGTGACGCACCACGAACACGTCGGCCTGCATCGCCGAAAGGTTGGCCACCGTATCGAGCAGCGATTCGCCCTTGGTGTGCGAGCTCACCGCGACGTTCAGGTTGATCACGTCGGCCGAGAGCCGCTTGGCGGCAATCTCGAAGGTGGTGCGCGTACGGGTCGACGCTTCGAAGAACAGGTTGAATACGCTCTTGCCGCGCAGCAGCGGCACTTTCTTCACTTCGCGCTCGGTGACGCCGGCGAAGGGCTCGGCGGTGTCGAGGATCTGCACCAGGACCTCGCGCGGCAGCCCCTCGATCGAGAGCAGGTGCTGCAGCTCGCCGTTGGCGTTGAGTTGCGGATTACCCGGCACGTTCCAGTTCCAGAGAAAGCTTGCCGTTCGCGGCGCGCTTCAGGCGCAGCCGCGTCCCCTCGGGCACCTCCACCTGCGCGCCGCAGTACTGCGCCGCGATCGGCAGTTGCCGGCCGCCGCGGTCGGCGAGCACCACCAGTGCGATGCTCTTCGGCCGGCCGTAGTCGAACAGCTCGTTCATCGCCGCGCGCACCGTGCGCCCGGTGTAGAGCACGTCGTCCACCAGCAGGATCTCGCGGCCTTCGACCTCGAAGGGAATCCGGGTGCGCTTGGGGTCGTGCTTGAGGCCTTCTTTCGCGTAGTCGTCGCGGTAGAACGCGATGTCCATGAGCCCCAAGGGCTCCTTCAGCCCGAGCAGCGGATGCAGCCGCTCGGCGAGCCAGGCGCCGCCGGTGTGCAGGCCGATCATCGCCGTCGCCGGCGTGACCCGGGCCTTCAGCTCGGTTGCGAGCTTGGGCAGCAATGTTTCGGCGTCAGGAAGTTTTGTCGCCAAAGTATTGCTCGAGGATGATTTGCGCGGCGTGCGAATCCAGGGTCTTGCCGCGCGCCAGGCTCGCCGCCTTGCGGCTGCCGTACGCTGCCCGCATGCGGCTTTCGACCTCCGCGGAACTGTAACGCTCGTCGACCAGCTCCACCGGGAGCCCGAAGCGGCCGTTCAGCTGGCGCGCGAAGCGTTCGGCCCGGCGCGTCATCTCGTGCGGCGCGCCGTCTTCGCCGAGCGGGCGCCCGACCACCAGCAGCGAAGGCTTCCACTCATTCACCAGGCGCTCGATCGCGGTGAGGCGGCCGGGCTGGGTGCGCGCGGCGACGCCCGGCAGGGGATGCGCGGTGCCGAGTTCCGCTTCGCCCACCGCGACGCCAATACGCTGCAATCCGAAGTCGAACGCAAGGACGGTGCGGGTAGTTGTACTGCGGGCCTTGTCAGGCATGTCCCGCCTGGTCGGCGAGTTGCGCGTAATCGATCCCCAGCAGCTGCATGGCTGCGCTCAGGCGCTCACCGGCCGGAATGTCGAACAGGATGGCGTCTTTCGCCTCGACCGTGAGCCAGGCGTTCTGCTTCAGCTCGTGCTCGATCTGCCCGGCCGACCAGCCGGCGTAGCCGAGCGAAACCAGCATTTTCGAAGGGCCCTCGCCGCGGCCGACCGCCTCGAGAATGTCCTTGGAGGTGGTGAGGCCGATGGCGTCGTGCACCCTGAGCGTCGACTGCCACTCGCCCGCGGGCAGGTGCAAGACGAACCCCCGATCGGTCTGCACCGGGCCGCCAAAATAGACCGGCGCGTCGGCGAAAGTGCTGCTCTTGAGGTTGAGGGACAGGCGCTCGAACAGCGCCTGCAGGGTCATCTCGATAGGGCGGTTGACGACGATGCCGAGCGCGCCCTGATCGTTGTGCTCGCAGACGTAAGTCAGTGTCTTCGCAAAGTACGGATCGGCCATGTTGGGCATGGCGATCAGAAAGTGATTCGTCAGATTGATCGAGGACACGCTTGACGCTATTTTACCGCATTCAGACCTCGATCATCTCGAAGTCTTCCTTGCGCGCGCCGCACTCGGGACAGGTCCAGTTCATCGGCACCTCCTCCCAACGCGTGCCCGGCGCGATGCCTTCTTCCGGAATGCCGGCGGCCTCGTCGTAGACCCAGCCGCAGATAAGGCACATCCATGTCTTGAATTGAACTTGCTGTTCGGTCATCGGTGGCGGGACAGTAAAATTGCACCGGATATTAACGCATGCCGTCTTGCCCTCCGATCGTTCTCACCTTTGCCGCTTCCGATCCGACCGGCGGCGCAGGCCTGCAGGCGGACCTGCTCACGCTCGCGAGCCTCGGCTGCCATCCGCTGTCGGTGCTCACCGGCCTCACGGTGCAGGACACGCGCGGCGTCGAAAGCCTGCTCGCGATCGAGCCCGTTTGGGTCGCAAGCCAGGCGCGCCGCGTGCTCGAGGACATACCGGTTGCGGCGTTCAAGCTCGGCGTGCTCGGCTCGGCGCGCAATGCGCAAGTCATCGCCGCGATCCTCGCCGAACATCCACGCACACCCGTGGTACTCGATCCGGTGTTCGCCTCCGGCCGGGGCGATGCGCTCGCGGATGCCGAAACCATGCAGGTATTGCGCAGCGCGCTCCTGCCACGCACGACCGTGCTGACGCCGAACAGCCTGGAGGCCCGTCGACTGGCCGGCGCGGCGCCGGATGCAGATCTCCCCGAATGCGCGCGTGAACTCACGAAACTTGGCTGCAAGTATGTGCTCGTGACCGGCACGCACGAAACGGGTGCAGAGGTAGTCAACACGCTCTACGACGCGCGCGGCGTGGTGCGCGAAGATCGCTGGCCGCGCCTACCCGGGAGCTATCACGGCTCCGGCTGCACCCTTGCTTCAGCCCTCGCCGCGCTGCTCGCCAAAGGACTGGAAATGGAGCAGGCGGTACAGCAGGCGCAGGACTACACCTGGCGATCGCTGGCGGCTGGATTTCGCCCCGGCAAGGGGCAGCATCTCCCCAACCGATTTTTCGCAGCACGTCCGGGAGAAACGAAATAATGCTGGCGGCGAGAATTCACGGCCTCTATGCAATCACGCCCGAATTGCCCGACAGCGAGACGCTCTTTCGGCGCGCCGCCTTGGCGCTCCAGGGGGGCATCGCCATGTTGCAATACCGCAGCAAGCGATCAGGGGACGAGCAGCGAATTCGGGAAGCAAAAGCCCTCGCCGCAATGTGCCGCAGCCACGGTGTTCCTTTCATCGTCAACGACGATGTGGAACTCGCGCTCGAAACCGGAGCCGACGGCGTGCACCTTGGGCGCGACGATGGCGAGCTCGCCGCCGCGCGCGCGAAGCTCGGCGGCAGGCTGCTCGGCGCCTCCTGCTACGACTCTCTGTCCGCCGCCCGCGCGGCGGTTGCCGCAGGCGCCGACTACGTCGCGTTCGGCAGCGTGTTCCCCTCCTCGACCAAACCTGCGGCGCTGCAAGCGCCGCTCACGCTGTTTGGCGAAGCGCGCTCACTCGGCGTACCGCTGGTTGCGATCGGCGGCATCACGCTGCACAACGCGCCGCAGTTGCTCGGCGCCGGCGCCGACTGCCTGGCGGTGATCTCGGACCTGTTCGAGGCGCCGGACATCGCCGAAAAGGCGCGCGCCTACGGTAAGCTCTTCCATCATGACCTCACGCAATGAATCCCTGTTCGAGCGCGCGCGGGAGCGCATTCCCGGCGGCGTCAATTCACCCGTGCGCGCGTTCCGCGCCGTCGGCGGCACGCCGCTATTCTTCGAACGCGCGTCGGGCCCGCATCTCTGGGACGCGGACGGCAAGCGCTATATCGACTATGTCGGCTCCTGGGGGCCGATGGTGCTCGGCCACACCCACCCGCAAGTGGTCGAGGCAGTGCAGGCAGCGGCATCGCGCGCGCTGTCCTTCGGCGCCCCGACTGAAAGCGAGATTGAACTGGCCGAGGCGATCTGCCGTCTGGTGCCCTCGGTGGAGATGGTGCGCCTAGTCTCCTCGGGCACCGAGGCCACCATGACCGCGATCCGCCTCGCCCGCGGCCACACCGGGCGCGGCCTGATCGTCAAATTCGAGGGCTGCTACCACGGCCACGCCGACAGCCTGTTGGTAAAAGCCGGCTCGGGTGCTCTCACCTTCGGCAATCCCAGTTCCGCCGGCGTGCCGCCGGAAACTGCGGCGCATACCTTGGTGCTTGACTTCAACGATATCTCGCAACTGAAAACGGCATTTCAGGAAAAGGGAAACCAGTTCGCCTGCGTGATCGTCGAGCCCGTAGCCGGCAACATGAACCTGGTTCTGCCCAAGGCAGGTTTCCTGGAAGCGCTGCGGGAGCTCTGCACCCGGCACGGTGCGGTGCTGATCTTCGACGAAGTGATGACCGGCTTTCGCGTCGCGCTCGGCGGCGCGCAGTCACGCTACGGCATCCGGCCGGACCTCACGACGCTGGGCAAAGTGATCGGCGGCGGCCTGCCGGTCGGCGCCTTCGGCGGCAAGCGCGAGATCATGGAGAAGATCGCCCCGCTGGGTCCCGTCTATCAGGCCGGCACGCTTTCAGGCAATCCTGTCGCCGTCGCTGCGGGATTAGCGACGTTGAAGCTTGTAGAGGAAAAAGATTTTCAATCGAAGATAGAAAAAACCACGCAATCACTCGCAAACGGCCTGATCGCAGAAGCCCGGAAAGCCAAGGTCATTTTCTCCGCACAAGCGATCGGCAGCATGTTCGGGCTGTATTTCCGCGCCTCGCCGCCGGCGAGTTTTGCCGAAGTCATGCAATGCGACAAGGACCGCTTCAACAAATTCTTCCACGCCATGCTCGGGCGCGGCGTGTACCTCGCGCCATCCGCCTACGAAGCCGGCTTCGTGTCGGCGGCGCACGGCGCCACCGAAATCGACGCAACGCTCGCTGCTGCGCGAGAGGCGTTCAAGGCCTGATTTGGATCGTCGATCAATGCGATCACCCGCATCGGCCCGAGCTGGCGCAGACGCCCCGTCAGCCCGATACCGAGCGGCAGGAACCCGCCCCGGAGCGCCGCGCCCGTTCGGTCGAATCGTGTCAACCGATCGAGGCTCGAATGCGTTGCTCCCGGGCCCGGGCGGTATGCTTGGCCCGCCTTTGCTATATTCGGGATACCTCTGGGGAAAGGGGTGGGAGGCAATGCTGCGGGTAAAAAATACCTGGAATTTTGCAACTCTCACAAGTTCGATCGGGCGCTAAACCTACAAAGGAGAGATTATGAACAGCAAACTGTTGGCAACCCTCGTGATCGCGGCGCTGAGCGTGCCCGCGGTGTCCTATGCGCAAGAGAAAAAACCCATGACGGAAAAGGTCAAGGAAAACGTCAAGGACTCGGTGATCACCACCAAGATCAAAGCCGAGTATGCCAAGGACAAGGAAGTCAGCGCCCTGAAAATCCATGTGAATACCGACGACAAGGGCGTCGTGACGCTTAGCGGCAATGCCAAGACCCGCGCGGAAGCGGACAAGGCCGTCATGATTGCGAAGAATACCAAGGGCGTCGTTTCGGTCACGAGCAATATCAAGATTCAACCGAAGAAGTAAGCTCCCGGGTAACACGCCATTAGCGGCGGCGGTGCTCCCTGGCGGGCGCCGCCGCCGTTTTCACGAGTACTCCAGGATCCAGCATGCCTTAAAGCAAGAACAGCGTCGCCAATCCGAGAAAAATGAAAAACCCGCCCGAATCGGTGCAGGCCGTGATCAGGACCGACGAACCAATCGCGGGATCGCGGCCGAAGCGGGCTCGCAGGGAGGGAATCGCGACACCCATGCCGGCGGCGAGGAGCAGGTTTAGCAGCATGGCGAGCGCCATCACGCCGCCCAGGGCGACGCTGCCGTAGAGCAGATAGGTCGCGAAGCCGAGCAATCCGCCCCAGATCACGCCGTTCAAGGTGGCCACGCCGAGCTCCTTGGCGATCAGCTTGGTCCAGTACGCAGACTGGATCTGGCCGAGCGCCAGCGCGCGCACGATCATGGTGATGGTCTGGTTGCCCGAGTTGCCGCCGATGCCGGCGACAATCGGCATCAGCGCGGCAAGCGCCACCAGCTTCTCGATCGAGCCTTCGAAAGCACCGATCACGCGCGAGGCGATGAATGCGGTCACCAGGTTCACCGCCAGCCATGCCCAGCGGTTCTTGAAGCTGTTCCAGACCGGGGCGAAGACGTCCTCTTGCCTGGAAAGTCCCGCTTCGGCGAGCTGCGTCTCGGCGCTCTTTTCGCGGATGTGGTCCACAACCGCGTTCACCGTAACTCGGCCCACCAGGCGCCCGGTGATCAGATCGACGACCGGCGCCGACGCAAGGTCATAGCGCTCGAAGGCCTGCGCAGCATCCTCGGCGCGGTCCTCCGGGCGCAGCTTCACGCTCTCCGGCACCATCACCTCGCCGACCACTCGGTCAAGATCGGACACGATCAGCCGCGCGAGCGGCAGCGTGCCGGTCAGGCGTTCCACGCGATCCACCACGAACAGCTGGTCGGTATGCGCCGGAAGCTCAGCCAGACTGCGCAGCGTGCGCGTCGCCGCCTCCAGCGTCGCATCTTCGCGCACCGAAATCTGGTCGAAGTCCATCAGCGCTCCGACGGTACCCTCGTCGTAGGAAAGCGCCGCACGAAGCAGAACCCGTTCCTCCTGCGGCAGCGCCCGGATGACATCCTGCACCACCTCGTCGGGCAGATCGGGCGCAAGGTCGGCGATCTCGTCGGCTTCGAGGGTTTCGGCCGCCGCGACCAGCTCCTTGGAGTCCATGGTCGCGATGAGCGCCTCGCGCACCGCGTCCGAAAGCTCGAGCAGGATTTCGCCCTCGCGCTCGGCCTTGACCAGGCCCCAGACCTCCAGCCGCTCCTCGAGCGGCAACGCCTCCAGGATGTAGGCGGCATCGGCGGGGTGCAACTTGTCCAGCGTGGCGCGCAGTTCGGCAGGGTCGCCCTTGCGCGCCAGGCTCACCTGCACCGCATGCAGGTTCTGCTGCAGGTCTTCGACTTCCAGGCGCGTCGGAAATTCGCTCATGCGGGCGGGTCCGGCTAGGGTATCTGCGCCGCCGGCATGCGTGCGAGGATCGTCTCGACCCGGCCGGCGACGTAAGGCGTGATGCGTCCCGGCGCGTAGCGCCGCGGGCTGGGCAGGATCGTCGCCAGGAATGCCGCCTGCGAGGCATTCAGGGCCGCTGCGTCGATGCGGAAGTGGTACCGGGCCGCCGCTTCGGCGCCGAACACCCCTTCGCCCCACTCGGCGAAATTGAGATAGAGCTCCAGAATGCGGCGCTTACTGAGCGTGGATTCCAGCATCCAGGTGATCACGGCCTCCTGCCCCTTGCGCAGCCACGAGCGCTCGCCCGAAAAGAACAGGTTCTTTGCCAGCTGCTGGCTGATGGTCGAGGCTCCGGACACCACCCTGCCCTGCTTCTCGTTCTTCTCCATCGCCTTGGAGATCGCCTTCCAGTCGAAGCCCTCGTGATCGACGAATTTCGCATCCTCCGCGGCAACCACCGCGCGCTTGAGCTGCGTCGAGATCCGCTCGTAGCCGACCCACTGGTGCGCCAGCTTTGCCTTGGGATCCTTCTCGCGCAGGGGCTCGACGCGCGCTTCCATGAACGCGGTGTTGGCGGGTTGGTACACCCGCCACCACAGGACGTGCGCGTAGAACCAGCACTGCACCGCGGCCACGACCAGGACCAGCGCGCCCAGGCTGTAGCAGAAAACCTTCCAGGCGGTGCGCGTGGTGCGAAACACGCGGCCTGCGGCGGCGGGCATCAGCGCTGGCGCAGCGCCGCGAGTACCGGCGCCGTGTCCGGGCGCAGGCCGCGCCAGAACAGGAAGGACTCCGCCGCCTGTTCGACGAGCATGCCGCCGCCGTCACGCGCCTCGGCGCCCGCGGCGCGCGCCATGGCGAGGAAGGGCGTGTCGCGGCCGTACACCATGTCGTAGCCGAGCGAACCGGAGGCGAAAACACCGGCGGGCAGCGGCGGCGCTTCATCCGCGAGGCCCGCCGAGGTGGCGTTGATCAGGAGATCGAACTGCGCGCCGCCGAGCTCCCCGTATCCGCCGCCTGCCGCCGCGCCATAGCGCTGCGCCAGCGAGCGTGCTTTGCCTGCGGTGCGATTCGCAATCACCAGGCACTGCGGGCCGGCACCGAGCAACGGACCGAGAACACCCTGCGCCGCGCCGCCCGCCCCCATCAGCAGCACGCGTCGGCCCGCGATCGCGCGCCCGAGGTTGAACGTGATATCGCGCAGCAGGCCTACGCCGTCGGTATTGTCGCCACGCACGCCACCATCCTCGAAGATAAGGGTATTGACGACCCCCGCCGCACGGGCTCTTTCGCTGACCACGTCCCCAGAATAGAGAAAGGCCTGCTCCTTGAACGGCAAGGTGACGTTAGCGCCGCGCCCGCCGGCGGCGCGGAACGCATCCACCGTGCGCGCGAAGCCGTCGAGTGGCGCTTCAATGCGCGCGTATTCGATGTCCTGCCGCGTCTGGCGGGCGAATTCGGCGTGTATCCAGGGAGATTTCGAATGTGACACCGGATTGCCGATTACCGCGTAGCGATCGGCCATGCCCTACTCTGTCCAGACCTTGTCGCCTTGTGCGAAGAACCAGGTCCGCGTGATCACCAGCAGGTCGGTGTCCGTGCGGATGTCGGGCGGAAAGGCGGCGAACTTCGCCGCCATCTGCACGATGCGGAACGCGGCCTGGTCGAGCACCTTGAGGCCGGAGGAGCGGTCGAGGTCGATCGACTCCACGCTGCCGTCAGGACGGATCGTCACCGAGAGACGCAGCACGCCGTAGAGCTTGCCGCGCGCTTCGGCCGGGTAGTTAAGAGTTCCCACCCGCTCGATCTTGGCGCGCCATTCTTCTTCGTACTGCGCGAAGCGGTATTCCCTGGCGTTGGCGCCGATGAAGCGCTTGCGCGGCCGCTCCTGGTAGGCCTGCGTCTGCCGCGCGATCTGGGCCTGCAGATGGAGCATCGCGAGCGAACGCTCCACCATGTCGCGCCCGGAAACCTGCGGCGAAGCCTCTTCCGACGCCTGGCGCTGCGATTCCGTCGGCACTTTCGCGCCCTGCTCCCGGTTGAGCGCGAGGAGCTTCTGCTGTTGCGCTTCCAGCTCGCGCTGGCGGCGCTGCGTCTCGGCCAGATCGGAACCCGGAGCGCGCGGGTTGGTCACCGGCGCCGCGCTGGTCGCGCGCCGCTTCTCGTCGGTGTTGCCGCCGCCATCCAGGTTGGCTTGCGCGAGCGCCTTGGCGCGCGAGGGTTTGTCGCGCGTCTTGGCGTTCACCAGGATCACTTCGAGCGGCTGGCTGGCCGATTTCCAGTGCAGCGCGTCCGGAAAGCGGAACTGGATCGTCAGCAGGACCGCGTGCAGGAAGATGGACACCGCGACCGATATCGCCAGCACGCGGGACTGGCGGTCGAGTCCGCTCCAGTATTCACGCGGATCCAGCAATAGGTTCGCAGTGTTGCCGTGCAAAATCACCTCTGACGGCGAAGTACTGCGGCCATTTTAGGCTCTTAGCGCGGCTTCTGCTCGCGCGCCTCCTGCTCAGGCGCTCCTTGCCCGAGCGTCTCGCGCCAGGTGCAGGCCACGGTGCGCTCGATCAGATCGGGCGGTTCGAGGGCCAGTCGCACGCGCGTGCCGGGGTCCAGCTCCGGCAGCGAGGGCACGCGCACCGCCAGCGGCAGGCGGTCGAAGCGCACCAGGTTCTCGCGCAGCACCGCGCCTTCGGCCTCGAGCATTTGTCCGTTCCGAGCCTGGCGTTCCTGCGCGAGCCAGCGCAGGCACCAGTAGTGCTCCATCGCGCGCTGATGCTCGTCGTAGCCCGCGCTGGTCACTTCGAAGGCGCGCAGCGCCGCGAGCAGCGCCTCGGTATTGCGCGCAAAGGGCGGACGCTGGCCGCGCAAACCGGCCACCAGCTGCCACTGGTTGATGAGGTCCACATAGCGGCGCAGCGGCGAACTCATCCAGGCATAGGACGACACGCCCAGGCCTTCATGCATTTCCGCGTGCACGCTCAGCCTGACCTTGCCCGAGGACTGCACGCGGTAGATGCCGGCGATGTCCTTCTCGGCAAGCTGCTCGCCCCAGCTGGTGTTGGCAAGGATCATGAGTTCCGACACGACCTTGTCGAGCGGCGCGCCGCGCTTGCGCGCTTCGATCGCCACACGCCCGTCCTCGACGTGGAAAACGTAGTCCAGATTGGCGGCGTTGACGCTCGGCTTGCCGCGGCGTTTTTCAAGCGCCAGCGCGAGCTGCCACAGCGTATACAGCTCCTCTTCGAAGGCAAGCCCGAGGCGGGCCGGATTCGCCCCGCCCGCTTCGAAGGCGGCGTTCAGCGCATCGTGCCCGGCATGGCGCAGGTTGGCGGCCACTTTCACGCGCTCCAGTTTCGTATGCCGGCCCCGCAGCGCGAAATCCTTCGCCCCCACGTTCAGGTAGAGCGATACCGCCGGCCGCTCGTGGCCCTCGTCGAGCGACAGGCGCTCCACGGCGTCGTCGGGCAGCATGGTGAACTTCCGTCCGGGCATGTAGGCGGTCGAGAGCCGTTCGCGGGCGATGGCGTCCAGCGCCGAGCCAGGCGCGAAGGCAAGGCCCGGCGCGGCGATATGGATGCCGATGCGCAGTTCGTCGTCCGACACGCGCGTGACCGAGAACGCGTCATCGATCTCCGTGGTGCCGATGTCGTCCAGGCTGAAGGCCATGCACCCGGCGAGCGGCAGGTCCTCCGGCGGCACGGGTGCGTCGTGCGCCGGAAATCCGGTACCCTTCGGATAGAACTCGTGCACGAAGCGCCCGAGGTGGTAGGCGTGGCTGTCGCCGAGCAGGCCGCAGCGCTCGAACAGGCGCGCCGTGGTCAGGCCGACCTGCGCGCAGGCCTGCTCCAGCGCCTTGGTCTCGGGTTTGGCGCGGTCCGGCGCGTAAAGCAGTTCATCGCGCAGGCGCGCGATCTCGGGCGGGCATTCGAAGCGCGAGAGCTGCGCCGCCCACTGCGCGATTCTCTCCTGCAGGCGCTTTTTTTTCTCCACCCCGGCCAGCGCGAGCTTGAGCGTGTCCTCCGGCGCCGCCTGGAAGCGTCCCCGCCCGCGGCGGTAGAAATACATCGGCGCCGAGTGCAGCTTGAGCAGCACCCCGGCGCTCTCCACGGGCGCCGGATCGTGGCCGACATAGTCGCGCGCCAGGTCCTGGAAGCCGAACTCGGCCCCCTTGCGGCATTGCCAGAGGAAATCGGTGTCCAGGCCGTCGGCGAACTGGCGCGCCTCGGCAAGCAGTTCCCCCGCCGAGGGCCGCTCGAAAGTGAGGACCACGCTGGCGGCCTTGATCTTGGAGCGGCGCCCATGCGGACTCTCGACCTGATAGGAGGCAGGGCTTTGCGACAGCACCGCGCCGGCCTTGTACTCGCCGTCTTCTTCGTAGAGGACTTGCATAGGGAGCGGATTATAGGTCAAGAGCTAGATATTTGTCTGGTATTGGACTATTATGCGTATTAGTCTTATATTGGACTTACTGCGATGACCACGAATGCCCGTGAAGTATCAGCACCTGCCAGTAGCGAGAAAGTTTCTGCTCCGGCTTTGCGAACTTTCTTTCGAATTGCCGATTCCTGGGGACTTAGCAACAAGGAGCGAATGAAGCTTCTTGGCAGCCCGGCGCGCTCAACCTTCTACTACTGGAAGCAGGCTCCGGACGCCGTGCTGCCTCGGGACACGCTTGAACGGCTCTCCTATGTCTTCGGGATCTACAAAGCGCTGCAGATTCTACTGCCGCGGCCGGACGCGGCGGACGCTTGGATCAAGAAACCCAACACAGCGCCCCTCTTCGGCGGCCGCAGTGCGCTCGATCGAATGCTGTCCGGCCAGGTAGCCGATCTGTTTCTCGTGCGCCAGTACCTCGACGTACAACGAGGCGGTTGGGCTTGATTCCGCCGGTTACGCGGGTCGAGTGGCGACCCTGCTACCGGATGATTTCCAGTCGATTTCCGCCGGTAGGGGTCTACGATCGGGTCGCGAATCCGGAGGATCTTGAGGCCGTTTTTGCGGTCGAGAACTTGACCAACCCGCGACTGCGCCAAGAAGCGGGCGAGCTGTCGCTGGTTCCCGCGGAGGATCGGCTATCAGGCGAGGCAACCACCCCAATCATGGCAGCCTTTACACATCTAAATCCTGACGGCAGCCGATTCAGCGATGGCACGTATGGCGTCTTTTACGCGGGGCGCTCGCTCGATACCGCAATTGCGGAAACGAGGTATCAACGCGAGCGTTTTCTGTCGCGCACAAAAGAAGAACCGATCGAGATCGAGATGCGGACCTACCTGACCGATTTAAACGGGGATCTGCACGACATCCGCGCTCGACGCGATCTCGCCGCTGTCTACGACTCCAACTACTACGCTGCGGGACAAGTTCTGGGCCGCGAGCTTAAGGCGGCGAACTCCTGGGGCGTTGTGTACGACAGTGTTCGCGACCCGGGAGGCGAATGTGCAGGCGTCTTCCGACCGCCTGTCCTATCAAACTGCGTCCAAGGCCCGCATTTCGGCTACCTCTGGAACGGCAGCCGAATCACTACCGTAATAAGGAGGTCAATCGAGAAGACCTACTAAGCGGCAAGCGGCGGGCGCGTTTTGGACGCCGCCTTCTTCGCCGGCTTGAGATCGAACGGCTCGGCGAGCGCCCGGTCGGTGTGTTTGCTGATCAACAGCTCGCGCACGAAGTCGACCCGCATATCGGGGTGTTCCAGAGCCGTCTTGCCGACCAGCGCCCAGAACCCGATCTGCTGCGGAACCGAACGGCGCTCCGCGCCGGCCACGCGCTGCGCGGCGAGATAGATGCCGTCGTCGATGCGGATCGCCCTGCTCATGCCGCCACCTCAATGCGTAGTGAATTGCGACAATTGTAGAAAATCGATACGTTCGCGTCCACCTTCACACCTTGATGCCGGCAAATCGAAGAATCATGGGAATGTGCTCCGGAAAACCCTGCAGCGAGTGGTCGCCGCCATCGCGTATCACCGTGCGCGCGCCCTCGTATTTGCGCGCCGCTGCGCGCCAGTCGAGGACTTCGTCGCCGGTTTCCAGCAGCAGCAGGTAGCGCTCCGGCTCGATGCGCTCGACCATCAGGGCACGCCAGCCTTCGAGATGCGCGCGCGTCAGTTCGTAGGGCTCGCCAGTATGCAGGTTCTTCTGCGTGCCGAGGTACGCCTCGAGCCCGAGATGCGGCGTGATCGCCGGATTGATGAGCACGGCGCGGCAGCCCCGTTTTTCCGCCAGGTAGGTGGCGTAAAAACCGCCAAGCGAGCTGCCCAAAAATGTGACCGAGCCCGGATCGCGGCCGGTGATCGCAGTCTCGATCGCGCGGATTGCTTCGCGCGGCATATCAGGCAGCGCAGGGCAGGCGTAGAGATGTCCTTGTCCCCTGCCCTCCATAGTGGTCTTCATCACCTGCGCCTTGTGCGAGGCGGACGAACTGTTGAAGCCGTGCAGATAGACGAGCATCGCGTTCAGAGCGCCTTGAGAAGTTTCTGGTGGATACCGCCGAAGCCGCCGTTCGACATCACCAGGACGTGGTCGCCGTGCCGGGCTTCGGCAGCGATTGCCGCGACCAGCGCGTCCAGGTTCGCCTCGCAACGGGCGCGGGCCCCGAGCGGCGCGAACACCGATTCGGCATCCCAGGAAAGGCCCGCACTGTAGATATAGACCCGATCGGCCCCCGCAAAGCTTCCGGGAAGCGCATCGTTCATGACGCCTTTCTTGAGCGTGTTCGAACGCGGCTCGAACACGGCGAGGATGCGGCCGTCGCGGTTTCGCTGGCGCAGCCCGGCGATGGTTTCCCGGAACGCCGTGGGGTGATGCGCAAAATCGTCGTATACCCCGACGCCCCGCACCGTGCCTTTGAGTTCCAGACGGCGCCGCACGCCGCTGAACCTGGAGAGCGCTTCGATCGCAGCCTCCGGCCCTACGCCCGCATGGCGCGCCGCCGCGATGGCGGCGATAGCGTTCAGGCGGTTATATTCCCCGGCCAGCGCCCACTTGAGCCTGCCGAGCGCCCTGCCCTGCCAGGCAATCTCGAAGGCGCCCTCGCCGTCCGGCTCGCCCACCTCCCAACCCGCCGCGACACCGAACTCCTCCAGCGGGGTCCAGCATCCTTGGGCAAGAACACGCTTCAATGCGCCATCCCGCCCGTTCACTATGATCCGGCCGGCACCCGGCAACATCCGCACAAAATGATGAAATTGCCGTTCGATCTCTGCAAGATCGCCGAAGATGTCGGCATGATCGAACTCGAGATTGTTCAGAATCGCGGTTTTCGGCCGGTAGTGGACAAATTTGGAGCGCTTGTCGAAGAAGGCCGTGTCGTACTCATCCGCCTCGATCACGAAGAACTCCGAAGTGCTCGACCGGGCCGAGACTTGCAGGTCCGGCGCGATGCCGCCAATAAGGAAGCCGGGGTTCCGGCCGGCGCACACCAGGATCCAGGCCAGCATGGAGGAAGTGATCGTTTTGCCATGGGTGCCGGCAACAGCCAGTACCCACTTCTCTTTCAACAGTTGCTCGGCAAGCCACTGAGGGCCGGACAGGTAGCGGTCACCGCGGTCAAGGATCGCTTCCATCAGCGGATTGCCGCGGGTCACGACGTTGCCGACCACCCACAGGTCCGGCGCCAGGCGCAGTTGGTCCGCACCGTAGCCTTCGATCAACTCGATGCCGAGCGCGCTGAGTTGGTCGCTCATCGGCGGATAGACGTTGGCGTCGCAGCCGGTAACGCGAAATCCGGCCTGTTTCGCGATGGCCGCGATGCCGCCCATGAAGGTGCCGCAGATGCCGAGGATGTGGAGATGCACTGCGCACGCTGCCGGACGGGGGAAGGCGGCGATTGTACGCGAGCGCTGCGCTATCATCGCCGGGATGAGCCGCAACAGTGGCAACAGTGCGCGGCAAAACGGCATGCGGGCGCGAATCGCGGCCGCGGCGGCCCGCCTCATGGCCGAGGATGGCATCAACGACTTCGCGCTCGCCAAGCGCAAGGCCGCGCGCGGGCTGGGCGCCGCCAATACGGAGGCGCTTCCCGGCAACGACGAAATCGAGGCCGAGCTGCGCGCCTACCTGGCGCTGTACCAGGCCGATGAACATCCGGAGCGCGTCGCCGAACTGCGCGGGCTCGCGCTCGAGGCGATGCGCGCGCTGGAGCGCTTCAATCCCTATCTGACCGGACCGGTGCTCGCGGGCACTGCGGGACCTTGCGCCGAAATCGAACTGCAGCTGTTCCCGGAAAGCACCAAGGAGGTCGAGCTGTTTCTCATCGACCGCAATATCCGCTATGAAGCCAGCGACGAGCGGCGCTATAGCGGCGATCGCGCGCGCGCCGTGGCCGTGATCTCGCTCGACTGGCAGGGCGTGCCGCTGCGCTTGTCGGTGTTCGACCCGCGCGACGAACGATCGGCGCTGAAAACCACGCTTGCCGGCCGGGTGACGGTGCGCGCCGGCATCGCGGAAGTGCGCGCCTTGGCCGACATCAGGCCCGGCGAATCGGCGGATGAAGCCCGGCCGGCGTGAGGCGTTGATCCTGGGCGCCGCCGGCCTCGCGGCAGCCGCAGCCGGCTTTCTGCTCGGACCGATCCTGCTTCAATCGACGAACGGGGGCGGTCCAGGCGAGGGTACAGCCGGCGGGGACATCGCGTTGCACTCGGCAACCATGGTCGACCTCGCCGGCCAGCCTCGGGGGCTGGGCGAGTGGCGAGGCCGGATCCTGGTGTGCAATTTTTGGGCGACTTGGTGCGCCCCCTGCCGGGAAGAAATCCCCTTGCTGATGGCCGCCAAGGCAAAATACGCTTCCGCCGGTGTCGAAATTGTCGGCATCGCCATCGATAACCAGGCTAACGTCCGCGATTTCACCACATCTTTCAAGATTTCCTATCCAATCCTTCTGGCCGAAGCCGATGGCTTGGAACTGATGCGCAAGCTTGGCAACAGCGTCGGGGGGCTGCCCTATACTGTCGTTGCCGACCGGCAGGGCAAGGTCGTCCACCGCAAACTGGGGGCATTCAGGCAAGCGGACCTAAACGCGATCCTGGGTCCGTTGGCCCGGAACTGAGCCGGACCGGTAGGGAAGGGCGGCCGAATTTCGGCTAAAATGACGTCTTCTGCTGCGAACATGAGCCAAAAACCAAAATCCAAAGCTATCCTGGTATTGCACGGGCCAAATCTGAACCTGCTCGGCACCCGCGAGCCGGAGATCTACGGCCGCGAGACGCTGGCGAGCATCGATCGCCGTCTTCACGCCACGGCCAAGGCCGCCGGGGTGAAGCTTGAGAGTTTCCAGACCAATCATGAAGGCGCCATCATCGACCGGGTGCAGCAGGCCAAGGGCGACGGGGTGGGCTTCATCGTGCTCAACCCGGCAGCGTTCACCTACTCGAGCATCGGTTTGCGTGACGCGCTGACCGCGGTGCAGATCCCGTTCATCGAGGTCCACCTGTCGAACATCCATGCCCGCGAGCCGTGGCGGGCGCATTCCCATTTCACAGCGGTCGCGGTCGGCAGCGTCCTGGGCCTTGGCAGCCGCGGCTACGACCTTGCGCTCGACTACGCCATCGCGCGGCTCAAAGCCCGCTAATCCGGATGGATCTGCGCAAGCTGAAAAAGCTGATCGATCTCGTCCAGGAATCGGGCATTGCCGAACTGGAGATTACCGAGGGCGAGGAGAGAGTGCGCATCGCGAGGGGCGGGGCGGTCAGCGTGACCCCGTTCGCCGCCGTCCCGCCCCTCGCC
>JBBPIU010000065.1:0-17919 GCA_038040245.1 Pseudomonadota bacterium | reverse complement strand
GCTCGCACCCGTCCCTTGCGCCTCGCGCTTGCGCGCATTGATTTCGATTTTCATCGCAGTACTCCTTCAGTTTCCACCGGTTCCGCGACCAGACCCCGGCGGGGTTGGAAAATTTATTCTATAAACAGCGAACTTACCGAGTCCTCGGTGTAAATCCTGAGTATCGTCTCCGCGAGCAATCCGGCCACCGACAGGCTGCGGATCTTCTTGCAGACGCGCGCGTCCTCGCGCAGCGGGATCGTGTCGGTGACCACCAGCTCGTCGATGTCGGACTCGAAAATGCGCGCCACCGCGTTGCCCGAAAGCACCGCGTGCGTACAGTAGGCGACGACTTTCGTCGCGCCCTCGGCTTTGAGCACCTCGGCCGCCTTGCACAGCGTGCCGGCGGTATCCACCATGTCGTCCATGATCACGCAGGTGCGGCCCTTGACCTCGCCGATCACGTTCATGACTTCCGACACATTGGCGCGCGGCCGCCGCTTGTCGATGATCGCGAGGTCCGACTCCAGGCGCTTGGCGAGCGCGCGAGCGCGCACCACACCGCCGACGTCGGGCGAGACGACAATCAGATTCTCGTAGCCCTGCTTCCAGACATCGCCCAGCAGCACCGGCGCGGCGTAGATGTTGTCCACCGGCATGTCGAAAAAGCCCTGGATCTGGTCGGCGTGCAGGTCCATGGTCAGTACGCGCGAGATCCCGGCCGAGGTAAGCATGTTGGCCACGACCTTGGCGCTTATCGCGACCCGCGCCGAGCGCGGGCGGCGGTCCTGGCGCGCATAGCCGAAATACGGGATGGCGGCCGAAACGCGGGCGGCCGACGAGCGCTTGAGCGCATCCACCATCACCATCAGCTCCATCAGGTTGTCGTTGGTCGGCTGGCAGGTGGACTGCAGCACGAACACGTCCTTGCCGCGCACGTTCTCCATGACCTCGACCATGACCTCGCCGTCGGAAAACTTGCCGACCACGGCGCGCCCGAGCGAAATGTTGAGTTGCTTGACCACGTCCTGCGCCAGACGCGGGTTCGCGTTGCCGGCGAACAGCATCAGGCGGTCCATCGCGGCGTGAGGAGTGAGCGGGTTCATATTGGTTGAATGGCTGGGGCGCTAGGATTCGAACCTAGGAATGCCGGAATCAAAATCCGGTGCCTTAGACCAGCTTGGCGACGCCCCAGTTGTGTTTCATTGATCGCGAGCCCATTCGTGAAGAGGGTGGCGCTCGAGGCCCCGGGCGACAAAGCCTCGCATTGCTGCCGGCAGTTCACTGTGCAGCGCGAGCGCATCTTCTTGCCGTGGAAATTCGGCAAATACGCTGGCCCCGGAACCCGTCATGCGCGCCTGCGGGCTGCGCTTTCTCAGCCACGCAAGATGCTGCGCGATTAGCGGATATCGGCGCACCGCGACCGACTCGAGATCATTGCGGCCCTGCCCCGACAAAAAGGGCAATATTTTGAGCGGTTTCGTATCCCGTGTCAACGCAGCATCGGAGAAGATTTCTTTTGTCGAAACCGGGACTTGGGGCGTCAAAACCAGGTACCAGGCGGGCCCCAAATCGAGCGCTTCGAGGCGCTCCCCGACACCCTCTCCCAAGGCACTGCGGCCGTAAACAAATACCGGCACGTCGGCGCCCAGGCGCACGCCCAGTTCCATGAGTTCTTTTCTTTTCAAATTCAATTTCCAAAACCGATTCAAAACCAACAGCACCGTCGCCGCATCCGAGGAGCCGCCGCCCAGTCCGCCGCCGACCGGAAGCTGCTTCTCCAGCTCGATATCGGCGCCATTCGCGCTGCCCGCCGCGCCTTGCAGCAGGCGCGCGGCGCGGACGCAAAGATTGTCCTCCCCGAATGCCCCGGTGAAACGAATTTCCGCGTCGTCGCGCGCTCGGATGCCGACGCGGTCGCACCGGTCGATCAGGCGGAACACGGTCTGCAGCTCGTGCATGCCGTCGGCACGGCGTCCCAACACGTGCAGGAAGAGATTCAACTTTCCGGGCGCCGGAAACCATTGCAGGGGCGAATTCATTTCCACTCTGAAATCGCGAGCCTCAGCTCAAGGCCCGGGTAGGTGAGCGTAAGGCGGGAAGGCAGCGCGCCGGCGTATTCCAGATAGCGGATCTTCCAGCCCGACTGCTCGAGCTCGGCGAGACGCCCCGCCGCGTCCCGGCGTTCCCGGCTCGGCTCGGGCGCCGGCTTCGGCACCGCGCGGCCGCGCACCCAGTGGGCGAGGCCCGCGAGCGGCAGGCGGAAGCCGAGCGTCTGCTCGGTAAGCGATTCGGCGTCCGCGGCGCGCATTTCGCGCCCGTCCTGCGTGGTGAGCGTGACTTCGTCGCCGGCACGCGCGATGCGCGCCATGCCCTGTCCGAGCGGCGAGGTCAGCAGCAACTCGTCGCTGCGCGCGCCGTGGCGCCAGGCGATGTTGCCGCTGGTTGCTTCGTCGCGGTACGTCACCGCGATGCGGCCGGCGAGTTCGAACTCGGTGCCCTCCCCCGGGAGGGTGAAGCTGGGCGTGGCGCAAGCTGTCAGCAACAGCGTCGCGGCAGCCGCGGCACAGAGACTTCTCACGGGGTCAGGGGTTGAACCGCTTGAGCGTCAGGAGTTGGAACGCTCAAGCACTATGGATTAAAACGCTTGAGCGTTTTTTGCAGCGTATCGTTCTCGGGGCTGGCCTTGAGCGCTTCCTGCCAGATACGCCGCGCTTCATCGCGTTCGCCGAGCGCCCACAGCACCTCGCCCAGATGCGCGCCGATCTCGCCGTCGGAGCGGCCTTCCCAGGCGCGCCGCAGCTGCTGCGCGGCGCCCTTCAGGTCGCCCATGCGGTACAGCACCCAGCCCAGCGAGTCGATGATGAAAAAATCCGCGGGCGCGATCTCGAGCGCCTTCTCGATCAGTTTCTTCGCCTCGGGCAGGCGCACGTTGCGCTCGGCGAACGAGTAGCCGAGCGCGTTGTAGGCATGCGCGTGGTCGGGCTTGAGCTGGATCAGCCGCTTCAGACTCGCTTCAAGCAGATCGAAACGATCGAGCTTTTCCGCGGTGAGCGCATGGTCGTAGAGCAGGTCGGGCTCATCGGGGCTCTTGGCGAGCGCCTGGCCGAGCAGCTCGAAGGCCTCGCGGTGCAGGTTCGCATCGCGCAGCAGCTGCGATTCGGCCACCAGCAGCTGCACGCGCTGCGGTTCGCCCTGCACGCTGACGCCGCGCAAGTAGGCGCGCGCCTCTTCCAGCTTGCCCTGCTTGGCGATCGCGTTGGCGGTGCGCATGCGCGCCGGCAGCGCCTGTTCGCCGCGCTCGATCGCCGTGTACCACTCGATCGCGCGCGGCCAGTCCTTCTGCTCTTCGGCGATCTGGCCGAGCGTGTAGCGCACCGAATTCGCATCGCGGTAGCCAAGCTCGAGCAGCCGCTTCATGTTGGCTTCGGCGACCGCGTACTCCTTGGCCTGGACGGCGAGCAGGCCGACCGCGTAAATCGCGTCGGTGTCTTTCGGGAACCGATTGAGGATGGACTCGAACGCCGCGCGCGCTTCCGGATAGCGCTTGTCGAGAACCAGCATGCGCGCGTGGCTCAGCCGCACGTCGCGCGAATCCGGGTATTTCTCGAGGAAGACGGCGAGGCGCTTGGCGGCTTCGGCAGGCGAGCGCCGCTGCAGCAGTTGCGCCTCATACATCGCGGCTATCTCCCAGTCCGGACGCAGCGCCATCGCGCTGCGCGCCTGCGCGAGCGCGAGCGCTTCGTCGTCCGCGGCGGCCGCGACCTGCGAAACCGCCAGATGCGCCTGCGCCAGATTCGGATAGCGCTCCGCGAGTTTGCGCACCACGCGCAGGTTCGCCGCCGGATCGGGATTGCCCGCGAGCAGCCGCCCGAGTTGCATGAAGCCGTTAGCCGCTGCGTTGGCATCGGTCGCGAGCAGCTTGGCGAGATAGGGCTCGGCCTCGTCCACGCGCTTGGCGCCCACCAGCAGGACGGTGACGGCCTGCAGCGCCTGCGCCGAAGCGGGCTCGGTTTCGTGCCAGAGGCGCGCCGACTCGAGCGCGAGATCCGGCATGCGCGCGAAATTCGCGACCTCGACGGCGCGCCGCGCGATGCGCGGGTCGCGGGTGCGCTTTGCTAGATCGAGGAAGGTCTGCGCCGCCAGCCCGGGACTGCCGCGCTGCGCGGCGATTTCGCCGAGCAGGAAGTCGTAAAGCGTCTGCCCGGTGAGGTCCTGGAGCGGCAGGTTCGCGGCAGGTATTGGCGCGGCCGCCGCCGCGGGCGGCGCATCATCATCGTCGTCGCCTTCGTCGGACTGCTGCTGGGCCTGAACACCGCTTGGCAGGAAACTTGCGGCCAGGAGCGTTGCGGCGAACGCAGCAAGACGGCGTGAGAGTGCGAACATGGCTCGATCAGTGTAGGTATATTTGGTGCCACGCACAAGATAACCTGCGGGTAAGCTGCGCGATGCCGGAACTCCCCGAAGTCGAAGTCACCCGCCGAGGCATCGCTCCCCACCTCGTTGGCCGTACGATCGCCGCGGTCACGGTGCGCGAGCCCCGCCTGCGCTGGCGCATTCCCGATGCGGTGCGCGCGCTTGCCGGGCGCGAAGTGCGCGCGGTCACCCGGCGCGGCAAATACCTGCTGCTCGATTGCGGCGACGGCCACCTCATCGTGCACCTCGGGATGTCGGGCAGTCTGCGCCTGGTCGCTGCCGGGACGCCGCCCGGCAAGCACGACCATTTCGATCTCGGCATCGGCAACCAGCTGCTGCGCCTGCGCGACCCGCGGCGCTTCGGCGCGGTGCTCTGGACGGCGCAACCGCCCGAGGCGCATCCGCTGATCCGCCATCTGGGCATCGAACCGCTCTCGCGCGCGCTCGACGGCCGGCGCCTGCATGCACTCACGCGCGGGCACCGCACCGCGATCAAGCAGTTCCTGATGGACGGCCGGCACATCGTCGGCGTCGGCAACATCTACGCCTCCGAGAGCCTGTTCCTTGCCGCGATCCATCCGCGCACGCGCGCCAACCGGCTGTCAGCGCAGCGCAGCGCGCGCCTCGCGCGCGCGATCAAGGACACGCTGCGCACCGCGATCCGGGCGGGCGGATCGTCGCTACGGGACTTCGTCGGCAGCGACGGCGCGCCGGGCTGCTTCCAGCGGCGCGCCTGGGTCTACGACCGGGAAGGCCAGGACTGCCGGCGTTGCGGCGCGCAGATCCGCCGCATGGTGCAGGGGCAGCGCGCAACCTACTACTGCCCGGGGTGTCAGCGCTAACCGCTCAGGGATTTGACTTTCGCGGCCAACTTTTCGCGTACCACCGGGTGGACGAACTTGGAGACATCGCCGCCCAGCGTCGCGATCTCGCGCACCAGCGTCGCCGAAATGAACATGTGCTGCTCGCCCGGGGTGAGGAACACGGTTTCGAAGTCCGGATTGAGCGCGCGGTTCATGCCCGCGAGTTGGAATTCGTACTCGAAATCGGAAACCGCGCGCAGGCCGCGCAGCACGACGTGCGCGTCCTGCTGGCGCACGAACTCGGTCAGCAGGCCCGTGAAACCGACCACGCTCAGGTTCTTGACGTCGGAGAGCACTTCCCGCGCAATGTCGATGCGCTCCTGCAAGGTGAAGAACGTGCGCTTGGCGCGGCTATCGGCAATGCCGAGGACCAGGTTGTCGAACAGCCGGCTCGCGCGCCGCACCAGGTCCTCGTGCCCGCGCGTGAGCGGATCAAACGTTCCCGGATATACCGCCTTGATCATGGCCGCCCCTCGTTGGCATCCCACAGCAATAGTTGATAGCTCACCTGCCCGGCCTTGGCGCGCTTCAGTTCCGTCCACGGCGCAGCCACTTCGACCGGCGCCTCCGACTCGACATAGACGCGCGCACCCGGTTCCAGCCGCGACGGAAGATTTCCGAGTATCGCCGGCACGGCATTCTGCCTGAACGGCGGATCGAGGAAAACCACGTCGAAGCGCCCGCGCTCGCGCGCGAGGTAGGCCGCGGCGTCGCCGCTGACGATCGTCACCTGGGTTGCCTCCAGCGCGGCGCGGCTGCGCTCGAGTTCCGCCACGGCGGCGCGGTCTTTCTCCACCAGCACCACCCGCGCCGCGCCGCGCGACGCGGCCTCGAAGCCCAGCGCCCCGCTGCCTGCGAACAGATCCAGGCAGGCGAGCCCGCCGAGGTCCTGGCCGAGCCAATTGAACAGCGTTTGCCTCACCCGCTCGGGCGTCGGGCGCAGTCCGGGGCGCGCGGGCACGCGGATCAGGCGGCTGCGATACTTGCCGCCGATCACGCGCAAAGTGCCCAAAGTCCCGCGAGTGCCTTTGCTAGAATTCACGCATCCATGTTAGCAGCGACTTCCTGGGCGGCGCGCCTCAAGGCGGGACTGGCGCGCACGCGCGAAGCGCTCGGCGGCACGCTTGGTGGTGGCATTGGCGCGTTGCTCGGCCGCCGCAAGATCGACGAGGCGCTGTTCGACGAACTGGAGACTGCGCTGCTGTCGGCCGACTGCGGCGTCGAGGCGACGCAAGCGCTGCTCGATGATCTGCGCGGGCGCGCCCGGAAAGAACGCATCGAGGACGGCGCCGCGCTCAAGGCGGCACTCAAGGCGGCGCTCCTCGAGCGCCTCGTGCCGCTCGAACGCAAGCTCGATACCGGCGTCCACAAGCCCTGCGTCATTGTGGTCGCCGGCGTCAACGGCTCGGGCAAGACCACTTCGATCGGCAAGCTCGCGAAATGGCTTCAGGGCCGCGGCCTGAAGGTGATGCTCGCGGCCGGGGATACGTTTCGCGCCGCGGCGCGGGAACAACTCGCGGCCTGGGGCGAGCGCAACGGCGTAACGGTGATCGGACAACAGGGCGGCGATCCGGGCGCGGTGGTATTCGACGCCATCGGCGCGGCAACGGCGCGCGGTGCGGATGTGCTGATCGCCGATACCGCCGGCCGGCTGCCGACACAGCTGCACCTGATGGAGGAGATCAGGAAGGTAAAGCGGGTGATCGCGAAGGCGATGCCCGGCGCGCCCCATGAGACGTTGCTGGTGCTCGACGGGGGCACCGGGCAGAACGCGATCGCGCAGGTAAAGGCTTTCGACGATGCGCTCGGCCTTACGGGCCTGATCCTCACCAAGCTGGACGGCAGCGCGAAGGGTGGAGTGATTCTGGGAATAGCAAAAGCAAGGCCGATTCCGTTGCTGTTCGTCGGAGTCGGTGAAGGAATAGACGATCTGCGGCCCTTCGTCGCAAGCGATTTCGTAGAGGCGCTGATTGATTAGCTTCTCGGGCGTCGTAAAACGCTACCCCGGCGGCCAGGAGGGGCTGAAGGGCGTTTCCTTCACCATAGAGCCGGGCGAATTCGCGTTCGTCGCCGGACATTCCGGCGCCGGCAAATCCACGCTGCTCAAGCTGATCCCCGCGATCGAGCGGCCGAGCAGCGGGGCGATCCTGGTCAACGGCCAGAATGTGGGCGCCCTCAAGCGCACCGCGCTGCCCTACCTGCGGCGTAACCTCGGCCTGGTGTTCCAGGACCAGAAGCTGCTCTACGACCGCAGCGTCTACGATAACGTAATGCTGCCGCTCGCTTTCAGCGAACTCGGCGGGCGCGAGGCGGCGCGGCGCGCGCGCGCGGCGCTAGAGAAAGTGGGATTGCTCGCGCGCGAGAAAGCCAACCCGATCCAGCTCTCGGGCGGCGAGCAGCAGCGGCTCGCCATTGCGCGCGCGGTCGTGAACCGGCCCACGGTACTGATCGCGGACGAGCCCACGGCCAATCTGGATGCCGAGTCGGCGGCGACGATCCTCGAAATCTTCGCCGCCTTCAACCGGGTCGGCGTCACCGTGCTGGTCGCCACGCACGACGAAGCGCTCATCGGGCGCTTTGCGAAGCGGGTGCTGCGGCTGGCCAAGGGCAGCCTGGTCGAATGAAAACCTGGCTGCGACAGCACCGCCAGGCGATCGCGGCCGCGTTCGGCAAGCTCGCCGCGCAGAAATCGGCCGCGCTGCTGAACGCGCTGGTGATCGGCATCGCGCTTTCGCTTCCCGCCGGCGGCTACGCGCTGCTCTCCAGCCTGCGCAACGTGACGCAGGGCGCGTCTCTCGAGCCGCAACTTTCGGTGTTCCTGCGCGGCGAGACCAGACGACCGGAGGCCGATGCGCTGGGCACGCGGCTAAAAGGCGATGCGCGCGTGAGCGATGTGCGCTTCGTGTCGCGCGAACAGGCACTCAAGGAATTGCAGGCGACGGAGGGCCTGGCCGAGGTGGTCGCCGCGCTCAACCGAAATCCACTGCCGGACGCGTTCGTGGTGCGGCCGAAGGTCGCGGATGCCGCGGTCCTCGAGGCGCTGGCGAAGGAACTGCGCGCGATGCCGGGGGTGACGCATGTGCAGGTGGATTCCGCCTGGGCGCGACGGCTGGGCGCGCTTGCAGGCACCGCGCGGCTCGCGATCGCCTTGCTCGCCGCGCTGCTCGCTTTTGGCCTCGTGGCCATCACTTTCAATACCATCCGCCTGCAAATCCTTACCCAGCGCGCCGAGATCGAGATCTCCAAGCTGATCGGCGCCACCGATGCCTTCATCCGCCGGCCCTTCTTCTATCTGGGCGCCCTGCAGGGTTTGGCCGGCGGACTGGTGGCGCTCGCCATCCTCCGGGCGAGCCTCGCCGCCCTGAACGTCGGTGTCTCGGAGCTCGCCGCGAGCTACGGCTCGGCCTTCCGGCTCGCTTTCCTGGAGCCGGGCGACGCGCTCGCCGTGGTGCTGTTTTCGGCCACCCTGGGGTGGTTTGGCGCCTTTTTATCAGTGAGCAAATACTTACTTGAAATAGAGCCCAAATAGGGCTTCTTCAGCCGGAAGTATGTACTTGGCGTAAGGTCTGCACAAATCATTTGTAATTCAATAGCTTGGAATCGCCTTCCCTCTAGAGTTTTCAGGCCGTCGAAATATGCCATTTTCCGCTTGCAAATGTCATTACTTTAAGTTACACTAATTACCATGAACACAAAGAAGCTCATTCAGAATCAGTCCACCAAGGACGACGCGATCACGCAGAAGATTCCATTGGCTTGCGTGGACGAAATTGCCGCAACGGAATTCATGGAGCATCAACGGTGGGGAATGTCGCCGTGCTGCCCGCTTTGTGGTGGCTTCGAGGTCTACAAAATGATGGACGCATCCGGCAAGCAGCGTCAGGTCAAGTTTCGCTGGCGCTGCCGGGATTGCAAGGGTCAATACACCGTGCGCAAAGGCACCGTGCTTGAGGATAGCGCGATCCCGCTCATTCACTGGTGCTTTGCCTTCTGGCGCGCAGCAACGTCTAAGAAGGGCGTTAGCGCCCTTGAGATTCACCGCCAGAGGGGGCTATCCTACAAGTCGTCCCTGTTCCTGCTTCACCGCATCCGGCACGCGATGACGGACACCAGCAAGCCACAGTTAGGCGGCGCTGGCGTTGCAGTTGAGGCCGATGAAACCTACTTCGGAAACAAGAAAGGCGTTGCGCGTCGGCCCGGAACAGGCCATAAGCACGCGATATTCGCACTGGTCGAGCGCAATGCTGGCGTGCGTTCCTTCCACGTTCCGAACGTCACGGCCAAGACCCTGCGCCCAATCCTTGAGAAGCATGTCGCCAAGACTTCGGACCTGATGACCGATGATGCGGCGGTTTATAACAAGGTCGGCAAGCCATTTGCGCGTCATGAAGTAGTGAACCACTCCAAGGGCGAATACGTGCGCGGGGATGCGACGACGAACACGGTAGAGGGGTACTTCAGCATCCTCAAACGCGGCTTGCACGGCATCTATCACAACGTCAGCGAACACCACTTGCACAGGTACTTGTCGGAGTTCGATTTCAGATATTCCCATCGGAATCTGTCAGACGGTCAACGCACGTCGCTTGCGATCAAGCAGGCCCAAGGGAAGCGGCTCATGTACCGGGAGCCAATAGAGAAAAATCTTGACTAAACAGGTATGCGGGCGACAAGATTCGAACTTGCAAGGGATTTACGAGGGGTCTATTCCTCAACCCAGCGGATTCCAGGTCCGCCGCGTTTGCCGATTTCGCCACGCCCGCAAAGGTCGTGGAAGTGATTCAGTGCGGTGGTTCCCCGTGAGGCCTACACCTTCCTCGGCCTCAGCCTCACGGGGCGGTCCTTGTAATCTGGCGTCCTGCTGCACCAGTGCCTGTCACGCCTGCCTGTACGCGACAAGCGACAACATGATCTTTACGTCTGTGCGTCTCGCTTAATGGCCTCAAGGGCTTCGGTGATCTTGGGACCAGCCTTCCAGAGTCGCCCCTCCGGCGTGCGCGCGTTCGTGTATACCTCTTCTGGGGAGAGGCGCAGCTTGTGCAGGGTGTTGTTCACGCGTACAGACCTACCGCCGAGGCCCTTCGGGTGATCCACGCTCAAAACCCTCATCATGGTCTCGGCGGTCGCCCCTTCCGCGCCTGCCTTGAGGATTGCCGAAAGGAACGCAAGGACGATGGGGTCGCCCCCCTCAAGCGGAGCGGCGGTAGCCTCCTCGGACTTAAGTGGACGCCCGATCTTGGCACCGGGGTTTTCGCCCAGTTCACGAGCGACAGCAGCGGCCTCCATCGGGTTGGAGACCGAGATTTCGACGCCCTTGTATGTGATTCTGATCGACACGGTCAGGATATTGGACCTGTGACAGGTCTGCGTCAAGACATGATGGAGACTTTTTTTGATGACATGGAATAACTTGCCGATGACAAGCGATAAAACGCAAAAGAAGAAGGCTCCCGGTCGCCCGGAGGAACGGGTAGTGATTGAGGGAGACTGGCGGGATGCGGTTGCAAAAGCTCTGCAAAAGCCGCAGCCCGCGAAGCCGAAAGCCAGCAAGCGCCGGAAGAAGTAGGCCGGGGCTACTACGCTTTAACTGACTGTTTATTATGGCCTTACGTCAAGTCTCTACTTCCGTCTTCAGCCATAGCCCGGTCGGGAACCTGGGCGGCGGTTAGCACTCTAAACCGTGGAGTGCTAAGATCCTCTCAACCAAGGAGACAAGTCATGCAGACGGCGATGTCTTTGCCGATGACGCTCCCGGCCCCGGTATCGGCCGGCAGCATCGAGGCCTACATCCAGGCGGTCAACCGGATTCCGCTGCTGAGCGCGGAAGACGAGCGCGCGCTCGCGACCCGGCTGCGCGAGAACAATGATCTCGAGGCAGCGGGCCAACTGGTGCTGTCGCACCTGCGCCTCGTGGTGTCGATCGCGCGCGGCTACCTGGGCTACGGCCTGCCGCACGCCGATCTCATCCAGGAAGGCAGCATCGGCCTGATGAAGGCGGTGAAGCGCTTCGACCCCGAGCGCGGCGTGCGCCTGGTCTCGTTCGCGATCCACTGGATCAAGGCCGAGATGCACGAGCACATCCTGCGCAATTTGCGGCTGGTGAAAGTCGCCACCACCAAGGCGCAGCGCAAACTCTTCTTCAACCTGCGTTCGATGAAGCAGCGGCTCGCCCCGCTCACGGCCGAGGAAATCAAGCACGTTGCCACCACGCTGAAGGTCAAGCCCGAGGAAGTCACCGAGATGGAAACCCGTCTCGCCGGGCGCGACGTCGCCTTCGAAGCCGACGACAACGACGAAGACGCGGCCTACGCCCCGGTGCACTATCTCGCCGCCGACCCCGATGCCGAGCCTTCGCGCGTGCTGCAAGCCGAGCAAGACCAGAAAGTCGAGTCGGCGGGCCTGCACACCGCGCTTGCCGCGCTCGATCCCCGCAGCCGGCGCATCGTCGAGGCGCGCTGGCTGAAAGAGAAGGACGGCGCCACGCTGCACGATCTCGCGGCCGAGTTCAAGGTCTCGGCCGAGCGCATCCGCCAGCTCGAGGCCAAGGCCATGGAGAGAATGCGCAAGGCGATCGAATCCTCGGGGCGCGAAAAGCGCGTTCTTCCCGCCCCGGCTGCCGCCTAGCGTTTCTCGGTCAGCAGCGCGCGCAGATCGTCGGCGAGGTCGGTGGCGATGCGGTCGTGGCGCACGAACAGGCGCAGACGGCCTTGCGGATCGATGACGTAGCTCTGCCCGCTGTGGTCGACGGTGTATGCGGAGGGCGTCGAGCCGGCGCGTTTTTCGTAGAAAATCTTGAATTCCTTCGCCGCGCGCTGCGTGCCCGCCGCGTCCCCCGTCAGGCCCAGGAAGCCCGGGTCGAAGGCCGGCACGTACTTCGCGAGCACCTCGGGCATGTCGCGCTCGGGATCCACGGTGACGAACAGCACCTGCACGCGCGCCGCGTCCTTGCCGAGCTTTTTCATGACCTCAGCCATGTCCACGAGCGTCGTCGGGCAGATGTCGGGGCAGTGCGTGTAGCCGAAGAACAGTACGACAACCCGGCCGCGGAAATCCGCCAGCGTCCTCGGCTTGCCGTCATGCCCGGTGAGCGCGAGCTCGCGGCCGAAATCAGCGCCGGTAATGTCGGTACTCTTGAATTTCGGCGCATCGGCGCCGCACGCCACCAGCAGCGCGGCCGCGGCGAGCGCCAGAAACTTACGCCAGATAATGGTCGGCAAGCAGCGCCGCGAACAGCGCCGACAGGTACACGATGGAGTAGCGGAAACAACTGCGCGCGAGGCGGTCGCTGTAGGTGATGTAGAGGCGCACCGCGTAGCCGATGTAGACGAGGCCGAGCGCGACTGCGGCTGCGAGGTACAACCAGCCGCTCATGCGCACCGCATAGGGCAGCAGCGAAACCCCGAACAGGATCAGCGTGTAGAGCAGCACCTGCAGCCGCGTGTAGTCCTTGCCATGCGTCACCGGCAGCATCGGCACGCCCGCCTTGGCATAGTCCTCGGTGCGGTACAGCGCGAGCGCCCAGAAGTGCGGCGGCGTCCAGGCGAAAATGATCAGGAACAGCAGCATCGCCTCGGTCGTCACGTCACCGGTGACGGCGGCCCAGCCCAGCACCGGCGGCATCGCCCCGGAGGCGCCGCCGATCACGATGTTCTGCGGCGTGAGAGGCTTGAGGATCAGCGTGTAGACGACCGCGTAGCCGACGAAGGTGGCAAGCGTCAGCCACATCGTGAGCGCGTTCACGTAATGCAACAGGATCCAGAGACCGAATCCGCCGACGGCGCCGGCAAACACCACGGCCTGCAGCGTCGTCAGCTCGCCGCGCGGCAGCGGCCGCCAGCTGGTGCGCTGCATGCGGGCATCGATCTTCTGTTCGACCAGGCAATTCACCGCCGCGGCGGCGCCGGCCACCAGCGCGATGCCGAGGGTCGCGGCAAGCACGATCTGCAGCGGCACCATCCCGGGCGTGGCGAGCAGCATCCCGATCACCGCGGTAAAGACGATCAGCGAAACGACGCGCGGCTTGGTGAGCGCGACGAAGGAAGAGATGCGCGATGCGATACGCGCCCGCGCGCGGCCGAGCGGCGTGCGGGTGGGGGATTGCGTAAGAAATTCAGAGGACAAGGCAAAAAATTTTATCACGAGTAAAATGGCAGACCTGCCGCTCATTCATCACTCGGAGACGATCGGATGGACCTCACCGTAGGGATACTGCTGGGGACATTTGTCCTCTCGGTCCTGGCCCTTTTCTTCTTCATCTGGTCGATGGCTCAAGGGTTGTTCGGAACGGGCCAGTCGGCCGCGGCCGTTATCTTCGCACGCAATGAGTTCGGGATCGTTGAAGATCCGGCAGCGACTGCCGAGCAGCAAGGCGATCTTCAACAAGAGATGGATCCGAACGAGCAGTACTACGATTACTTCGATGAGGCCATGCTGGCGGCCACACGCGATCGCTTGGCCGTCCGGCGCCGCCTTCGCGCCGACGCCGATCACCGTTCCCGCGCCGACCAATCATCCGCCGGGGTGGTCGGCGTGTGCCTCACGCTGGCCGTTGTGTGGCTGGTTCTCGCCTCGTTCGCCGGCCTGATTTCGTCGATCAAGCTGCACGCCCCCGACTGGTGGGTGCAGTACGACTGGCTCACCTTCGGCCGCATCCGCCCCATCCATCTGAACATGGTCGCTTACGGCTGGTGTTCACTGGCCGGCATCGGGGTGGCGCTCTGGCTGATCCCGCGTTTGTTGAAGAAAAGACTGATCGGCGCAAAATATGCGCTGGTGGGCGGTGCGCTGTGGAGCACCGGTGTTTTTGCCGGCACCGTGGCCATTGGGATGGGGTACTCCGAAGGGCTTGAGTGGCTTGAGTTTCCATGGCAGATCGACATCTTGCTGGTGATCGGCGGCGCCCTGGTCGGTTTCCCGCTGTGGCTCACGCTGCTGCGGCGCAAGGTCGAGAGCTTGTATGTGTCTGTCTGGTACATCGGAGCCGGCCTCCTTTGGTTCCCGATCCTGTTCGTCATCGGCAACTGGCCGGGTCTGCATTTTGGTGTTCAGCAGGCCACGACGAACTGGTGGTTTGGCCACAACGTGTTGGGGCTGTGGTTCACGCCGCTGGGTCTGGCAGCGGCCTACTACTTCATTCCCAAGGTGCTCGGCAAACCGATTCACTCGTACAACCTGTCGCTGCTGGGCTTCTGGTCGCTGGCGTTCTTTTACAGCCAGGTTGGCGGGCATCACCTGATCGGCGGGCCGGTACCGTCGTGGCTCATCACGATCTCGATCGTGCAAAGCATGATGATGGTGATTCCGGTGTTCGCCGTGGCGGTCAATCAGCACATGACGGTGCTCGGTAACTTCAGGGCGTTGATCTACTCCCCGGTGCTTCGATTCGTCGTGCTGGGCGCGATGATGTACACGGCGGCCTCGGTACAGGGTTCGCTCGAGGCGCTGCGCTCGATCAACACCGTCACGCACTTCACGCATGCCACGGTAGCGCACTCCCACCTGGGCCTTTACGGCTTTTTCACGATGGTGATGTTCGGCTCGATCTATTTCATCATGCCGCGCGTCATGAACTGGGAATGGCCGTTCCCGAGTCTGATCTCGCTCCACTTCTGGCTGGTGCTCGCAGGCTTCTCGATCTACTTCATCTGGCTCAGCATCGGTGGCTGGCTGCAAGGCTTTGCGATGCTCGACGAGAAGACGCCGTTCATGCAATCGGTGGCGCTGACCTTGCCCTACCTCCAGGCCCGCTCGATTGGCGGCGGGCTGATGACTTTGGGGCACCTTGTGTTTGCCGCGCACTTCTTCGCCATGGGCTGGAAGTTCGGGCCGACGCGGCTTGGAGCGGCGTTGCTTGAGCCATCGATGCTCCTGCGCTTGTTGAACAAAAAGGTGGCGGCATGAGCGCGGGCCAGAGCTTTTGGGAAATGGACGAGCTTCGGCTGGTCAGCGGAGCGATGGTGATCCTCAGCGTGGCCACGGGCGCCTTGGTGGTGTTGCCCTATCTGTTGTTGGAGAACGTCAAGCCGCCTGCGGGCCTTAAGCCCTACACCAATGAGCAACTGGCCGGCCGCCAGACTTACATCGCCAATGGCTGCGTGTACTGCCACTCGCAGCAACCGCGCGACATCAAGCAAGCGCCTGACTTTGCCCGTGGATGGGGCCGCGCTTCGGTGGCGGGGGATTACGCCTACGACACGCCACACCTGCTGGGCACGATGCGAACCGGGCCCGACTTGTTGAACATCGGGGCCCGCCAGCCCAGCAAAGACTGGCAACTCGGACACTTGTACCAACCTCGGGCTTACACGCCCGGGTCGATCATGCCGCCGTTCCCGCACCTGTTCGAAATCAGGCAAGGGCAAGCGCAGGCAGGCGACACGGTGGTGAAGCTGCCGCCGGCATTTGCCAGGCCCGGCGAGGTGGTGGTTGCCAAGCCTGAGGCGCTGGCTCTGGTGGCGTATCTGTTGGCACTTGACCGCACCTATCCCGCGTTGCCGGAGAAGCGATGAGCCCCCGCGACCCCCCGCAGCCCAGCCGCGCGCTACAGCGAGAACAGGCAGACCCCGACGAGGGCAACCGCCCGTTGCATTGGTTCCTCGTGATGTTCCTGGGTACCATGACGATGTGGGGAGCGTTCTATATTTACTCGACTCCCTCTGGTGAAGACTCGGCCTATGGCGATCAGCGAACGATCGCTTCCTTGCGCCCACCGGAGCAAGTCGCGGGGAGCATTGCGAAAGTTGACGGCAAGCAAATCTTCGGGGCCAAGTGTGCGGCGTGTCACCAGGCCACCGGGCTTGGCGTGGCAGGTGTCTTCCCGCCGCTGGCCGGCGCTGAATGGGTCATCGGCGATGAGAAAGTGCTGGTCAACATCCTGCTGCACGGAATCAACGGCGAGATCGAGGTCAAGGGCAACAAGTACAGCGGTGCCATGCCGGCATTCAATACCCTGAGTGACGACGAACTGGCGGCTGTCCTCAGCTACATCCGGTCCGATTGGGGCAACCAGGGTCCGGAAGTGAAGACGGGAACCGTGAAGACACTGCGTGAAGCGACTAAAGATCGCACCACGCCATTCAAAGGTGGACAAGAGCTTAAATCCATCTCTTGATCCCACCGATCCGGCCGCGGGTCTGCTGCCGACGTTTGCGGCATGCCTGATCGCGCTGGTCGTGGGCTTGGGCTTTGTCTACAGCGCCACCGATCGCGGACGAGCCTTCACCACAGAGAACCTGCGGCGAAGTGAAGTTGCACGGCAGCCCGTCTCGATTCCGGACTTCACGGTCTTCGACGCCTCGGGCCGCAAGCAGTCCTTGCGCGAATTACTCACTCACGGGAACCGTGTCTGGATCGTTGACTTCGTTTACACGCGATGCCAGACCGTCTGTTCTTCCCTTGGAACCATCTACCAGCAACTGCAGAGCGAGATCGTCGCCCGCGGTCTGGAAGGTCGGGTGGGGCTGCTCTCAATCAGCTTCGACCCCGCTAACGACAGGCCTGCGTCGCTGCGGGACTATGCCTTGCGCATGCATATGCACCCCGAAGCTTGGCAGATTGTCAGCCTGGACCAAACGCAGGATCGTCGTCGGCTGCTCGACACCTTCGGGATCATGGTCGTGCCGGCTCCGCTGGGCGAGTTCGAGCACAACGCTGCGCTGCACATCATTGACCGCGAGGCACGGCTGGTCCACATCGTCGACTACACGAAGCCTGACGCCGCACTTGAACTTGCTTTGTCCAGATAGTGGCTGACTGAGCATGCGCGTGGCCCAACTTCGACGGTGGCTGTCGGCAGTAGTGATGGTGGGCGGAGCAGCACTCTCCTTGCCACCCTTGCGGCCACTCATTGAGCAAAGCATGGTGTGGCACATGCTGGTGCAGATGCCGCTCCTGGTGCTTGGCGGCTGGCTTGTGGCCGCGCACTGGTGGGCCGGGCAACCTCCAGCGTTGCTTGAACGGTTCAACCGTTTCGGATTAACGGGATTCATCGTGACCACGTTGATCGCGGGCTACTGGATGATCCCGTCTACGATTGATCGTGCGGTGGTCATGCTCGGAACCGACATGGCGAAGATCATCACGCTCTGGCTTTGCGGCGCCGCGCTGCGGCACTCAATGCAGCGCGCACCCCTGCTCGTGCAGGTGTTCTTTGTTGGCTACACGCTGCCCATGATGGTGTGGCTCGGCTTGTACTACGCGACCACCGACCTTCGGCTTTGCAACGCGTACTCGCTCGAAAGTCAGCTTGCAGCGGGTAAAGGTCTGGTTGCGTTGGCCAGTGCAGCCGGTGCGGTGTGGCTTTATTATGGCGCTGCAGGCAGATTCATCTCGACCGCGTGGAGACCAGTCAAATAGAGCAAAACCGTATCAAGCATTGGGCAGTCATGAACAAAATATCTCTCAAATTCAGCATCATGATAACAAGCGTCGCGCTGGCCGCGGTGCTTGCCGGAGTGTGGCTCGCTGACGTATATCGGGAACACGATTCGCGGGCCGTGTTGCTGCCGAATCAGGTGATCACGTTGTTTCCCGAGCCGAAGCCGTTGACGGCCTTTGCGCTCACCGATCATAAGAACCGGGTATTTGATCTTGCAAGCTTGAAGGGTAAATGGTCGTTTCTCTTTTTCGGCTTCACCCATTGCCCGGACGTCTGTCCGACGAC
>JBBPIU010000064.1:13536-17935 GCA_038040245.1 Pseudomonadota bacterium | reverse complement strand
TGACTGCGTGCGAATCGAAGACGAACACGAACGTGTAGCCGTCGGCGGGAGACTTGGCGGCGTAGGCAGTACCGATCGAGCCCCCCGCGCCGGGCTTGTTCTCGACCACGAACTGCTGCTTGAGCGCATCGCCCAGCTTGGCGCCGACCAGGCGCGCCAGCGGATCCACCGAGCCGCCGGGCGGGAACGGCACGACGAATCTGACAGGCTTCGACGGCCAGTCCTGCGCCGTGGCAGGCAGCGCCACCACGAGCGACAACATAAGAATGCGAACGAACGAGCGGACCATGAGTTTTCTCCTCCTGGCTAATTTTATCGCTTGCAAGGGCCATGCCCGGCGGCGCGGTAAGATTTGTGCCGCCAATGACGCTCAAAGCGCTCACTTTCGACACCGGCGGCACCATCCTCGACTGGCACCGCGGCATCAGCGGGGCGTTCGCCGCTGCCGGCACGGCGCGCGGCCTGAAAGCCGATTGGGCGGCGATCACCAACGAGTACCGGCGCCGCTCGCTGAAGGGGATCGTCAATGCCCAACACCCCGCCTACAACTTCGATGATGTTCATCGGAGCAAGCTGGACGAGGTAATTGCCGAGTACAAGCTCGGTGCGCTCACCGCAGGCGACCGCGACGCGATCTGGCGCACTTGGCACGCGCTCGACGCCTGGCCCGACTTCCCGGCCGCAGCGGCGCGGATTCGCAGGCACTACGTGGTGGCCTCCTTCACCCTGCTCACCACCTCGCTGGTGGTGGACGTGTCGAAGAAGAACGGCATCGACTGGGACGTCATCATCTCCTGCGAGATGATCGGCATCTACAAAACGCGGCCGGAGGCTTACCGCACCGCGGCGAAGTGGCTGGCGCTGGAGCCTGGGGAAATCATGATGGTCGCCTGCCACAATTTCGATCTCGACGCGGCGCGCGCCTGCGGCTTCCAGACCGCGTTCGTACGGCGCCCCGATGAGTGGGGCGCCGTCGGACCACCCGACCCGAAACCGAACCCTGCGTGCACCATCGTGGTGGATGGTTTCGCGGAGCTGGCGGACAAACTGGACAGGAGAAATACATGAAGCCATTCGATCTCACGGGCCGCGTCGCGGTTGTCACCGGTGGCAACGGCGGCATCGGCCTTGGAATGGCGCGCGGCCTGGCCGCCGCGGGCGCGAAAGTGGTGGTCGCGGGCAGGAACGCGCAGAAAAGCGCCGCTGCAGCGAAGGACATCGGCGGCATCGCCATCGAGGCGGACGTACTCAAAGAGTCCGACTGCCGCGCGCTGATGGCCAAGACCGTGGCCAGCCTCGGCCGGCTAGACATCCTGGTCAACAACGCGGGCATTAATATCCGCAAGCAGCCGCAGGAATACACGCTGGACGAATGGCGGCGTGTGATGGACACCAACCTCACCAGCGCCTTCACCTGCTCGCAGGCCGCTTACCCGGAAATGGTGAAAGCGGGCGGCGGCAAGATGATCAACATCGGCTCCATGATGTCGATCTTCGGCGCTTCGTTCACCACGCCCTACGCCGCCTCCAAGGGCGGCATGGTGCAGATGACGCGTGCCATGGCCTGCGCCTGGGCGAAGGACAACATCCAGGTCAACGCCGTGCTGCCGGGCTGGATCGACACCGACCTCACCCGCGGCGCGCGCAAGGACGTCGCGGGCCTGCACGAACGCGTGCTCGCGCGCACTCCCGCGGGACGCTGGGGCGATCCGGGCGACTTCGCCGGCATCGCCGTGTTTCTGGCGAGCGCCGCTTCGGACTTCCTCACTGGCACCGCGATACCGGTGGACGGCGGCTACTCGGTGCAGGGCTAGTCGGCAACGATCCCCGCGCGCTTCACCACCGGCCCCCACTTCTCGATCTCGGCCTTGACGTAGGCGTAGAAGTCCTCCGGCGTGCCCTGGAGGACGGTCGCGCCCCGCCCGATCAGTTGCTCGCGAACCTTCGGGTCCGAAGTGCTGCGGTTGAGCGCCTGGTTGAGGCGCATCACGATCTCGCGCGGCGTTCCGGCGGGTACCACGAGGCCGAAATATGAGGTCACCTCGTATCCCTTGAGCCCCGACTCGTCGAGCGTGGGCACCTCGGGAAATACCGCCGTGCGCTTCAGGCTGGTGACCGCGAGTGCGCGCACCTTGCCCGACTTGATCATTTCCACCTGCGGCGGCAGGTTGTCGAACATGAGCTGCGTATCGCCGCCGAGCAGCGCCGCGGTCGCGGGCCCCGCGCCGCGAAACGGGATGTGCACGATGAAGGTGCCGGTAGTGCCCTTGAACATTTCCATCGACATGTGCGGCGAGGTGCCGTAGCCGGGCGAGCCGTAGTTGAGCTTGCCGGGATTCTTCTTCACATAGGCGACCAGCTCCTTTACGGAATTCACCGGCAGCGACGGATTCACAACGAGCACGTTCGGCACGGTGCCGTATTGGCCGACGTAGGCGAGGTCGACGAGCGGCCGGTAGCTGAGCTTCGGATAGATGTGCGGCGAAATTCCGAGCGACGGATTGCCCAGCAGCAGCGTGTAGCCGTCCGGCGCGGCGCGTACCACGGCCTCGGCGCCGACATTGCCGCCGGCGCCGGAACGGTTCTCGATCACGACCGAGCCGCCCAGCTCCGCCTGCAGCCTCGGCTGGACGATGCGCGCCACGAGGTCGATCAGGCCGCCCGGCGGATACGGCACGATCAGCGTGATCGGCCGCGACGGGTAGGCCTGCGACCACGCCGTGGCGGCACACAGTGCGATCCCGCATGCGACGATTGCCCTGATCAGCTTGGCCATGGTTCGTCTCCTTAGAATTTCCTACTGTATCATCGCCGCAATATGCAAATGCTCTGCGGTTGCCTGCCGCGGCGTGGTTTTCTCTCCGGCCTGGGCGCGCTCGGCGCGGCCGCCGTGCTGCCGGCATGCTCCACGCCCGGCACTGGCGCGACGGCTGCGAGGGACCGCATCGACACGCACCACCACCTGTACTCGCCGGGCTTCATTGCCGAAATGGAGAAGGTCAAGCTGGCGCGGCCGATCGACCGCAACTGGTCGCTCGCGAGGACGCTCGAAGACATGGAAAAGGCCGGCGTCGCCACCGCGATCCTCTCGGTCACCCAGCCGCAGGTGCAGTTCGCCGACGCTCCAAACGCGCGCCGCATCGCACGGGAAAGCAACGAATGGGTCGCCAAGGTCTCGCGCGACCATCCGGGACGCTTCGGCTCCTTCGTCATGCTGCCGATGCAGGACATCGACGCAAGCCTGACGGAAATCGAATACGGCCTGGACGTGCTCAAGGCCGACGGCGTCGGGGTACTCACCAGCTACGGCGACAAATGGCTCGGCCACGCCTCGTTCGCGCCCATCCTGAACGAGCTCAATCGGCGCAAGGCGATCCTCTATACCCACCCGACGCTGGCCAACTGCTGCGCCAACCTGCTGCCCGACATTCCACCGACGGTGGTGGAATACGGCACCGACACCACGCGCAGCATCGTCGATATCGTGTTCTCGGGCGCCGCGGCGCGCTGTCCCGACCTGACGTTCATCTTCTCGCATGCCGGCGGCACGCTGCCCTTCCTCACCGAGCGCCTGGTGCGGATGCCGCTGCTCAATCCCAAGCTGGGCGAGCGCGTGCCCAAGGGCGTGCTGCACGAGCTGAAGCGCTTCTACTACGACACGGCATGGTCGGCGCACCCGATGGCGCTCGCCTCGCTGATGAAGCTGGTCGACGTATCGCAGGTGCTGTTCGGCTCGGACTATCCCTTCCGCACCGGCGAAGACCACGTGAAAGGCCTCATCGAGTACGGATTCTCGGAGGCCGACCTGCGCGCCATCGGCCGCGGCAACGCCGTGCGCCTGATGCCGAAGTGGAAGGCTTGAGCCGCCTTACATGCGCTCAGGATAACCGATCTACCTAGCGGGTCCGGGCGGCTTTCACGAACTCGAGCGAGGCCTGAAATAGCTCGAGATCCTTCTCGTACTCGGCCGCCTCGGCACGGTCGATCTGTATCCATTCCCTCGAACTCGCTATACCGCCGGGCTGAAACGGGACGACGTTGTCCCTTGCGAACTGCAGTTCGGTTGCGGTGGCGGCGGGCAGGCGCAGTCCGACGCCGTGGCCGCTGATGCAGGCGAACATCTTGTCGCTGACAAAGTAGGCGTCGAGGCCATTGATTTTTCTTGCGCTGACGCCCGGGAGTTTGAGAAGCAGAGCGTCGATCTGCGCCTTACGGCTGGACTCGGGTGCATCGGTATTCATAGGAGATCCATCGGGGGCAGGTCAGCCCAATGATACTTTGTCTGGTGCGCGCGGGTGACGCATGTTAGCCGAGCGGCGCCTCAATATTCAGGAACACCCAGATTTGCAATGGTCGGCTAGCACAATCGCCCTTCGAGGGACACCCGCTACCCATCCCA
>JBBPIU010000064.1:0-13526 GCA_038040245.1 Pseudomonadota bacterium | reverse complement strand
GGCTGATACCTCGTTGGAAAAACATCCCCCCGTTCAGACTCATACCATGTTGGACAAGACTAGGTCTTGCGATAGCGCCATTGCTTATGTAGGCTGGAGCAAAGGAAAAGACGCGAACTGTCGTCGACAGTGCGCGGGAGACGATACGTTCGTGGCTTTGGCAAGAAGAGACGTAGACTAATTGCTTCTCAGCGCCCGTTCGCGCCACAACTCCTTACGCGGGACAACTTTCCGAATGCGTCGAAAGATAAATGGATTGTGGAACTCGAATTGTCTTGTTCTTTCATTTTTTATGTTTGCCTGCATCGTAGAATTCGGTAACTGCGTCGCAGCAGAGTCACATTATTTTACGACTAGCGACGGTGTGCGTTTGCACTACATTGCAGAGGGCGCTGGCGAGACCTTGCTGTTTGTCCCAGGGTGGCTAATGCCGGCCGAAATTTGGCGGCGCCAAATAGAATACTTTTCGCGTAAGTATCGTGTAATCGCATTTGATCCACGCTCTCAGGGCGATTCGCAGGTTGCGCCATCGGGGAACAACATTCAGCGTCGAGCGGAGGACTTAAATGAACTTATTGAGCACCTTCAATCGAGGCGCGTTGTACTCATTGGCTGGTCACTCGGTGTCCTAGAGGCGCTCTTGTATATTAAAACTCATGGGGACGACAAAGTGGCGGCTCTCGTATTCGTCGATAACTCGGTAGGGGAGGAGCCACCACCCAAAGGTGGTAGCACAATTCGAGATCGGGGCCCGTGGGATAGGGAGCGTGAGGTGGCAGATTTTGTAAGAGCGATGTTCAAATCGCCGCAGTCACCCAGGTACCTGACATGGCTCACGGGGGAAGCAATGCGGACGCCGCTAGAGGCGAGCCTCAGCCTACTTTCTATTCCGTACCCGAGGACTTTTTGGCGCTCGGTTATTTATGAAACACGCAAACCTTTGCTTTACGCGGTGACCGCCAGTCTAAAAAGACAGGCAGACAATTTGAGGCGGAAACGTAAGGGGACTTCGATTGAAGTATTTGCGGGTGCTGGTCATGCACTTTTTGTTGACGATCATGAGCGCTTTAATTCAATCCTTGACGCGTTTTTGGCCACAACGCTTAAAGAATCGAGCGCTGAATAAGCGAGCAATAGAGGCATACTGCTGATAGAGCATACAAGTGAGTCTTGGGAGGGCAGGTGGCGAAAGGACGGTGGTGGAGAACTCAAGCAGTTGCGATCATCAGCGTAATTTTCGCGATCGCTGGTGGGTCGTGGTCAGTCGAGTGTATTGCGGGGGACGCGGACGACACGGCGCGGGTCATTGCTGGTTTTCCTTTGAGCTTGAATAAATTCGGCAAAGCAGAGACAGGCCCTTGGCGCTCCTATGCGCAGGAGATTTCTTCTTTTTGGAACGAATATGAAAGGAGGATCGGACGTGCCATGCGTAAGTGGGGGTGCCAGGAGCTCAGTCGAGCGGAAGGAGTGACGGTTTTTTATCCTTTCTCCGGACCGGACTTGCCCTCGGTTTTCCAGCTTTTTCCGGACGCGGACCGATACGTTTTGGTCTCCATGCAAAAAGCGGAAGCTCCGCCTCGGCTAGAAAGCTTTTCCAAAGAGGAGCTTGAAAACTACTTGGCCGTACTTCGCAAGGCTTGGAGGTTTTTTGGCGTTTTAGGCTTTTTTCGAACTGACGATTTGGAGGCCGTCGCGAACGCGCAAGGTATCCGCATGGGGATGACGGGACCGCTAATGGCATTTGCGGTTCGGTTGGGATTCGAAATTGAAGCGGTTGAACCGATCCGGCTCGATCCCAATCGGAATGACGTCACTTTGCGCAATGGGACACGTGGGGAGGCCGATACCTGGGACTCGGTGCGACTTAGTGTCTGGAAAGACAAGAGGAAGATTCTTGTGGACTATGTACGGATGGATCTATCGGATGCCTCGTTGGGAAGGGAGGCGCACGGTCGTAAGTGGATTGACCGTATGGCCGAGAACCCTACAGTACTGAAAGCTGCGTCCCACCTTCCGCAAGAGCCGGATTTCTCCATTTTGCGAAACAGCATACTTCGGAAAGCACCGAGCATCGTTCAGGATGAGACCGGCATCGAATATGGCGCTCTCACTGAAGCATTTACAGTGCGTCTTTACGGAAAATTTACGGGACCCAACCCAAGCTTTGCCAAGAATTTGCAACGGGCTCTTGCCGTGGCGTATCGAAGCGGCGCTACCGTGAAGACGCTCCCGTTTCGTTTGGGCTACGAAAAAAATGCGGGTTCTGCCGTACAAGTTGCAATTCGTAACGCGAATACCATTCAGCTGCCGCGAAAGTGTGTGCAGTCAACATTAAGATGATAAAGAACAGTTCTAGCGCCTGTGCATTCGATCCTCCCGATCGTCACGAAGCAGCGTAGGCACCGGGATCAGCGGGCGGAGCGCCCAGGGATGCGGGGGCGTTGCGCAACTCACTCTTAAAAGAGGGAGTAACCCCCGTCGATCAGGAACGTGTCGCCCGTGTGATAGCTGCTCGCATCGCTGACGAGGTACACGGCAATCGCGCCGAAGTCCTCGGGCTTGCCCCAGCGGCGCATCGGCACGCGCGGCAGCACCTTGTCGCGAAACTTGTCCCAGTTGAGCGCCTTCTCCGTCATCGCGGTTTCGATCCAGCCCGGCAGGATGGCGTTGGCGCGGATGCCGTTGCGCGCGAACTCCACGGCCAGCGCGCGCATCATCGAGATCAGGCCGCCCTTGGTCGCGGCGTAATGCTCGCCGCGCGGCTGGCCCGAGATGGCGGCGAGGCTGGCGGTGCCGACCAGCGAGCCGCCGTGGCCGCCCTCGCTCATGTGGCGCGCCGCGGCGCGCAGCGTGTAGAACGCGCCGTCCAGGTTGACGCGGGTGACACGCTTCCACTCCTCGGTGCTCATTTCGGTAAAGGATTTGACTCCGGCGCGCCCGCTCACGCCCGCATTGGCAAAGCAGGCGTGGACTGGGCCCAGCGCCGCCACGGTCTCGGCAAAGCGCTTTTCCACCTCCTGCTCGTCGCCCACGTCGCAGTGCAACGCAAGCGCCCTGGCACCGTGCGACTTGAGTTTCTCCAGCGCGGCCGCGTTCTTTTCCTCATTGGTGCCCCAGATGCAGACCGAGGCGCCCGACAGGGCGAGCGCCTCGGCCATGCCCAGGCCGATGCCGCTATTGCCGCCGGTAATGAGGGCCGTCTTCCCCGTCAGGTCAAATGCTTTGTAGGCCATGGCAATGACATTCTAGAATGTAAAACAATCATGAATAAACAATTCGGCATCGGGCAGCCGGTTTCGCGCTTCGAGGATCCGCGCCTGCTGCGCGGCGAAGGACGCTACGTAAACGACCTCGTGCTGCCCGGCATGGCGCACCTCGCCTTCGTGCGCTCGCCGCATCCGCACGCGCGGATCGTCTCGATCGACGCCGCCGAAGCGCGCGCCGCGCCCGGCGTGCTCGGCGTGTTCACGGTCGAGGACCTGGAGCAAGACGGCATCGGCACCACCGCGCCTTCGCTCAAGCGCCAGCGCCCGGACGGCTCGCCGATGTTCTGGCGCGCCCATCCGGGCCTTGCCCGGGGCAAGGTGCGGCATGTCGGCGATCCGGTCGCCATCGTGGTCGCGGAATCGCTGCCGCAGGCGAAGGATGCCGGGGAACTAGTCGCGGTCGAGTACCACGCGCTGCCCGTCACCGATCCGGTCTGGGACGAATGCCCGGACAACATCAGCAACGTGCACGAGGTGGGCAACCGGGCGGCCACCGAGGCCGCGTTCGCGGGCGCGGTGCGGGTCGTGAAGCGGCGTTACACGGTTTCGCGCGTCCACGCCCAGTTCATCGAGCCGCGCGGCGCCATCGGCGAATGGCACGCGGGCGAAGACCGCTACACCCTGCACTGCGACGTGCAGTATCCGCACCGCGTGCGCGAAGTCTTGGCGAGCCTGCTGAAAGTCCGCGAGCACCAGATTCGCGTGGTGAGCGGCGACGTCGGCGGCGCCTTCGGCGCCAAGGGCTGGGCGCACCTGGAGCACCGGCACGTGCTGTGGCTCGCGCGAAAGCTCGGCCGCCCGGTGAAATGGACCTGCGACCGCAGCGAGGCGCTGCTCGCCGACGAGCACGCGCGCGATGTGACGGCCGAGATCGAGCTCGCCTTCGACGCCGGGCACCGCATCCTCGCGCTGCGCGCGCGCAACACCAGCGCGCTCGGCGCCTACGTTTCCACCGACCGCAACATCCTGCCCAGCTTCGCCAACCTCGGCTCGCTTGCCGGGATGTACGTGATTCCGGCGGCGCACGTGCACGTGACCGGCGTGTTCAGCCATACGAACTCGCTCGCGCCCTACCGCGGCAACGGCCGCCCCGAGGCGATCTACCTGCTGGAGCGTCTGATGGACGACGCCGCGCGCGAGCTCGGCGTGGAGCGCGTCGAACTGCGGCGCCGCAACCTGATTCCGCCCTCCGCGATGCCCTACAAGACCGCTATCGCTTTCACCTACGACTGCGGCGAGTTCGAGAAGGGGTTGGACAAGGCGCTCGCACTGTCGAAGTGGTCCGATTTTTCTTCAAGAAAAGAATTTTCAAAAGCAAACGGCAAACTTCGAGGCATCGGCCTCGCCAACGCCATCGAACGGGCGGCAGCGCCGGGTATGGAGTACGCCGAGATTCGTTTCGAGCCGACCGGCACGGCGACGCTGGTGGTCGGCACCAAGAGCCAGGGCCAGGGCCACGAAACCATGTACCGCCAGATCGCCTGCGAACGCCTGGGCATTTCCCCCGATGAGCTGCGCGTGGTCGAGGGCGACACCGACGCGGTGGCGTACGGCGCGGGCAGCTTCGGCTCGCGCTCGGCGGCGATCGGCGGCACGGCGCTCTGGCTCGCCGCCGACAAGGTGATCGCCAAGGGCAAGCGCATCGCCGCGCACCTGCTGGAAGCCGCCGAGGCCGATGTCGCCTTCGCCGCAGGCCGTTTCGCCATCGCCGGCACCGACCGCGGCGTGTCGCTGAAGGAAGTGGCGCGCGCCGCGTTCGCCTTCGCCACGCTGCCGGCGGGCATCGAACCGGGCCTCTTCGAGCATGCCACCTTCTCCCCGAAGCAGGAGACGTTTCCCAACGGCACGCATGTCTGCGAGGTGGAAGTGGACCCGGAGACCGGTAGCGTGGAACTCCTCAACTACATCGTGGTGGACGACGTCGGCACGGAAATCAATCCGCTCACCCTGCAGGGACAGGTGGTGGGTGGCATCGTGCAGGGCCTCGGCCAGATCCTGATGGAGCAAATCGTCTACGACCCGGAAACCGGGCAGCTGCTCACCGGCTCCTTCATGGACTACGCCATGCCGCGCGCCGGCGATCTGTGCAATTTCGAGGTCGGGCACAACACGGTGCCGACGAAGCTCAATCCCTTGGGCGCCAAGGGCGCCGGCGAAGCCGGCACGGTGGGCGCGCTGGCCGCGGCCATGAACGCGATCGTGGATGCGATAGGCACGAGCGATATCCAAATGCCGACCACCAGCGAGCGCGTCTGGCAGGCGCTGCGGAAGAAACGGCCCTAACCGTTAGTGGCAGCGGCAAACAGGCTGGCAAGCAGTTTCATGCCATGCTCTTGGTTGCACTGTTCCGAAACTGGGAGATAAGACCATGACCGAAGAGACCAAGCCTGCTGAAACGAAGACCGCCGCCGGCATGAACCAGAACGTCGCGGGGTTGCTCTGCTACCTCGCTGGCTGGATCACGGGGCTGGTGTTCTTCCTCATCGAGAAGGAGAACAAGTTCGTCCGCTTCCACGCCATGCAGTCCATCATTACCTTCGGCGCGCTGACGGTACTCTTCATGGTGCTCGCGTTCATTCCGTTCGTCGGCTGGATCATCATGCCGTTTCTCGCGCTCGCGCAGCTGATCCTCTGGATCCTGCTCATGGTGAAGGCCTACAACGGCGAGTACTTCAAGCTGCCGGTGATCGGCGACCTCGCCGAGAAAAACATCTAACTGTTTATTTCCGGCGCTTGATCATTCGATCACCTCGTCCGCACGCGCAAGCAGCGACTTCGGAATCGCGAGCCCGATCTGCTTGGCGGCCTTCAAGTTAATTACCAATTCGAATTTCGTTGGCTGTTCCACTGGAAGATCCCTCGGCTTAGCACCTTTAAGGATTTTGTCGATGTAATAGGCGGCGCGGCGGTACGAGTCGGACGTGTTCGCGCCGTAGGACAAAAGACCACCAGCGTATACATAACGACTATCTTCATTCATCGATGGAAGTTGATTGCTCGTGGCGAGCTCCATGATCCGTTTTAGGTGAAAGGTAATCAGATGGTTTACGACTATGATCACCGCGGCGGCGTGCTCTTTTTTTGCGGCCCGAAATGCGCCCTCGAGGTCAGGGTTGGGGCCGCGCACCTCCAGGGATTGAAGATTTAGTTTAAATGTCCGCGCCGCGGCCTCATACTGTTTGAAGGCAACACGCGGACCTGGAGCATCCCCATGCCAAAGGATGGCAACCCGGGACATCCCAGGAAGTATCTCCTTCAGCAATTCCATTCGTTTCGCGCTTAAATCGCGACCGAGTGACGAAACCCCGGTGATATTCCCGCCCGGACGCGCTAAACTTTCCACGTACCCGGCAACAACAGGATCGATACTGCTTATCATGATAATAGGGATCGTCTTGGTTGCTTCTTTAGCGCTGCGGATGAAAACGTTATTGGTCGCAACGATGATATCGACTTGCTGTTGAACAAATTCATTCACAAGTGAGGGCATCCGATCCAATCTACCCTCTCCATATCGAAGTTCAATCAAAAGGGTTTGGCCCTCAACATAGCCAAGATCGCGCAAGCCTTGGCGGAATATGTCTATACGGGGATCCGGTCCAGGGGAATCGCTTGATAAAAAGCCTATCCGGGGAACTTTTTTCGGCCGCTGCGCTTCGGCGGCAAGCGGCGCAGCGCTGAGTGCAACAAGCGCCAGTACCGTGTCACGCCTGTTCATACGATTCCTCTCAGGTTGTCACGAAGCAGCGCAAGCACCCGAACCATCAGACGGAGTGCCCAGTCAACGCCGATTCGGCCGTTAATCTACACCCTGAACGACCGCTCTGGGTCGGAGTTAGTTTGCGGTAATCCGCGCTTCCCTCACGACCTTGCCCCAGGTCGCGTACTCGCGCTCGATGTACTTCGTGAGCGCCTCCGGGGTGCCGGGCATCGGCTCAAGCCCATGCCCGAGCAGCTGCTCGCGCACGTCCGGCATCGACATCACCTTCACCAGTTCCAGGTTCAGGCGCGCGAGGATCTCCTTCGGCGTCTTCGCGGGCGCGACGTAGGCGTACCAGTTGGTCGCCTCGTAGCCCGGATATCCCGACTCGGCGATGGTCGGCACCTCGGGCATGGACGCCGAGCGCTGCGCGCCGGTGGTCGCGAGCGCGCGCAGCTTGCCGGCCTTCACGTGCGTGCCGGCCGAAGCCGGCGTCGCGAACACCGCCGCGATCTGCCCGCCGAGCAGGTCCGTGACCGCCGGGCCGCCGCCCTTGTACGGGACGTGCACGATGTCGATCTTCGCCACCAGGCGGAACAGTTCGCCGGCCAGGTGGCCCAGGTTGCCGACGCCGGAGGAGCCGTAGTTGATCGTCCCGGGGTTCGCCGCGGCGAGCTTGACGAAATCGGCGAGCGTGTTCGCCGCGACCGACGGATGCACCACCAGCACGTTGGGAAACACCACCGCCATGGTGATCGGCGCGAGGTCGCGCAGCGGGTCGTAGGGCGGCTTCGGCGGCAGGTGCGGCGTGATCGCCATCGACCCGACCGACGCGAGCAGAATGGTGTGGCCGTCGGGCACCGCCCTCACCACCAGATCGGTCGCGATGTTGCCGCCGGCGCCCGCCTTGTTCTCGACCAGCACCGACTGCCCGAGGTTGTCGGAGAGTTTCTTGGCAATGATGCGAGATGCGGTGTCGGTACCGCCGCCCGGTGCGAAGCCGACCACCATGGTGATGGGCCGGCTCGGATAAGGCGCCTGGGCCGCCGCGCTGCCGGCGACTGCCGTTGCGAATGCAATCCAGAGAAATTTTTTCATGTCAGTCCGCCTTCGCACCAGAGTCCTTCACCAGCCGCGTCCACAGCTTCGCATCCTCCGCAATGAACGCGGCGAAATCCTCGGGCGATTTCGAGCTCGAGGCTTCCGTGCCTTCCTTTTCCAGCGCCTTGCCGATCGCCGGCGAGGCGACCACCGCCGTGGTCGCGTCGAACATCTTCTTCACGATGTCCTTCGGCGTCCCGGCGGGAAAGAAAAAGCCGTACCAGAAGGAAATTTCGTAGTCGGGCAGCCCCGCTTCGGCCATTCCCGGCACGCCGGGCACCAGCGGCGTGCGCTCCCGGCTGGTCACCGCCAGCGCGAGAAGGCGGCCGCCCGGGTTTTTACCTGATTGCACATGCGGCAGCACCGAGGGCGGGGTCGCGAACGAGAGCTGGATGTCGCCCGCGAGCAGCGCCTGCACCGCGGGCGCGCCGCCCTTGAACGGCACATGCACCATGTCCACGCCCGCGACACGCATGAACAGCACGCCGGCGAGGTGCGGCGCCGAGCCGTTGCCCGAGGAACCGAAGTTCAGCTTGCCCGGAGACTTCTTCGCATAGGCAATCAGCTCCCGCAGCGAGCCCACGCCGACGCTGGCGTGGGCCGCGACCAACAGCGGCGAGGACGTCACCTTGCCCACCGGCACCAGGTCGCGCTTCGAATCGAATCCGGCTTTCGGGCTGAGGATCGGATTGACCAGGATGCTGGAGGGGCTGGCGATCAGCATGGTGTAGCCGTCCGGCGCGCTCTTGGCGACGTACTCGGCCGCGATGCTCGAACCGGCGCCGGGGCGGTTCTCGACGATGATCTGCTGGCCCAGCTCCCGGGAGAGCGGATCCTGGAACGTGCGCGAGACGAAATCCGCCGCGCCGCCCGGCGCGAAGCCGACCACCAGCTTTACCGGTTTGGCGGGATACGACTGTGCATTGCCCACCGTGGGCAACAGCCCTACGGCCAGCAGCAGCCCCAGCCAGCGATAGTGGTTCGACACTAGCGGACGTTCGCGAGGCGCTGGTTCGCCAGCGCCAGGCGGTCCACCACGTTGCGCGTCAGCGCGCGGGTGAGGTGCAGTTGCGCGCTGGTGCTCATTTTTTCCATCGCCGTGCGCTCGAATTCGGCCAGCAGCAGGTCGGTCATCGCGTCCGCCGTGGCGTGGCGCGGCATCTCGCCGCCCCAGATGTAGGCCATGTCGCCGAAGAACTCGCCGGCATTCACCATGTTGATCAGCCGGCCGCCGCGCACGATCTTGGCCTCGCCCTTGGCGATGAAGAAAAAGCTGTTGCCCGGTTCGCCCTCGCGCACGATGTTCGTCGCCCTCGGGACGCGCGACCACTTGCCGGCCTGCGCCAGCTCCCAGATCTCGGCGTCCGACAGGCCCGAGAGCATCGGCACGCGCTTGAGCGTGACGAATTTCTCGCTGTCTGGAATCGCATCGGGCGGCAGCACCAGCGCGCCCAGGCGCGAGAGCTCGATCGCCAGCTCGCCCCAGGTGCTGAAACGGTGCTCGGGCTTCTTGCCAAGCAGCTTGAGCATCGCCATGTCGATGTCCTTGGGCAGCCCCTTGCGCAGGCTCGAGGGCGGCGCCGGGTTTTCGGTGAGGATTTTCTTCACCAGGCCTTCGAGGCTGTCGGAGACGAACGGCCGCTGGCCGGTCAGCAGCTCGTAGAGCACCACGCCCAGCGAGTACATGTCGCTGTGCAGGGTCAGTTCCTTGCCTTCGATCTGCTCGGGCGACATGTAGAACGGCGAACCCATGGCCGCGGTCTGCACCACCTGGCTCTTGCGCAGGAAGGCGGCGCCGAAGTCCGCGATCTTCACGTCGGTGCCCTGCACGATCATGATGTTGGCGGGCTTGATGTCGCGGTGCACGATGCCCTGGCTGAAGGCGTAGTTGAGCGCGCCGCAGCACTTGAAGCCGATCTGCAGCACGTCCCCGATCGGCAGCAGCTTGTCGGGTTTGACGAACTGGGCGAGGTCGCCGCCGGTGACGATCTCCATCGCGATGTAGCCCGAGTCCGCTTCGACCACCGCGTCCAGGATCGCGACGATGTGCGGGTGGCGCAGTTTGCCGGCCAGCGACGCCTCGTTCAGGAACTGCGAGCGGTACACCGTACCGAACTCCGGATCGCGGAACACTTCCGGCTCGATGGTCTTGAGAGCCACTTCCTTGCCCGAAAAGGTGTCCTTGGCGAGGTAGACCGTCCCGGTCGCGCCCTTGCCGAGCAGCTTCTGCACGTCGTACTTGCCGACCTGCAAGCTCAGGTCAAGTGTGAAATCTCCCGCCATGCCCTTGAATTTACCTCAAATCAGCTGCAGGAAGATCATCGCCAGGCCGACCACGGATACGGCCCAGACGCCGGTACGCAGCCAGGGAACGCCGGCGATATAGACCAGGGCATAGACGATCCGCGCGCAGAGGAAAATCTGCGCGCCGAGCAGCGTCATGGCGTTGGTTTTGCCGGCGACCGCCGCGACCAGCACCAGCGTCAGCAATACCGCCCAAACCAACAGCGAAAGTTCCGGTTTCATGTCGGCTCCTCCCTCCGGTAAAGCGCCTAGAATACGCCCGCCGTTACATCTGGATACATTTCATTACCAAAATGTCCGCCTGCGCTTGAACACCAGGGATATGCTCTCGGTCCAAGAGGCGGATATGAGAGAAAGATGAGAAGCAACATGAGGAAAATGACGATGAAAAAAGCGACCAGAACGGTGCTTGCGTTGGTGGCGGTCCTGATGTGCGGAATTCTGGCCACCGAGTCGGCGTTCGCGCGGGGAGGTCGCGTGCGGCTCGGCATCTCCATCGGCTTCCCGCTGGTGGGCTTCGGCTACCAGTCCTACTACCCGTCGTACTACAACTACCCGTCGTACTATTCCTATCCGTCCCACTATTCCTACCCGTCCTACTACCCGGCGCAGCAGCAGGCGCCCGTCTACATCGAGCAGAATCCGCAGCCCGCGCCCGAGGCGCAGTCGCCGTCGACGGGCTCCTGGTACTACTGCGCCGACTCGCGCGCCTACTATCCGTACGTCAAGGAATGTCCGGCCGGCTGGCAGCGCGTCGCCCCGCAGCCGCGTTGATGCAAGGCTGAATCCATGAAAACCGCTGCGAAAGTCGTATCCCTCGGCCTCCTGCTGCTGCTCGGCGGCTGCGTCAGCATGCCCAGCGGTCCCGGCGTGATGGTGCTGCCGGGCACCGGCAAGCACTTCGACCAGTTCCGCGCCGACGACATGGATTGCCGCCAGTTCGCGAGCAACCAGGTCGGCGGCAGCACGCCCGACAGCGTGGCCGCGGACAGCGGCGTCAAGAGCGCCGTGGTCGGTACCGCGATTGGCGCACTGGCCGGCGCGATCATCGGCGGCAGCCATGGGGCAGCGGCGGGCGCTGGCGCGGGATTGATCATCGGCGGCGCCTCCGGCGCCGGCGCGGCCGCGGGCTCGCAGCGCACCCTGCAGCAGCGCTACGACTACAGCTACCAGCAGTGCATGTACGCCAAGGGCCACCGGATCCCGACCGCAAGACGCTTCGACAACAGCACCGCGCGGCATCCCATCGCCTCCACCTACCCGCCGCCACCGCCGCCGGGCGCTCTTGCGCCTTCGGCTTCCGCTGGTGCTCGTCCGGCTCCACCTCCAGGCGCGCCCCCGCCACCGCCGCCGGGACCAGCTCGCCGGGATCGCGAATGACCCACGCGGTGAGCTCGACGCGAGGTGATCCGCTCGCTGCTTCGCATTACCTGAATACCGCGTCCTGGGTCTTGCCGTGCCCGGTCTGCTGGTCGTAGTCCCGGTCGCGCGCGCGACCCTGCTCCCGCAATAGATCGAACCGCGCCCGCATCGCCGAATCCAGAGCGCCGCACTTCTCCAGCGCCACCGCCGGGGGCGGCGGGACGAGGAGAAGCGCCAGGAAAGAAACTATCCGAGGCGCACGCATGCGCCTCGTTTTCTATGGTGGCTAGCTTGCCGCCGCCACGGCGGCGAACCGGCGATACCGATAGCCGCCCATGCTGCCGTAACTCGGTAGAGCCCGGCTCACCTTCTGTTCCGCGGCCTGCGCCGGCGCCGCATCCACTCTGGCCAGATCGGCGATCTGGGTGCTCGCGCAGCCCGAAAAGCCCACTACCGCAAAAACCGAGACTGCCAACATTTTCATCTTTTTCATGACCACTCCTTAAGTGGAGGTCCGATACCTCTTTGTACCCCCGCCTCGAGAAGAGATCAGTTTATTTGCAAGCTTCTGTGAATTAGTTTCCGCGCCAAAACCGGGGATTCGTCACAGGCGCGGGCGCCACTGTGACAAGTTTCCAGGGTGTTCAGACGGACGGTCGGGTTTCGGGATCGAGCGGATAGACCGGCCGCCGCACGCGGCTGAACTTCAACTGTGAATAATCTGACGTGCAGACGCCCTCGCCCGCGCATTCGACGACCGCCCTGGCCATCGCCCCCAGGCCGGCGCGCCAGTGCACGCGGCTCTTGAGCATCACGTAGCGCTTGCTCGCCGGATCGATGCCGAGCGCGCGGAACGAAGCGATGTCGTGCGGCTCGACGTGGCGCGAGATCACCGCGATTTCCACCTTGCCCGTGTCCAGCACCGCCGCGGGCCCCATGTCGGCGAGCTCGCCGCGCGCCATCGGGCCTTCGTTGCGGTAGATGCCGTTGATGATGCGCCGCACGTTGCCGGTCACCATGCGCGGCTTGCCCTTGAGGCCGAGCGCCGGCATCTCCATCTTGCCGCCGAGCGGGATCGTGACCCGCGCGCCCAGCCCCGCGCGCTTCATCTGCTCCACCGCCTGCGGATCGCAGATCGCGAACGCGGCGACGTCTTCCAGTCCCGCGTCGAGGATCCCGCCGAGCACCGCCATGGTGTCCATGGTGCCGCCGGAGGCGCAGTTGTCGTAGTGATCGAGCAGCATCACCGGTCCGCCGCGCATTTCTTTCGCGCGCAGCAGGGATTTCTCGAGCGGCTCGACCTGGTAGACGAACTTCTTCCTCGCGTTCCACGCCATCTCGAGCAGTTCGTCGCACAGCGCGCGCGCCCTGGCCGCATCGCCGTCGGTCACCACCACGGCGGACGATCCGGCATAAGGAATGTCGGCGTGAGGAAAACCGACGAAGAACGAGGCGCTCAACACGCCGGTGCCTTGCCGCTCCATTTCCTTCGCCCTGGCCTGAATCTCCTTGTTGGGAGAATCCAGGCTCGACTGGCGCATCACGTGCGGCAGCATGGGCCGGTGCCCGAAGGCAAGCACGGGTTTTGACCTCTTGTCCAAAAGAGAAAACACAGGGCTGGCGGCGCGAATCCCCGTTTCGTACATGTCCACGTGCGGGTAGGTCTGGTAGCCCGCGATCACCGTCGCGAACCGCCCCATCGCCGGGAACAGGTTGGTGTGCATGTCGAGCGCGACGCCGATCGGCACGTCGGGCGCTATCGTGCGGATGCGCGCGTGCAATGCGCCTTCGCC
>JBBPIU010000063.1:0-18522 GCA_038040245.1 Pseudomonadota bacterium | reverse complement strand
CTCCCATGGAGTGGGGAATGTTCACGTCGCTTCTCAAAATCGCGGCGACCGTCGCGATCGGCCTGCCGCTTATCGTCTACCTCGTCCAGGACGCGCTGATCTTCTACCGCCAGCCCTTGCCGGAATCGCGCCGCGCGGAGATCTCAAAACGCTTTCCTGAAGTTCAGGAAATTTTTCTTCAGAGTACGGATGGGACGAAAATCCACGCTTGGCATGTCCGGGTGCCAGACACCGCGCCGCTGGTGATCTACTTCGGCGGCAATGCAGAAGAGGTCTCGTGGATGATCGAAACCACCCGCGACACGCCCGGCGTCGCATGGCTGCTCATGGACTACCGTGGCTACGGCGCGAGCGAAGGCTCGCCCTCCGAGAAGGCCTTGGTCGCCGATGCGCTGGCGTTCTACGACCACGCGGCCAAGCTCCCGGGCGTAGACACGAAGCGCATCTACGCGTTCGGGCGCAGCCTGGGCAGCGGCGTTGCGGTGGCGCTTGCGGCCGAGCGGCCTCTAGCGGGCGTGATCCTCGCGACGCCTTTCGACAGCCTCGCCGCGGTGGCCAAGCGCTACTACTGGTACCTGCCGGTGGACTGGTTGCTGAAGCACCGTTTCGACTCGATTGCGCTGGCGCCGAAGTTGCAGGTGCCGCTGCTTTGCCTCATCGCCGAGCGCGATGAGGTCATACCGCCGGTACACGGCGAGCGCTTGTGCGACGCCTGGGGCGGACCGAAGCGCAAGATCGTGCTGCGCGGTGCGGGTCACAACAGCACTGATGACGATCCGGCGTTCTGGCCTGCGATCCGCGAGTTTCTGGTGCAAAAGGTAAATTAGGCGGCATGGATATGAGTTTGCTGCATGCGCTGATCCTCGGCCTCGTCGAGGGGATCACCGAGTTCCTGCCGATTTCCAGCACCGGCCACCTGATCCTCGCGGGCAGCCTGCTCGGCTTCAACGATGCGCGCGGCGGCGTGTTCTTCGTCGCCATCCAGACCGGCGCCATGTTCGCGGTGGTATGGGAATACCGGGCGCGTTTTTTTCGCGTCGACACGAAGCTGTGGCTGAACCTCGCGGTCGCGTTCGTGCCCGCCGCCGTGCTTGGACTGGCGTTCGGATCCATGATCAAGCAGGTCCTGTTCAAGCCGGTACCGGTAGCGCTGGCGTTTATTGTCGGCGGCTTGATCATCCTTCTTGTCGACCGGGGGGAAAGAACTTCAAGAGTGCAAAGCACCCAATCAATGTCCTGGCTCGATGCGCTCAAGGTAGGCATTGCACAGTGCTTTGCGCTGATACCCGGGACTTCGCGCTCGGGCGCGACCATCATCGGCGGCATGCTGTTCGGCTTGTCGCGGCCCGCGGCAACCGAATTTTCCTTTTTTCTCGCGGTGCCGACGCTGTGCGCCGCGGGCGCCTGGGATCTGTGGCAGAACCGCGCGCTGTTCTCGGCCGACGATCTGGGCATGTTCGCGGTCGGGATCGCGGTTTCGTTCGCCTCAGCCTTGGTCGTGATCCGCTGGCTGATCCGCTACGTCGCGACGCACGACTTCAGGCCCTTCGCCTGGTACCGGATCGTGTTTGGCGCGGTCGTGCTGCTGAGCGCGCATTACGGCTGGGTGAACTGGACGATCTAAAGGTCCGTCAGCGCGTCCAGGGCGGCGGCGCCAGCGGATCGATGCCGGTCCGGCCTATGGCTTGGTCCACGGTAGCGCGAGCGAGCGCACCCTCGTCGGCGAGCGCGGCGAGCGCCGCAACCGCGATGTGCTCGCGGCTGACTTCGAAGAACGGCCGCAGTTTGGCGCGCGTGTCCGAGCGGCCGAACCCATCCGTGCCGAGCGCGGTGAAACGCCGCCCGGTGAACGGCGCGATGAGATCGGGCACCGCCCGGACGTAGTCACTCGCCACCACGATCGGACCTGGCGCTTGGGCGAGACAGCTTGCGATCCAGCTCGGTGCCGCGTCGCCGCGTAGACGGTGCGCGCGCTCGGCGGCCATCGCATCGCGCTGCAGCTCGCTGAAAGAAGTCACGCTCCAGACGTCGGCCGCGACACCCCAATCGCGCTCCAGCATTTCGGCGGCGGCGATGACCTCGCGCAGGATCGCTCCCGCGCCCATCAACTGCACGCGCGGGCGCCCGGCCGGCGGTGATTTCCGGAACAGATACATCCCCTTGAGGATGCCTTCCTCCGTGCCGGCCGCCATCGCCGGATGCGCGTAGTTCTCGTTCATCACCGTGAGATAGTAGAAGATGTCCTCGCGCGCTTCCAGCATGCGCCGCGCGCCGTCCTGTACGATCACGGCCAGTTCGTAGCTGAAGCACGGGTCGTAGGCGCGGCAGTTGGGGATGGTTGCCGCGACCAGATGCGAACTGCCATCCTGGTGCTGCAGGCCCTCGCCCGCGAGTGTGGTGCGGCCCGCGGTCGCACCGACGAGGAAACCGCGCGCGCGAGAATCCGCCGCCGCCCATACCAGATCGCCGATGCGCTGGAAGCCGAACATCGAATAGAAAATGTAGAACGGCAGCATCGGCGTGCCGTGCGCGGAATAGGACGTGGCCGCAGCCGTCCACGAGGCCATCGCGCCTGCCTCGGAGATGCCTTCCTCGAGGATCTGGCCGTCGCGTGCCTCGCGGTAATAGAGCAGCTCTTCGTGGTCCTCGGGCTGGTAGAGCTGGCCGAGCGAGGAATAGATGCCAAACTGGCGAAACAGCGTTTGCATGCCGAAGGTGCGTGCTTCGTCCGCGACGATCGGCACGATGCGCGGACCGATCTCGCCGTCCTTCAGCAGCTGCGCCAACAGCTGCACAAACATCATGGTGGTGGACTGCTCGCGTTCGTTCGATCCATCGAGCATGCGTTTGAACGCGGCTCGCGGCGGCACGGCGAGCGCAGGTGCGTCCGCATTGCGCGCCGGCAGGTAGCCGCCGAGGCGCTGGCGGCAGGCGTGCAGGTAGCGGATCTCCGGGCTGTCGGGGCCGGGATGAATGAAGCGCAGCTGCGCCACGTCCTGGTCGGAGATCGGCAGGGCGAAGCGGTCGCGGAACGCGCGCAGCGCCTCGTCATCCAGCTTCTTTTGCTGGTGCGTGCCCATTTTGCCCTGGCCCCAGTGGCCCATGCCGTAGCCCTTCTTGGTCTGGGCGAGGACCACGGTGGGCTGGCCGCGGTGCGCAGCGGCCACCGCGTAGGCGGCATGGATCTTCACCATGTCGTGCCCGCCGCGCCGCAGCCGGTCGATGTCCTCATCTGACATGTGCGCCACCAGCGCTTGCAACTCCGGATACTTGTTGAAGAAGCGCTCGCGGTTGAAGCGGCCGTCGGTGGCGGCGTAGGTCTGGAACTCTCCGTCCACGGTCTCGTGCAGCCGCTTGAGCAAAACGCCGTCCACGTCGCGCGCGAAGAGCGGGTCCCAGTCCGCGCCCCAGAGGAGCTTCACCACGTTCCAGCCGGCGCCGGCGAACAAGCCCTCCAGCTCTTGCACGATGGAGCCGTTGCCGCGCACCGGGCCGTCGAGGCGCTGCAGGTTGCAGTTGACGACGAAAATCAGGTTGTCGAGGCCTTCGCGCGCCGCGAGGGAGAGTCCGGCGAGCGATTCCGGCTCGTCCATTTCGCCGTCGCCGACGAAGGCCCACGTCTTCCGTCGGGACGTGGCGGCGAGGCCGCGATGCTCCAGGTAGCGGAGGAATTTCGCCTGGTAAATCGCGGCGAGCGGCCCAAGGCCCATCGAGCCGGTCGGAAACTGCCAGAAATCCGGCATTAGCCACGGATGGCAATACGAGGACAAGCCGTGGCCACCGACCTCGCGCCGATAATTCGCGAGGTTCTCTTCGCCGAGTCTTCCCTCCAGGAATGCGCGGGCATACACCCCGGGAGCGGAATGCGGCTGGAAGTAGACGAGATCTCCCTGCGGTCCGCCGCGGAAGAAATGGTTGAAGCCGACCTCGAACAGGTCCGCCGCCGAGGCGTAGCTCGCGATGTGCCCGCCGAGTTCGGCGTGGGCGCGGTTGGCGCGCACCACCATCGCGAGCGCGTTCCAGCGCACCAGCGCGGCAAGGCGCTGCTCCACTTCCAGGTTGCCGGGGTATTGCGGCTGCTCGGCGAGCGACACGCTGTTGCGGTAAGGGGTATTGAGTACCGTCGGCAGCGGCACGCGTCGCGCTCGGGCATGCTCGTGCAGCTTGCGCAGGAGGAACGTCGCGCGCTCGCGGCTCTCGGCGACAACGAGCGCATCGAAAGCGTCCAGCCACTCGCGGGTTTCGGCCGGGTCCTCGTCAGGTGGGCTGACGCGCCAGGAGGCGGCGAGATGGGAGAGATCGATCATGCGACGTCCCAGCCGGTGCGTTCAGCCTAACCCGCTCAGCTCTGCACCCAGGGCAGGCGCGCGAACTTCCAGCCGCCGGCCACGTTGCGATGGCCGGCCGCATCCTTGTCACCCTCGAAGCCTTCGAGGATGTTGTAGGCCTCGGCCCAGCCGGCCTCGGTGGCGGCGATCGCAGCGTGGTGCGAGCGCACGCCCGAACGGCACAGAAACATCACCGGCTCGTCTTTTCGTACCGCTTGCGCTAGCCGCTTGAGGAAGTCCGGATTGCGCTCGCCTGCGGGATAGGTGTTCCACTCGATGGCCCCGCTGCCGGGGATCGAGCCGACATACTGGAGTTCGGCGTTGGTGCGCACATCGACCAGCTTCGCGCCCGCCTGCATCAGGGCCTGCGCTTCCGCGGGCAGCAGCGCGCCCGCGTAGGGAAGTTTCAGTTTCTGGCCGCGTTCCCGAGCCTTGTTCTTGATGTCATCCATGAGGCCTTAGATTATAGGTTCTGCAACGCCTCGCACCGCCGCGGTGCTTTGTGGCCCGGTTACGCACCATCGCGGTGCAAATTCGTCGGGTAGAATCGCACCGACTTGGCCAGAGGAGGGGCTGGCCATGGTGAGGGCGTTTGGCATGGATTCTGCTCATGAAGGCGGGTCCGGCTGGTGCGCCCAGCCGGTCCTACTTTTACCCGCTTAGGAGACTCGCAATGGCGATGACGCCCGATGACGTATTGAAGATGATCAAGGACAAGGAGGTGAAGTTCGTCGATGTGCGCTTCACCGACACGCGCGGCAAGGAACAGCACGTATCCGTGCCGGCGAAAGCCTTCACCAAGGACAAGTTCACCGACGGCCATGCTTTCGACGGCTCGTCGATCGCCGGCTGGAAGGGGATCCAGGCCTCCGACATGCTGCTGATGCCGGATCCGAATACCGCGCGCATGGACCCGTTCACCGACGAGGCGGTGCTCAACATTACCTGCGACACCATCGAGCCCACCGACGGCAAGCCCTACAACCGTTGTCCGCGCGGCATTGCCAAGCGCGCCGAGGCCTACCTCAAATCCACCGGCCTGGGCGACGTCGCTTATTTCGGGCCCGAGCCCGAGTTCTTCATTTTCGACGGCGTGACGTGGAACGTGGACATGTCGGGCTGCTTCGTGAAGATCAAGTCCGAGGAAGCGCCCTGGTCCACCGGGATCGATTACGAGTCGGGCAACATGGCGCACCGCGCGCCGGTGAAGGGCGGCTACTTCCCGGTGCCGCCGGCCGACACGCTGCAGGACATCCGCAACGCGATGTGCATCGCGCTCGAGCAGCAGGGCGTGGAAGTCGAAGTGCACCACCACGAGGTGGGCGCGATGGGGCAGAACGAGATCGGCACGCGTTTTGCCCCCTTGGTGCAGCGCGCGGACTGGATGCAGATCCTGAAGTACACGGTGTGGAACGTCGCCGCTTCTTACGGCAAGACCGCGACCTTCATGCCCAAGCCCGTGGTCGGCGACAACGGCTCGGGCATGCACGTGCACCAGTCGGTGTGGAAGGGCGGCAACAACCTGTTCTCGGGCAACCTGTACGCGGGCCTGTCGGAGTTCGCGCTGCATTACATCGGCGGCATCATCAAGCACGCCAAGGCGCTCAACGCGATCACTAATCCGGGCACCAACTCCTACAAGCGGCTGGTTCCCGGATTCGAGGCGCCGATCAATCTCGCCTACTCCGCCAAGAACCGCTCCGCGGCCTGCCGCATTCCGTACGTCTCGAGCCCGAAGTCGCGCCGGGTCGAGGTGCGCTTCCCGGACCCGACTGCGAACTCGTATCTCGCGTTTGCCGCGATGCTGATGGCGGGGCTGGACGGCGTGCAGAACAAGATCCATCCCGGGGACCCGATCGACAAGGACATGTACCATCTGCCCCCCGAGGAGGCTGCCAAGGTGCCGCACGTCTGCGCTTCGCTCGAGGAAGCGCTCGAGTGCCTGAAGAAGGACCATGCCTTTCTCACCAAGGGCGGCGTGTTCGACGACGACATCCTCGAGGCCTACATCGCGCTCAAGGAGGACGAGTTGACGCGCTTCCGCATGACCACCCATCCGGTCGAGTTCGACATGTATTACAGCTCGTAGCCGGGTTTGTGAAAAACCCATTTGTGGCATAGACTTAGAGACTTCACCTCAGGCGTCTTCTTGTCCATGTCACGGATCGGCGCATTGCTTCCCCTGATGCTTGCCTTGGCGCTCGGCCTGGTCGCTGCGGGGCCGGCGCGCGCGCAGGTGGAGACGATCTGGAGTTGCAAGGACAGCAACGGCCGTACCCACGTCACCAACCTGAAGGAAGACACCGCCGGCAAGGAATGCCGCATCGTGCAGCAACAGCGGGTGACGGTCGTGCCGGCGGTCAAGCCCGGTGCCAAGTCGCCGGCCGGGTTTCCCAAGGAGTCTGCCTCCGACCGCGTGGCCTCGAAGGCCAAGCAGAGGGACACGATCGAGAGGGAGCTCACCCAGGAAGAGTCGATGCTCGCCGACGCCAGGAGAAAGCTCTCCGAACAGGAAGCGATCCGCAGCGGCGACGAAAAGAACTACGCCAGGGTGCTCGATCGGCTCAAGCCGTACAAGGACACGGTAGAGGTCCACGGGAAGAACGTCGAAGCCCTGAAGCGCGAGCTTAACAACCTGTCGCGCTGAGGCGGCGCCGACCCGGCCCATGGCCGAAGCGAATCGCGCCGGGTTTCCCGGCCTGGAGCTTCTCGCCACCGCCGTCGTCATCCTCGATGGCGGGTATGTCGTGCGCTACACCAATCCCGCGGCCGAGAATCTGCTGGGCGCAGGCGCGAAATCCCTCGTCGGCCAGCCGTTTGCCGTTCTTTTTACCGATAGCGCGACCCTCGAAGGCATGTTGGCGGAGGCGCTTGCCGTGCACTGGAGCTACCGCGCGCAGACCGTGAGCTACGAACGGCCCGGGCGCGAGCCGTTGCCGCTCTCCTGCGTCGTCACCCCGATCGAGGTCCCCGGAACGCCACTGCTGGTCGAATTGCGGCCGATCCAGGAGCAGTTGCGCCTGGAGCGCGAGGAGCGGCTGCTCGACCAGCAGGAGACCATCCGGGAGCTGCTGCGCAATCTCGCCCACGAGATCAAGAACCCGCTCGGCGGCCTGCGCGGATCGGCGCAGCTGCTCGAGCGCGAGCTCGAGCGGCCCGAATTGCGGGAATACACGCAGGTCATCATCAAGGAAGCCGACCGGCTGCAGGTGCTGCTTGACCGCCTGTTGACGCCGCGGCGCGCGGTGCGGCTCGCGGCGGTGAATATCCATGAGGTGCTGGAGCGGGTCCGCAGCCTGGTGCAGGCCGAATTCCCCAGCGGTATCTCCGTCCTGCGCAATTACGATCCCAGCGTCCCGGACCTGGTCGGCGACATCGAGCAATTGATCCAGGCGGTCCTGAACGTGGTCCGCAATGCCGCCCAGGCGCTCCTTTCAGGGGCGAATGGCGGCCGCGGCGGAACCATCGTCCTGCGCAGCCGGTCGGCCCGCCAGGTGACGATTGCCCGGCAGCGCCACAAGCTGGCATTGGAATTGCAAGTGATAGACGACGGGCCTGGCGTGCCCGAGGAGATTCGCGACCGCGTCTTCAATCCGCTCGTTTCGGGGCGGGAGGGCGGCAGCGGCATCGGCCTCGCGCTGGTGCGGACTTACGTACAAAATCATGGCGGCGTGGTCGAGTTCGACAGCCGCCCGGGGAGAACCATATTCACACTATTGCTGCCCTTGGTATGAAACCGGTCTGGATCGTCGACGATGATCGCTCCATCCGCTGGGTGTTCGAGAAAGCACTCAGCCGCGAGGGCATCTCGTACCACTCCTTTTCTTCGGCGCGCGAAGCGCTGGATGCGCTCGCCGGCGGTCCGCCGCAAGTGCTCATCTCCGACATCCGCATGCCCGGGCAGTCGGGCATCGAGCTGCTGCAGGAGGTGAAGCAAAAGCATCCGGCGGTGCCGGTGATCGTGATGACCGCGTATTCGGATCTCGAATCCGCGGTCGCCGCTTTCCAGGGCGGCGCCTACGAATACCTGCCCAAACCCTTCGATGTAGACCAGGCGGTGGAACTCATCCGCCGCGCGCTGGGGGAGAGCCAGCGGGAGCAGGCGGCGCTCGAGCCGGTCGGCGAAGTGCCCGAGATTCTCGGTCAGGCGCCGGCAATGCAGGAAGTGTTCCGCGCCATCGGGCGGCTCTCGCAGTCGAGCGCGACGGTGCTGATCACCGGCGAATCCGGCACCGGCAAGGAGCTGGTCGCGCGCGCCCTGCACCGGCACAGCACGCGCGTGTCGAAACCGTTCATCGCGATCAATACCGCCGCGATGCCGAAGGACCTGCTCGAATCGGAACTCTTCGGCCACGAACGCGGCGCCTTCACCGGCGCCCAGGCCCTGCGGCGGGGCCGCTTCGAGCAGGCCGAAGGCGGTACGCTGTTTCTGGACGAGATCGGCGACATGCCCGCCGAATTGCAGACGCGCCTGCTGCGCGTGCTCTCGGATGGCACCTTCTACCGTGTCGGCGGCCACCAGCAGCTCAAGGCGAGCGTACGGGTGATCGCCGCCACGCACCAGGAGCTGGAGAACCGTGTGCGCGACGGGGCGTTCCGCGAAGATCTCTACCACCGCTTGAACGTGATTCGCGTGCGCATTCCGTCATTGCGCGAGCGGCGCGAGGACATCCCCCTGCTCACCCGGCATTTCCTCGCGAAAAGCGCCAAGGAACTGAGCGTCGAGTCCAAGCGCCTCTCGGAGGACGTGCTTGCTCACCTCGCGCGGATGGATTTCCCGGGCAACGTGCGCCAGCTGGAGAACCTGTGCCACTGGCTCACGGTCATGGCGCCGGGGCAGGCGATCGACATCGCCGATCTGCCGGCCGAATTCCGCGGCGAGCCCGCCAGCGCGAGCCCGGTGCCGGCCTCGGACTGGATCGCGGCGCTGGAGCAGGAAGTCGAGCGGCGCCTCGCGCGCGGCGAGACCGGCGTGCTCGATCAGCTCTCGCGCCAGTTCGAGCGTTCGTTGATCTCCAAAGCGCTGGCGCGCACCGGCGGCCGCAGGATCGAGGCGGCCAACCTGCTCGGCATGGGCCGCAACACCATCACGCGCAAAATCCAGGAACTCGGCATCGGCGACGCCGGCGACTAGAAATAAAGGGGGTCAGAACAACATTTCCGCGGGGATCTTCGAATACCTGCAAAGCGGATGGAAATGTTGTTCTGACCCCCTTTATTTTTTCCGGTTGAGTTCCAGCCGCGCGTCGACGAGGGCGACGATCTCATCGACGGCGGCGGAGCGCATGCTCCTCTGCGCCGCGATGGTTTTTACCAGCCGGTCGACGCGTTCGATATTGGGCGCACCGCCAAACAGGGCCCGCGCCGCGGAGGACGGGCCGGCAAGCCCTTGTGCCGCGGCGGCGTACTTCTCGAACGGCACCAGATCCTTTTCAGCTGCGCCGAGCGACAGGCACAGCTTGACCACCCAGTCGTACACCGAGCGCGATGCTTCGAGGTCGGTGTGCACGGCGTCCTTGATGGATCGCATGGCGTCCCTGCCGATGCAGCGGTAGTTGCCCGCGAGCAGCATGGCCCACTTTGCGAGCGGCACGAACACCGAGTCGTGCACCTTGAGCTTCACGGGCAACTCGATCTTTTCGGTGCCGGTGTCGAAGCGCGCTGCTTCGATATCGGCCTGTAGTTGGCGCAGGATCGCGGTGTGCGCATCGGAGTCGAAGCGCGCCGCCTTGAAGTTGGTCGGCAACCGCACCTGCAGCACATTCACCTTTTCCTCGGGCGGGCGGAACGCCTGCGGGTCGGGGCTGCACAGCGTCATCAGTTTCGGATCGAAGCTGTCCCAGACCGCGGGATCGGTATAGCAATCGCGGCAGGCGGCGGCGGAAACCCCCGCAATGCGCGCAAGGTAGGGCAGTGGCGGCATGTTCATGATCGACATGCAGGGGAGCTTCGCTTTCGCAACAGCGTCGAGCAGTTCTCGCACGCCCGGCGACCGGTACTGCGGCTCCTGCATCCCCAGCACCACCAGATCGTGACCGGCCGGGCTCGCCTCGGCCGGGCTGCAGGCGGAAAGTTTGCCCGGCAGCCTGCGCGAACTGACCTCGACCAGCCCCTCCCGGCCTTTGACCGGCATGCGCACGATGGCGCCTTCCTGATTGAACAGATCGGCTTCGGCGGGCAGGCAAACCAGCTTCACGTTGTGCCCGCCGAGCAGCAGCTTGGTCGCGAGCAGGGAGCCATAGGAGGCGCCGAAGATCAGAACGTTGGTGGCATTTTTCATAATGTGGAATAGAAACCCATCTTGCGGGACATGAGGCTACCGCGGGCGCATCCCCGCCGCAACAATGCACCGCAACAGCTTTTCATGTTGCAGTGCCACATTTGAATACATAAAATGATGCATACACATGTCCGGTCCACTCCCTCAAGGTGTTTCCATCTCCGGCCCCATCACGCCGGAGTTCGCAAAGATCCTGACCTCTGGGGCGCTCTCGCTGGTCGCGAAACTGCACCGGCAGTTCGAGCCGCGCCGCCAGGAGCTGCTTGCACGCCGCGCCGAGAGGCAGAAGCAGTTCGACGCTGGCGCTCTGCCTGACTTTTTAATGGATACAAAAAAAATCAGGCAGTCCGACTGGCAAATCTCGCCGCAGCCGGCGGACATGCTCGATCGTCGCGTCGAGATCACCGGCCCGACCGACCGCAAGATGGTGATCAACGCGCTCAACTGCGGCGCCTCCACCTTCATGGCGGACTTCGAAGACGCCAATTGCCCGACCTGGTTCAACATGATCGACGGGCAAATCAACATTCGCGACGCGGTGCGCCGCACCATCTCCCTGGAGCAGAACGGCAGGCAGTACCGGCTGAACGACAAAACCGCCGTGCTGATCCCGCGGCCGCGCGGCTGGCATCTCGACGAAAAGCACGTCACCGTGGACGGCCGGCCGGTCTCGGGCGGGCTGTTCGATTTCGCGCTGCTGTTGTTCCATAACGCGAAGGAATTGCTGGCGCGGGGCTCGGGCCCGTATTTCTACCTGCCCAAGATGGAATCGCATCTGGAAGCGCGTCTCTGGAACGATGTGTTTCTGCTTTCGCAGGAAAGTCTGGGAATTCCAAGGGGAACAATCAAAGCCACCTGCCTCATCGAGACGGTGGTCGCGGCGTTCGAAATGGACGAATTCCTGTGGGAGCTGAAGGAGCATTCGGCGGGCCTCAACATCGGCCGCTGGGACTACATTTTTTCCTGCATCAAGAAATTCCGTTGCAACGAGAATTTCTGCCTGGCGGACCGCTCGCAGGTGACGATGACCTCGCCTTTCATGCGCTCCTACGCGCTTACCCTGGTCAAGACCTGCCACCGCCGCGGCGCCCCCGCGATGGGCGGCATGGCGGCGCAGATCCCGATCAAGAACGACCCGGCGGCAAATGAAGCGGCACTGGAAAAAGTGCGCCAGGACAAGCTGCGGGAAGTGACCGATGGCTGCGACGGCACCTGGGTCGCCCATCCCGCGCTGGTGCCGATCGCGAAAGAAATATTCGACCAGCACATGCCGCAGGCGAACCAGTACCACCGCCAGCGCCCCGACGTGAATTACGGCGCCAGGGACCTGCTCGATTTCAGGCCCGAGGCGCCGATCACCGAAGCCGGGCTGCGCAACAACATCTCGGTGGGAATCCAGTACCTCGGCGCCTGGCTCGCAGGCAACGGCTGCGTGCCGGTGTTCAACCTGATGGAAGACGCGGCCACCGCCGAAATCTCGCGCTCGCAGATCTGGCAGTGGATACGCTCGGAGAAGGGCAAGCTGGACGACGGCCGCAAGGTGACTGCCGAACTGTTCCGCAAGCTGCTCGCCGATGAACTGCCGAAGGTGAAGGCTTACCTGGGCGAAGAAGCCTGGCAGGCGGGCAAGTACGAAGCGGGCGCCACGCTGTTCGAGAGAATCACCACCGGCGACTACGTCGAGTTCCTGACGCTGCCGGCCTACGCGCTGATCGACTGATCCTCGGAAAGCTCGGCGATCACCGGCGCGTGGTCGGAGGGCCGCTCGAGCTTGCGCGGCGCCTTGTCGACGGTAGAGGCGGTGCAGCGCTTTGCCAGTTCGGCCGAGACCAGGACATGGTCTATCCGCAGGCCCGCATTGCGCCGAAAGCCCATCATCCGGTAATCCCACCAGGAGTAAATTTTCTCCGGCTGCTCGAAGAGGCGGAACGAATCCTTCAGACCGAGGGCGAGCAGCGCACGCCACGCCGAGCGCTCGGGCTCCGAGACGAGAACCTGGCCTTCCCAGGCCTTCGGATCGTGCACGTCGCGGTCTTCCGGCGCGACATTGAAGTCGCCCGCGACCGCGAGCCGCGGGTGGCGCTGCAATTCAGACGCGAGATAGTCCTTGAGCGCCGCGAACCAGCGCAGCTTGTAGGCGTATTTCTCCGAGCCCACGGCTTGTCCGTTCGGACAGTAGACGCAGACGACGCGAACATCGCCGACGGTCGCGGCGACGACGCGTTTCTGCTCGTCCTGGAGGCCGGGGATGCCGGTGCTTGCATCGCGCAGGGCGGCGCGCGCGAGAATCGCGACGCCGTTGTAAGTCTTCTGTCCCGAAAATGCAGACTGGTAGCCCAAGATCTCGAGTTCGGCGCGCGGAAATTTCGCGTCTTCAAGCTTGAGTTCCTGCAGGCACATCACATCGGGCATCGCTTGCGCGAGCCAATCCGTCAGGTGCGGCAGGCGGACTCTCAGCGAATTCACGTTCCAGGTCGCGAGCTTCATCCGGTGCGCGATGGAAAAATCATGCGGGGATCATGCCACTGTGCCTGAGTAGCGCGTCCACGCGCGGTTCGCGCCCGCGGAAGGCGCGGAACGAATCGGCCGCCGGCCGGCTGCCGCCCACGGCGAGGATCTCGTCGCGAAATCGCCGTCCTGCTTCCGGATCGAGCACGCCTTGCTCTTCGAACAGGCTGTAGGCATCCGCGGACAGCACCTCGGCCCACTTGTAGCTGTAGTAACCAGCGGCGTAGCCCCCGGCGAAGATGTGCGAAAAGCTGTTTGGAAAGCGGTTCCAGGCAGGCGGGACCACGACCGCGACCCCGCGCCGCACTTCGTCGAGCAGTTCGAGCGCGGAACGGCCTGCGTCCGGGTCGAAGTCTGAATGCAGCCGCATGTCGAACAGCGAAAATTCGATCTGGCGCAGCGTCGCCAGGCCCGACTGGAAATTCTTCGCCGCCAGCATCTTGTCGAACAGCTCGCGCGGCAGCGGCGCGCCCGTATCGACATGCCTCGCCATGTGCTGGAGCACGTCCCATTCCCAGCAGAAATTTTCCATGAACTGGCTGGGCAGCTCGACCGCGTCCCATTCCACGCCGTTGATGCCGGCGACGCCCAGATCCTCGACGCGCGTGAGCAGGTGGTGCAGTCCGTGGCCGAATTCGTGGAACAGCGTGATGACGTCGTCGTGCGTGAACAGCGCCGGCTTGCCGCCGACGGGGCGGGCAAAATTGCAGTTCAGATAGGCGACCGGATGCTGGATCCGGGCGTCGCGCCGGCGCCGGGAAATGGCGCCGTCCATCCAGGCGCCGCCCCGCTTGGTATCGCGCGCGTAGAGATCGACATAGAACTGGCCGATGCGCTCTCCGGCGGCATTATGAATGTCGAAGAAACGCACATCCTGGTGCCATTTTTCCGCGTTCGTTTCTGAAATTCCTATTTGATACAAATTCTGAACCAGTTGAAACATTCCCGGCAGCACCTGCGTCTCCGGCAAGTACTGCTTCACTTCCTGATCCGAGAACGAATAGCGCCGCGCGCGCAGCTTCTCGGAGGCATACGCCAGGTCCCAGGATTCGAGTTTCTCGATGCCCAGTTCGCTGGCGGCGAAGGTCCTCAGTTCGGCGAGGTCGCGCTCGGCGAAAGGGCGCGCCCGGTCCGCCAGGTCCTGCAGGAAATCGAGCACCTGCTTGGACGACTGCGCCATTTTCGGCACCAGGGAAACCTCGGCGAAGCTGGCGTAGCCGAGCAGCTGCGCGTCCTCTTTGCGCAGCTTGAGGATGCGGGCGATCAGCGGCGTGTTGTCCCATTCCGGCTTGCCGAACTCGGCGGCGCGCGTCGCGCTCGCGCGGTAAAGCGTCTCGCGCAGCGCGCGGTCCTTCGCGTACTGCATCACCGGAAAATAGGACGGCATCTGCAGTGTGAATTTCCAGCGCGGCTTGCCGTCCGTCAGGGCCTCATCCTTCGTTGCCGCTTCACGGGCTGCGGCCAGTACGTCCTTTGGTATTCCGGAAATTCTTTCTTTATCTACAAAAAGCGAAAAAGCATTCGTCGCGTCGAGCACATTTTCGGAGAATTTCGCCGACAGCGACGCGAGTTCGTCCTGGATCGCCGCGTAGCGCGGCTTGAGGTCGGCCGGCAGTTCGGCGCCGCCGAGGCGGAAATCGCGCAGCGCGTTGTCGACGAGTTTTTTGCGCGCCGGCGCCAGTTGCGCAAACGACGCGGCTGCCTTGAGCGCGCGATATTTTGCGAACAGGTGCTGGTTCTGGCCCAGTTCGGTCCAGAACTGCGTGATTTTCGGCAGGCAGGCGTTGTAGGCCTTGCGCAGCGCCGGGCTGTCCAGCACGGCGTGCAGGTGCTCGACCTGCCCCCAGGCGCGCGACAGGCGCTCGGTGGCGTCTTCCAGCGGCTGCACGAACTGTTCCCATGTCGCCGGTGCGTTCTCGGCCTGGCGCATCGCGCTACGCACTTCAGCAAGAAGTTGATCCATGGCCGGCGCGACGTGTTCCGGTTTGATCTCCGAAAAACGCGGTAAACCGGAAAAATCCAGTAAAGGATTACGCAACGGGTTTTCCAATCGATAGCTCCGCAGCACGCACAGTGTTGACGATCAGCATGGCGACGGTCATCGGGCCGACGCCGCCGGGGACCGGAGTGATCGAGCCCGCGACCGCCCTGACATTCTCGAAGTCCACGTCGCCGGCCAGTTTTCCGTCGGCGAGCCGGTTGACGCCCACGTCGATGACGCAAGCCCCCGGCTTGACCATACCGGCGGTGATGAGTTTCGCGCTGCCGACGGCGGCAATCAGGATGTCGGCCTGCTTCGTCAGCGCCGCAAGATCCCGGGTCTTCGAGTGGCAGATGGTGACGGTCGCGTCCTTTTGCAACAGCAGCAGTGCAAGCGGCTTGCCGACGATGGTCGAGCGGCCCACGATCACCGCGTGCCGGCCGGCCAGCGGCACGCCGGCATGCTCCAGCAGGCGCATCACGCCCGCCGGGGTTCCGGGGACGAATCCGGGGCGCCCCTGCAGCAGCGCGCCCAGGTTCACGGCATGGAAACCGTCCACGTCCTTCATCGGCGACACCGCCGCGAGCACCAGGGACGAGTCGACCTGCCGCGGCAAGGGCAACTGCACCAGAATGCCGTGCACGCGCGAATCGGCGTTCAACTGCGCCACGCATTCGAGCAACGCGGTTTCGGAAACCTGTTCCGGAAATTCGTGGACCTCGGAGCGCACGCCGGTTTCTTCGCAGGCGCGCGCCTTGTTGCGCACGTATACGCGCGAGGCCGGGTCATTCCCCACGAGGATTGCCGCCAGCCCGGGGCGCACGCCGCGGGCGGCAAGCGATTCGATCGCGCTTTTCTGCGAGGCGCGCACCGCGGCAGCGAGCGATTTTCCGTCGATCAATGTTGCAGGCATGGCATACTATAAATCACCCCGTTTCACTATCCGATTGCCCTCTAAAAGAGACCAAGCAGGAGGAAGCCATGTCCGCCGTTCCGCAACAGCCCGCGGCCAACGACCCTGACAGCCTCGAGACCCAGGAATGGCTCGATGCGCTCGAGGCGGTGCTGGAGCGCGAAGGCCCCGATCGCGCACATTTCCTGATCGAGAAGCTGACCGAGAAAGCGCGCACCTCGGGCGCCCATTTGCCGTTTTCGCCCTACACGCCCTACGTCAACACCATTCCGGCGCACATGGAAGAGCGCTCGCCGGGCGACCCTGCGCTGGAGGAGCGCATCCGCTCCTTCTGCCGCTGGAACGCGATGGTGATGGTGGCGCGGGCCAACAAGAACGACGACGAGCTGGGCGGCCATATCGCCAGTTTCGCTTCGGTGGGAACGCTGTTCGGCGTCGGGCAGCACCATTTCTGGCACGCGCCGCACGAAGGGCACGGCGGCGACCTGGTGTACTTCCAGGGGCATTCGTCGCCCGGCATCTACGCGCGCGGCCTGCTCGAAGGGCGCTTCACCGAGGAGCAGCTGCTCAATTTCCGGCGCGACGTGGACGGCAAAGGCGTGTCTTCCTATCCGCATCCGTGGCTGATGCCCGACTACTGGCAGTTCCCGACGGTATCCATGGGCCTGGGGCCGATCCAGGCGATCTACATGGCGCGCTACCTCAAGTACCTGCAGGCGAGGGGGCACGCGCAGACGGAGAACCGCAAGGTCTGGGTGTTCTGCGGCGACGGCGAGATGGACGAGCCGGAATCCCTGGGCGCGATCGGTATGGCAGCGCGCGAGAAGCTCGACAATCTCGTCTTCATCGTCAACTGCAACCTGCAGCGCCTGGACGGCCCGGTGCGCGGCAACGGCAAGATCATCCAGGAACTGGAAGGGAACTTCCGCGGCGCCGGCTGGAACGTGATCAAGCTCATCTGGGGCGGCTACTGGGATCCGCTGCTGGCGCGCGACAAGGAAGGGCTTTTGCTGCGCATCATGGAGGAGACGGTCGACGGCGAGTACCAGAACTTCAAGGCCAACGACGGCGCCTTCGTGCGCAAGCATTTCTTCGGCAAGCACCCCAAGGTGCTGGAGATGGTATCGCGCATGACCGACGAGGACATCTGGCGCCTGAACCGCGGCGGGCATGACCCGCACAAGATTTACGCCGCCTACGCGGCGGCGGTGAAGCACAAGGGCCAGCCCACCGTGATTCTCGCCAAAACGATCAAGGGCTACGGCATGGGCAAGCAGGGCCAGGCGAAAAACCCGACGCACCAGTTGAAGAAAGTCGATACCGCGACCATCAAGGAGATGCGCGATCGCTTCAATATCCCGATCCCGGACGACAAGCTCGACGCGCTGCCGTTCTACATCCCGCCCGCGGACGCGCCGGAGATGAAGTACCTGCATGAGCGCAGGAAGGCGCTCGGCGGCTACCTGCCGCAACGCCGGCGCAAGGCGGACAAAGTTCCAGCCGTGCCGCCGCTGTCGGCCTTTGACCAGTTGCTGAAGGGCTCGGGCGAGGGCCGCGAGATCTCAACCACCATGGCATTCGTGCGCGGGCTGACCGCGCTGATCCGGGACAAGGAGATCGGCAAGCACATCGTGCCGATCGTCCCCGACGAGGCGCGCACCTTCGGCATGGAAGGCATGTTCCGCCAGCTCGGCATTTTCGCCCCCGAAGGCCAGAAGTACGAGCCGGTGGACAAGGACCAGGTGATGTACTACCGCGAGGACAAGGCGGGGCAGATCCTGGAGGAGGGCATCAACGAGGCGGGCGCGATGTGCTCGTGGATCGCGGCGGCCACCTCGTACAGCCATTCGAACCAGGTCACGGTGCCGTTCTATATCTTCTACTCGATGTTCGGCATGCAGAGGATCGGCGATCTCGCCTGGGCGGCGGCGGACCAGCGGGCGCGCGGTTTTCTGCTGGGCGCGACTGCGGGACGCACCACGCTGAACGGCGAGGGCCTGCAACATGAAGACGGTCACTCGCACCTCCTCTCCTCGGTAATCCCGAACTGCATTTCCTACGATCCGACCTACGGCTACGAGCTCGCGGTGATCATCCACGACGGCCTGCGCCGCATGGTCACGAATCAGGAGGATGTGTGCTACTACATCACCCTGATGAACGAGAACTACGAGCACCCGGCGCTGCCCGAAGGCGCCGAGCAGGGAATATTGAAAGGTCTTTATTTATTTAAAGAAACAAAAACAAAAGCAAAATTGCGAGTCCAGATTCTTGGCTCCGGAACAATCCTGCGCGAAGTGATCGCAGCTGCCGAATTGCTGGAGAAGGACTGGGACGTGGCGGCCGACGTCTGGAGCGCGACCAGCTTCACCGAGCTGCGTCGCGAGGGACTCGCCGCGGACCGCTGGAACCTGCTGCATCCGGAGGACAAGGCGCGCGTACCTTATGTAACGCAGTGCCTCGAGAAGCGCGCCGGCCCGGTGGTCGCCGCGAGCGACTACATGAAGACCTT
>JBBPIU010000062.1:0-18921 GCA_038040245.1 Pseudomonadota bacterium | reverse complement strand
TCGGCGCCGCTGCCGAAGAAATGGTTCTCCATCTGCTGCGCGAGGTAGTCGCGCGCCTTCTTGTCGGCGAGGTTGAGCCGGTTTTCGTTCACCAGCATCTTCTGGTGCTCGAGCCACTGCCGCCACGCTTCCTTCGATACGTTCTCGAAGATGCGCTTGCCGAGCGCGCCGGGATAGGGCGAGAAATCGAGCGCCTCGGCTTCGCGCCCGAGCTTGATGCACTTGACCATACGCGCCATAGGGGAACTCCACAGGACGGCCATCGCAGGCGCGACGACCCGTTAGTCGAGTATAGCCCTCAAAGCCGCTTCATTCATCGCCCCACAACGGCTTGCTCAACTCCGCAGTAAACGCGGAAAACATCAAGTTGAAGCTCACGCTCACCCGGCTCTCGCTGCCGGCGTTGGCATCGACAGAGTGTTGCAAATACGCAGGAAAGACGAGCAGCGTGCCGTTTCTCACTCGAACCACGACCTGATCGGTGTTGGCGGAGGTGAGCTCCGTGACTGGTGGCCTGATGACCCCGGCTTGACTGCGCGGGTCGTGGAAGTTGATGGTGTCGGCGCCGGGCCAGGTGCGCACGTAGTACACCGCGGTCAGGTAATTGTTGGGATGGCTGTGCCCGCGATGCGCGGCGCCCGGCGCAACCAGGTTGACCCAGCAGCCGGTGATCTCGATCGCTTGTGCGCCGATTTTCAGGAACTGCAGCACGCTCGCCGCCGCGCGGCTGACGCAGTCGCAAAGCTCATGCAGTTCCTCGCGCCCGTGCAGGGCATGCCCCGATTGCCAGGCTTCACCGGCTTTCAGCTCGGGCAACCCCTGTCGCAGCGCATGCAGCAAGCCGAGTGCGCTCGCGTCGATCGGTTCGTGCACCTCGGCTCGCAGCTGAATTTTCCATACCAGGCTGGGAAACAGCGAAAGGACGTCCGAGCTTTCGATCCACGAGCGCTTTCCCATGCTCGCTTAGTTCGCGCTGACGTTCGCCGCCCGGACGACCACGCCCCACTTCGCGATCTCTTCGCGCAGGTGGCGGTCGGCCGCCTCGGGCGAGCTGCCGATGATGTCCGAGCCGGTGTCGATCAGACGCTGGCGCACGTCCGGGAGCGCGAGCGCCTTGGTGATCTCCCCGTGCAGCCGGGCGATCACGTCCGCCGGCGTCCCGGCGGGCGCGACGAAGCCGAACCAGGCGACGGTCTCGAAATTCCTCACGCCCGCCTCCTGGATGCTCGGCACGTCGGGCAGCATCGCATTGCGCTTCGCGCTCGACACCGCGAGCGGACGCAGCTTGCCGGCCCTGAAGTGAGGCAGCAGCGCGACGATATTGTCGAACATCATCTCGATCTGCCCGCCGAGCAGGTCCACATGCGCCGGGCCGGAACCCTTATAGGGGACGTGAACGATGTTGATGCCGGTGTCCACCTTGAATTTTTCGCCTGTGAGATGGTGCGACGTACCGACGCCGGCCGAGCCGAAATTCACCTTGCCGGGATGCGCCTTCGCGTACTCGATCAGCTCGGCGACATTGCGCGGCGGAAAGGCGAGGTTCGCCGCCAGGGCGAGCGGAGAATGCGACACCACGGTGATCGAGGCGAAGTCGCGGCCGGTGTCGTACTTGAGGTTGCGATACACGTGGGCACTCACCGGCAGCGCCGCCGTGGAGACCAGCAGCGTGTAGCCGTCCGGCGCGGACTTCGCCACGAACTCGGCGCCGATCGTGCCGCCGGCCCCGGTCCGGTTCTCGACTACGAACGACTGACCGGTTGCTTGCGTGAGCTTGTCGGCGAACATCCGCCCGACGATATCGGAAGTCGTGCCCGGCGCGAACGCCACCACTACTCTGACGGGTCGATTCGGATACACCTGTCCGAGCGCCTGAGAGGCGCCGAACGCCGCAATTGCCATTGCTGCAACAACGCGGAACATCATGGTTACACTATAGACCTTTTTCTGGCGAACGTAGCGTTCCCGAGCCGCGACGCCGGATAGAATCGTGGCTCGTTGCGCCTTCCCCCGATTCCGTGAAGCACGAACAGATTCCCGCCGACGCGATCGTGATTCGCGGCGCGCGCCAGAACAACCTCAAGAACTTGACCCTTTCGATCCCGAACGGCGAGCTGGTGGTCGTCACCGGCGTCTCGGGCTCGGGCAAGTCCTCGCTCGTCTTCGACACCTTGTACGCCGAGGGCCAGCGGCGCTACGTCGAGACCTTCAGCCCCTACGCGCGCCAGTTCCTCGACCGCATGGACAAGCCGCAGGTGGATGCCATCGAGGGCATCCCGCCGGCCATCGCCATCGACCAGACCAACCCGGTCCGCACCTCGCGCTCCACCGTGGGCACGATGACCGAGCTGAACGACCACCTGAAGCTGCTGTATGCCCGGGCGGCAAAACTGTTTTGCCGGGGATGTGGCAAGCCGGTGGTACGCGACACACCCGATTCGATCTACAAGTCCTTGACGGAAAAGCCGGATCAAAGACTGATCCTCACCTTTCCGGTCAGCATCCCGAAGAATTTCACCGAGAAGGAAATCCTGCAGCTGCTGGAGCGCCAGGGCTACACGCGCATCCATGAGCGCTCGAAGACCACGCTGGAAGTGGTGCAGGACCGCCTGCGCATCGGCTCTGCCGAGCGCGCAAGGGTCATGGAAGCCCTGGAAAGCGCCCTGAAGGTCGGCCAGGGCAAGGTGAATGTGTTCCCGGAGAACGGCAAGCCCTGGAAGTTCTCCTCCCACCTGCACTGCCCCGACTGCGACATCTCCTACTCGGAGCCCACGCCCGCGGCGTTTTCGTTCAACTCGCCGCTCGGCGCCTGCGAAACCTGTCGCGGCTTCGGCCGCGTCATTGGCGTCGACTTCGGTCTTGTAGTTCCCAATGAGTCTTTAACCTTACGGGAAGGTTGCGTAAGAACCTGGCAATCGCCGAGTTTCAAGGATTGCCAGGACGACCTGGTGAAATATGCGAAGAAACGCGGAATTGCCCTGGACGTTCCATGGAATAAATTAAGCGAAGGAAACAAAACCTGGGTACTTGAAGGCGAACCGGAGTGGGTGAGCTGGCGCAAGTCCTGGCCGGGCGTCTGGTACGGCGTGCGGCGCTTCTTCAAATGGCTGGAGAGCAAGGCCTACAAGATGCACATCCGGGTGCTGCTCTCCAAGTACCGCGCCTACACGCCCTGCCTGGCCTGCAACGGCACGCGGCTCAAGCCCGATTCGATACTGTGGAAATTGAACGGGCATTCAATCCATAGCCTGATGCTTTTCCCAATTTCAAGTACCAAAACCTTTTTTGATGAACTGCAGCTTCCGGCACCCCTGGACAAGGCCACGGACCTGCTGCTCACCGAGATCCGCACGCGGCTGAAATTCCTCTGCGACGTCGGCCTGGGCTACCTGACGCTGGACCGGCAGTCGCGCACGCTGTCGGGCGGCGAGGTGCAGCGCATCAACCTCACCACCGCGCTCGGCACCTCGCTCGTCAATACGCTGTTCGTGCTGGATGAGCCGTCCATCGGCCTGCACCCGCGCGACATGGGGCGCGTGATCGACGTCATGAAGCGGCTGCGCGACGCCGGCAACTCGCTGGTGGTGGTCGAACACGATCCGCAGATCATGTTTGCCGCCGACCGCATCCTCGACATCGGCCCGGGGCCGGGCGAGCGCGGCGGCGAGATCGCATTTTTTGGGACGCCCGAAGAACTTCGAAAATCGAGCACCATTACTGCTGAATATTTTTCAGGTAGAAAGAAAGCCGGCACCTCGCCTGCCGCGAGCCCTTCGAGGAAATTCTTGAAGGTAGAAAAGGCAAGTCAACACAACCTCAAGAACATCGATGTCGCCATTCCTCTCGAGCGTCTAGTATGCGTCACGGGCGTCTCCGGTTCGGGCAAATCGACGCTGATGCAGGATGTGCTCTACGCCGCGCTGCGCAAGGCCAAGGGCAAGCCCACCGATCCCCCGGGCGCGCACCAGGCGCTGCGCGGCGCCGACAACGTCGAGGAAGTGGTGCTGGTGAACCAGTCGCCGATCGGCAAGACCACGCGCTCCAACCCCGCGAGCTACGTCGGTGCGTTCGATTCAATTCGGCAACTCTTTGCAAAAGCAACTGAATCAAAAAGCCGCCAATACACCCCCGGCACTTTCAGCTTCAACTCGGGCAACGGCCGCTGCCCGGCCTGCCGCGGCAACGGTTTCGAACACGTCGAGATGCAATTCCTGGCGGATGTCTACCTGCGCTGTCCCGACTGCGACGGCAGGCGCTTCCGCGCGGAAATCCTGGAAGTGAAGCTCGGCGCCAAGTCCATCGCCGACGTGCTGGACCTGACCGTATCGCAAGCGCTGTACTTCTTCCGCAACGAGGCGGACCTGGTGGCGAAACTCCGGCCGCTGAAAGACGTCGGCCTGGACTACCTGCGCCTCGGCCAGCCGGTGCCGACGCTTTCCGGCGGCGAAGCGCAGCGCCTGAAGCTCGCCGGCTATCTCGCGGAAGCCGGCGGCACCGAAACCCAAAAGCTCTTTCTGTTCGACGAACCGACCACCGGCCTGCACTTCGACGACGTGGCGAAGCTGCTGCGCGCCTTCCGGCAGTTGCTGGACGCGGGGCATTCGCTGCTGGTCATCGAGCACAACCTGGACGTGATCCGCGCCTGCGACTGGATCATCGACCTCGGCCCGGAGGGCGGTGATGCGGGCGGTGAGGTGGTCTGCACGGGAACGCCGGAGGAGATCGCAAAGCATCCACGCTCGCACACCGCCAAGGCGCTGAGAGAGTATGAGTTGGCTTTTTCAGGAAAAGAACTTCTGGAAAAAAAAGCGAAAGAACCCCCTGGTCGCTATCTCGGCACGTCAATCCAGATCCACAACGCAAAGGAGCACAACCTCAAGGGCATCGATGTCGAGATTCCGCGCAACCGCTTCACGGTGGTGACCGGCGTCTCGGGATCGGGGAAATCCACCCTCGCCTTCGACATCCTGTTTTCGGAGGGCCAGCGGCGCTACCTGGAATCGCTCAACGCCTACGCGCGGCAGTTCGTGCAGGGCGCCTCGCGGCCGGACGTGGACGCGATCTTCGGCATCCCGCCGACCGTGGCGATCGAGCAGCGCACCAGCCGCGGCGGCCGCAAGAGCACGGTCGGCACGCTCACCGAGGTCCACCACTTCCTGCGCCTCGCCTTCGTCAAGCTCGGCACCCAGTACTGCCCGGATTGCGACGTCGCGATCGAGCCGCAGAGCGAGGACGTGATCCTGGCGCGGCTGCTGCGCGACTACCGCGGCCAGCACATCACCCTGCTCGCGCCGCTGATCGTCAACCGCAAGGGCGTCTACACGGACCTCGCCAAGTGGGCGCGCAGCAAGGGCTATTCCCACCTGCGGGTGGATGGCAGGCTGCTGCCGGTGCAGCCGTTTGCGCGCATCGACCGGTTCAAGGAGCACAGCATTGAATTGCCGGTCGCTGTGGTAAAAGTTTCGCCTTCTTCTGAATTTCAACTTAGAAAAGAATTATCAAAAACATTGGAAATTGGCAAAGGCTCCGTCCATATCCTCGCGAAAAAGCCGCAGTCCTTCTCCACCAAGCGCTCCTGCCCGTCCTGCGGGCGCGGCTTCGCCGAACTCGACCCGCGCCTCTTCTCGTACAACTCGCGGCACGGCTGGTGCGCGACCTGCTACGGCACGGGGCTGGAGCTCAAGGACGTTGGCTGGGACGCGGAGCGCTCGCGCACCGGCACCGAAGACCACGTGCTCGATTCCTGGATCGAATGGCTGGAGGTGGACCAACCCTGCCCCGACTGCGACGGCAAGCGCCTGAATCCGGAGGCGCTGGCAGTGCAGTGGAATGGGAGGAGCATTGCGGACTACGGCAACATGCCTATTGAGGGTTTGTTTGGTTTTCTTTCAAAGATGGTTTTGAAAGGCAGAGAAGCTGAAATAGCAAAAGACCTCATCGGAGAGCTCAACAGCCGGCTCGACTTCCTGCAGCAGGTCGGCCTGGGCTACCTGACGCTCGACCGCTCGGCGCCGACGCTGTCGGGTGGCGAGGCGCAGCGCATCCGGCTCGCCGCGCAGCTCGGCTCCAATCTGCGCGGCGTGTGCTACATCCTGGACGAGCCGACCATCGGCCTGCACCACCGCGACCACCAGATCCTGCTCGAGGTGCTGGAGAAGCTGGAAGCCAAGGGCAATACGCTGGTGGTGGTCGAGCACGACGAAGACACCATCCGGCGGGCGCACCACGTCATCGACCTGGGGCCCGGCGCGGGCAAGCTGGGCGGCCGCGTCATCGGCGCGGGCGACGCGGAAGACCTGATGAAGCTGCCCGATTCCCTGACTGGAAAATTTCTAAGGGAACCGCTCAGGCATCCCGTTCAGCCGCGCCGTGTTGTTACTGAAAAATCTTTTGACTTGAAAATCCAGAAAGCAAAACTGCATAATCTGCAAGCAGTTGATGCGCGCATTCCCCTGGAGCGTCTGGTCGTCGTCACCGGCGTCTCGGGCTCGGGCAAGTCCACGCTCGCCAGGGATGTCTTGTTTCGTTCCCTTCAGGAAAAAAAATCCATAGGGTGCAAAAACATTTCCGGCGCGAAACTGTTGGACCGCGTGCTGGAAGTGGACCAGACGCCGATCGGCAAGACGCCGCGCTCCTGCCCCGCGACCTACGTCGGCTTCTGGGACGCGATCCGCCGGAGCTTCGCCGACACATCGGAGGCGCGCATGCGCGGCTGGAGCGCGAGCCGCTTCTCCTTCAACACCAAGGGCGGGCGCTGCGAAAGCTGCGCGGGACAGGGCATCAGGAAAATCGAGATGTCGTTCCTGCCCGACGTGAAGGTGACCTGCGAAGCCTGCGGCGGCCTGCGCTTCAATCCGGAGACGCTGGCGGTGCGCTGGCGCGAAAAAACCATCGGCGAAGTGCTGGCGATGAGCGTGGACGAAGCACTCGAGTTCTTCGCGGCGCATCCGTCCATCCAGCGCGCGCTGCGGCTGATGCAGGACGTGGGCCTGGGCTACCTCACGCTCGGCCAGCAGAGCCCGACGCTGTCGGGCGGCGAAGCGCAGCGGCTCAAGCTGGTGACCGAGCTCTCGAAGACGAGTGCCGGGAAAAAGACCCTTTACGTGCTGGATGAGCCCACCGTCGGCCTGCACATGGCCGACGTCGAGAAACTGATCCGCGTGCTGCACCGGCTGGTGGACGCCGGCAATTCCGTGGTGGTCATCGAGCACAACCTGGACGTGATCGCGGAAGCCGACTGGATCGTCGATCTGGGTCCGGAAGGCGGCAGCCAGGGCGGGCGCGTGGTGTTCCAGGGATCCCCGGAGAAATCCGCCGCGAGCGGGACCCACACCTGCCGTGCGCTGTCGGCCTTCCTCGCCGAACGGGCCGCGTGACGCTGCCCGCTCCGCCGCGGCGGCCGGTCGCGCTCGCGATGATGGTCTGTGCCCCGGTGCTGTGGAGCATGGCCGGCGTACTGACGCGCAGCATCGAGCACGCGGACGCCTTCGAGATCGCGTTCTGGCGCAGCTCTTTCGCGGCGCTTTTCGTCGCCGCGGCGCTCGTGGCGCTGCAGGGCGCCGGCGCCTGGCGCGCGCTGCGGGCCGCGGGCACCGTCGGCCTGGTATCAGGCGCCATGTGGGCGGTCATGTTCACCGCGTTCATCGTGGCGCTCACCTTGACCACTACCGCCAACGTCCTAGTGACCAACAGCATCGGGGCGTTCCTGACCGCCCTGCTCGCCTGGTTGGTGCTTCGCGAGCCGGTACCCGCGCGCACCTGGGCTGCAATCGCGCTTGCGACCGTGGGCATGGCGGTGATGTTCGGCGCCGGGCTGCAGGCCGGCGACGGCCGGCACCTCGCCGGCATGCTGATCGCGCTCTCGATCCCGGTGGCTGGCGCAGTCAACATCATCATGCTGCGGCACTCGGCCGCCCGCATAGACCTGATGCCCGCAGTGCTGCTCGGCGCCCTGCTCTCGGCGGCGGTCACGCTGCCCTGGGCGCTGCCGTTCACGGCCACGCCGCGCGACTTCGCGGTGCTTGCCGCGCTGGGCGTGTTCCAGCTCGGGCTGCCCTGCATGCTGCTGGTGCTGGCGAGCCGTACCCTGCGCGCGCCCGAGATCGCGTTGCTCGGCCTGCTCGAGGTCGTGCTCGGTCCGCTCTGGGCCTGGCTGGGCGCGGGCGAGGTCCCCGCCGGCGCGACGATTGCGGGCGGCGTTGTCATTCTGGTCGCCCTGGCAGGCAACCAATTGTTGATTTGGTCACGCGGCGCGGGAACTCGCGGGCCCGCCTGATGTCTGGAGAACCATGAAGACTCTCGTGGTTTTGCTGTCTTTGCTCCTGTCCTTCGAGACTGGCGCCCAGGAACTGGGCCCCGAAGAGCTGGTTCGCAAGGTCACGGCCGACGTGCTCGACAGCGTCCAGGCCGACAAGCAGTTGCAGGCAGGCGACCGCAAGAAGGCGTTCGCGCTCGCCGAGCAGAAAATCCTGCCGCATGTGGACTTCCGCGAGGCTGCCCTGATCGCGATGGGCAAGTCCTGGTACACGGCCAGCCCGGCGCAGCAGACGCAGGTGGTGAACGAGTTCCGTTCGATGCTGGTGCGCATCTACTCGAACGCGATCGGCGTCTACCGCGGCCAGACGCTGAAGGTTCTACCGGTACGCATGGCGCCGGGTGCCACGGAAGTCACCGTGCGCAACCAGTACCTGAGCCCAGGCCGCCCGCCAGTGGCGGTAGAGTACTCGATGAAGAAGACCCCCGAGGGCTGGATGATCTACGACATCTCGGTGGAAGGCGTGAGCCTCGTGCTGACCTACCGCGCCGAGTTCGAGAGCATCACGCGGGCCTCCGGCGTGGACGGCCTGATCAAGCGCCTGCAGCAGAAAAACGCGTAGGCGCGTTCCTTATAATCGCGTAGGCCATTCGGGCCGGTGGGTGCCCAGCGGCACCGGCGGCCGCTCCCAATGCGGCGGCGTCTCGGACAGGCCAAGAACGGGTTTGAGATGTTGAATCAGTCCTTGGGGCGCTTTGGTCTCGACCAGGAGTTTCTTCAGTTCTTCGGGTTCAAGGTCTTTCGGGACTGAAGCGAAATCGTCAAAGAAACCTCGGTCCACAATCCATTTTCCCGTACGCGCGAGCGACACGCGCACCAGCCAGCTGCCGCCTTCCCCAACGCGGCGCGCCAACGCCACCATCGCGCCGTAGGCCATCAGATAGCCGCTCACGTAGTCGATCGCCGAGACCGGCATCAGTTTGGGTTTCTGGCCGCCCTGCGCGTAAGCCATGCCGTTCACCGTCTGCACGATGCTGTCGAAGCCGCGGCGGTCGTGCCACGGCCCTTCGGTTCCCCAGGCGCTGAGCGTCACGTAGACGATGCCGGGTCGCAACTGCGCCGCCTGCTCCGGGGAAAAGCCGCGCGCGGCCAACGCCCCGGGACGGTAGGACTGGGAAAACACGTCCGCTTCGCGCAACAGCGCGCGCAGCGTCTCGACGCCCGCCGGCGTGCGCAGGTCGAGATGCGCCGACAGTTTGCCGATCCCTGTATCCAGTTCGCTCGGTCCGGAGTCCGGCAAGTGCGCGCCGGTGATCTTGAGCACGTCGGCGCCATGCTCGGCGAGAGTGCGCGCGCAGGTGGGGCCGGCAAGCACGCGTGTGAGATCCAGCACCCGCACCCCCCCGAGCGGCCGCTCCCCGGCCGGCAGCGGCTGCGGCGGCGCGTCGCCAATCTTCACGATTTCGAGCAGAGGCTGCGCCGCCACCGCCGCCGCGTGCGGATGCAGTGACCACTCGGTGCCCGTGCGGGCAAAACCCGCGCAGCCTTTCGCGGCATGAATTGCGTCTTCCAGCGCGAGTCCGTCCCAGCCGCGGCTCGCCTCTTCCGCGGCAGGGCGGTCGGCGGGATTGCCGAGCACCTTCATCGCGGCATCGCGATGATTCGGAAAATTGCAATGGATGCTGACCCAGCCGTCCCTGGCCGGGTAGTAGCCGCTTAGCGGATCCCACATTTCCTTCGGCGCCTTGCCGTCGATCTTCAGGTAGCGGGCACTGCGCATGGCGGCGGCAGCGGCCCGCACATCGACTTTCACTCCTTGAATTCTTTTTGTTCGTAAAAACCAAAGGCGGGACACCGCCAAACCCACCGCCCCCAGCGCCGCGGCGCCGGCGGTACCGATGAGATAGGGCGTCGGAAACACCGGATCACTGCCTGTGAATGCGACTTCCGCACCGGGCGTTTGCTGCAGCCCTGCAAGGGAAAGCAGCTCCTGCAGCGCGTCGCGGACCGCAGCGTTCATGCTTTGCCCATTTCCCGCAACGCTTCCGCGCGCAGGTCTTTGCGCAGTATCTTGCCGATCGGGGTTTTGGGCAGCTCGGTGCGGAACACGATCTGCCTGGGAATTTTGTAGCCGGCAAGGAATTTGCGGCAGTGCTCGCGCAACGCTTCCCCGGTCAATGCCGGATCGCGCTTGACCACGTAGGCGCGCACCGCTTCGCCGCTATCGTCGTCCGGCACGCCGATGACGCCCGCTTCAAGCACGCCGGGGTGTTTGACGATTGCGTCCTCCACCTCGGCGGGGTAGACGTTGAAGCCGGAAACCAGCACCATGTCCTTCTTACGGTCGACGATGTAAAAGAATCCATCCTCGTCCATGCGTGCGATGTCGCCGGTATGCAGCCAACCGTCCCTGAGCGCTTGCTGCGTTTCCTCGGGCCGCTGCCAGTATCCCTGCATGACTTGCGGTCCCTTCACCACCAGTTCGCCCCGCTCGCCCACCGGCACCGGCTTGCCTGCGTCGTCCACGATGCGCACGTAGGTGCTGGCGGAAGGAATGCCGATGCTGCCGATTTTTTCCGGGCCGCCGATCGGATTGGCCGTCACCCCCGGACTGGTTTCCGTCAATCCGTAACCCTGATAAAGCCGGAAACCCGTGACCTGTTGCCAGCGTTCGGCTACCGCCTCCTGTACGGCGGCGCCGCCACCGATGGCGGCCTTGAGGTCCTTGGGAGGGTTGCTGCGGAACCATTCCTCGTTGAGCAAACCCACGAACAGCGTGTTGACGCCGGTCATGAAGCGGAAATTGAACTTCTCGAACGCCGGCTTCAAGTTGGAGATCGGGCGCGGCGAGGGGATGAGCACATTGTGTCCACCGGCACGGTAAATCATCGCGCTGACCCCCATCGCAAAGATGTGATACATCGGCAGCGGCGTGAGAGAGGTGCGATTGTCGTCGAGAACCTGCCGTAAATTGTTGTTCGCCTGCGCGACGTTCGAGACAAGGTTGCGGTGCGTCAGCATGGCGCCCTTGGGACGGCCGGTGGTGCCGCCGGTGTATTGCAGCGCCAGCAGATCATCCAGGCCGACCTCAAGCGCTGCGACCGATCGCCCTTGCGCCAGTTGCTTCGCGCCGAGCTTGAGCGCCTCCGCCAACGGCTGCGCGGGAACCGGACACGGCGGAATCATTTTCTTGTACCGCTGTACCATTCGGACGATGAATTTGCGCAGCGGCGGGAAGAACTCGGCCACGTTGTTGATCAGCACCGTTTTTACCTGGCTTTTTGGAATAACCGCAGCCAGCTTGTCGGCGAACATGTCGATGATGAGCAGCAGCTTTGCACCTGAATCTTTCAACGCGAACTCGATTTCCGGCGCCGTGTACAGCGGGTTGATGTTGACGATCACGCACCCTGCCTTGGCAGCGCCGAACAGGAATACCGGGTAAGCAAGGCAGTTGGGGCTTTGGATGGCTACGCGTTCGCCTTTTTCCAAACCCAGCTCAAAGCGCAGATAAGCGGCGAATTCGTCCGTCAGTCGGTCGACATCGGCGAACGTCAAGGTGCCGGTGGTTCCGGTCGGCAGGCAGGTCGTGAATGCCGGGGCCGCGGTGAATTCTCGGCTGGCGCTGGCGATGAGATCGCCCAGGTTTTTGCAGTCCAGCGCCTCAAGGTCGTGCTTGCTCGTGGCCGCATAGTGCTTGAGCCAGGGACGGGAATCGTACGCTCCATGGCCGCTGTCTGCCGCCGATGCTCTGAGCTGATCTGCTATGGCCTTTCTCTCCCGGTTCCTAGGCGCCGATCAGAAACAGCGCGGACATTCCATTTTCTCTTCATGAGTTAGTGAGATCGCGGCATATTCTGTATCATTTTCCGCCATGCGCGAGCCCGCACCGAAAACGATCCACCTCAAGGACTACGCCCCTCCGGCGTTCCTCATCGAGCGCATCGCGCTCGACGTCGACATCCGGGCCGACGACGCCCTCGTCAAGGCCACCCTCGCCGTGCGCCGCAATCCCGTCTCCAAGACGAAGGATGCGGAGCTGGTGCTGGATGGCGACGAATTGGAACTGGTGTCTTTGCTTTTGAATCAAAAAGAAAAAACACACCATGTAACGGCGGAACACCTCACCATCCCCGATGTCCCCGATGCCTTCACCCTCGAAACCGTGACGCGCATCGTGCCGCAGAAGAACACCAAGCTGGAGGGCCTGTACGCCACGCAGAGCGGCTTCGTTACGCAATGCGAAGCGCAGGGCTTCCGGCGCATCACCTGGTTCCTCGACCGGCCGGACAACCTTGCCGTCTATACCGTGACCGTCCATGCGGACAGGACGAAGTATCCCGTTCTTCTTTCGAATGGAAATCTAATTTCAAAGGGAATTGAGGAAAACAATCGTCATTGGGCGCGGTTCGAGGATCCGTTCCCCAAGCCTTCCTACCTGTTTGCATTGGTGGCGGCCGATCTCGAGGTTTTGCAGAACGAAATGCTTTCAAAGAGCGGAAAGAAAAAGAACCTCTCGATCTACGTCGAACCCGGCAAGCTGGATCAGGCCGGCTGGTCGATGGACTGCCTGAAGCGCGCCATCGTCTGGGACGAGAAGCGCTTCGACCTCGAACTGGATCTCGACGAATACAAGATCGTGGCGGTCGGCGATTTCAACTCCGGCGCGATGGAGAACAAGGGCCTCAACATCTTCAACACCAAGTACGTGCTGGCGCGCCCGGACACCGCCACCGATACCGACTACCTGAACATCGACCGCGTGGTCGCACACGAGTACTTCCACAACTGGACCGGCGACCGCGTCACCTGCCGCGACTGGTTCCAGCTTTCGCTCAAGGAAGGCCTGACGGTGTTCCGCGACCAGGAATACGGCGCCGACACCTACTCGCGCGCCGTGACCCGCATCCAGGAAGTGCGCGGGCTGCGCGCGGGGCAGTTCGCGGAGGACGCCGGACCGATGGCGCACCCTGTCCGGCCGCAGTCCTACCAGGAGATCCGCAACTTCTACACCATGACGGTGTACGAGAAGGGCGCGGAGGTGGTGCGCATGCAGCACACCTTGCTCGGCGAGAAAAAATTCCAGGGCGGCATGAAGCTCTACTTCAAGCGCCACGACGGCCAGGCCGTGACCTGCGACGACTTCGTCCAGGCGATGCAGGACGCCTCCGGCGTGGACCTGACGCAGTTCAGGCGCTGGTACGACGTGGCGGGGACGCCTGTACTGGATTGCAGTGGAATTTTTGCAGACAAGGTTTTTACCTTGACGGTAAAGCAATCCATGAATCCGCCTTTCCATATACCGCTGACGGTGAAGATCGGACAGCACGAAAAGGTTTTGTCCGTGACGGAAAAAGAGCAAAGCTACAAGTTCGAAAACCTGAAATCCAAACCAATTCCCTCCCTGTTGCGCGGCTTCTCGGCGCCGGTGATCCTGAACTACCCGTACACCGAAGCCGACCTGGTGCACCTGCTGGCGAACGACGACGACCCGTTCAACCGCTGGGAGGCGGCGCAGCGCCTCGCCACGGAGATCATTCTGAAGCGTGCGGGCAAGCCAACGGATGCTTTTCTTGCTTCAGTAAATAAAGTACTTGAGGAAACCGATCACGCGTTTGTCGCCGAGGTTCTGACCCTGCCCTCGGAGGCATTCCTCGCCGAGCAGATGGAAATAGTCGATCCGGACCGCCTGCACGCGTCGCGCAATGCGCTGCGCCATGCCCTGGCTTCGAATTTTAAAAATGAATTTCTCGAAACCTACAGAACACTCAAGATCGCCGCCCCCTACTCGCCGGACGCCGCATCCGCCGGCAGGCGCGCGCTCAGGAACCTGGCGCTCTCCACCCTCATGGAGCTGGAGACCGGCGACGTGGTCGCGCTCTGCTACGAGCAGTTCGGCCAGTCGGACAACATGACCGAGCAGTTCGCCGCGCTCAGCGCGCTGGCGAACAGCACCGCGAAGCAGCGCGGCATCGCGCTCGATTCGTTCTACGACAGGTGGAAGGACGAACCGCTCATCGTGGACAAATGGCTCGCGGTGCAGGCCGGCTCGCGCCTGCCCGGTACGCTCGCACGCGTGCAGGAGCTCCTCGCGCATCCCGCCTTCGACCTCAAGGTGCCGAACAAGGTCTACTCTCTGATCCGCGTGTTCGCGGCAAACCACGTGCGCTTCCACGCCGCGGACGGCGCAGGCTACGCCTTCCTCGCCGACCAGGTGCTGGCCCTGGACAAGCTCAATCCGCAGGTGGCGGCGCGCATCGCGCGAGCATTTGACCGCTGGAAACGATTTGATTTGGAAAGAAAAACAAAATCAAGAATTCAGTTGGAGCGGATTCGCGACGCCTCGGGCCTGTCGAAGGACGTCGCCGAGATCGCCGGCAAGGCGCTGGCCTGACGCGGTGCTACGCTAATCGCCATGGACTCAAGCGTTCAGCTCTATATCGCCACCGCCGCGTTCCTGGGCACGCACTTCGTCAGCAGCACGCCGCTGCGGTCCGCCGTGGTCAAGGGTATGGGCGAGAAGGCCTATATCGGCGTCTACACGGTCGTCGCCATCGGCATGCTCGGCTGGATGATCTGGGCCTACGGCAAGGCGCCGCTGGAGCCGGTATTTCCCGGCCTGCGGCTGGCGCCCGCGATCTTGATGCCCTTCTCCTTCATCCTGATCGCCTGCGGCTTGCTCTCGCGCAACCCGACGCTCGTGGGCGCCGACAAGCTGCTCAAGCATCCCGATCCGGCGCGCGGCATCATCCGCGTCACGCGTCATCCGATGATGTGGGGCTTCATGCTCTGGGCCGGCGCCCACCTGCTCGCGCGCGGCGAGCTGAAGGCCACGATTTTTTTCGGCAGCTTCCTCGTCCTCGCCGCGCTCGGCGCCTTGCTCATCGACCGGCGCAAAGCGAAGACCCTGGGCGAAGACTGGCAGCGCTTCGCCGCCGCGACCTCGTATTTTCCGTTCCTCGCCATCCTGCAGGGCCGCAACCGTTTCGACGCGCGCGAGATCGGCTGGCGCAATCCGGCCATCGGCCTCGCGCTCTACGCGCTGTTCTTCTGGTTCCACCCCATGCTGTTCGGGATCCGCGCCTACTGATACCGCTCGTCGTTACGTTCCGGCAAGGCGTTCCAGGATGGCGAGCGCGCGTTCCATGGAAAACGCGTACATGTTCTTGTCGAAGGCCTTCGCGTTGCCGCGCATCATGTAGCCGTGCTGGATACCCGGAAAAACATGCACTTCCACGTTTTTCATGCGCGCCGGCACGGCGCGGTACGCGTCCAGTACAGGGGCAGGCGCCATCTGATCCTGGTCGCCCCAGATGATGCACACCGGTTGCCGGACGCCCTCGAGTTCCTTGATGAAGTCGAGCATCTGCGTGCCGTGGCATGAAATGCCGGCGTCGTAACCCAGGCGCTTCGGCCCGAGAATCGAGTACGGGCCGCCGTAGCAAAAACCCAATACCGCCGCGCGGCCGTTGAATAGCGTCTGCTTGCGCAGCACCGGCAGCACATCCGCCAGATCCCGCTCGCCCGCCTTGATCCTCTCCAGCCGCGGCTGTCCGCGCGGGGCCGAGCGCGGATCGTCGCGCACCAGGGGCCCGGGCACCGTTCGCCAGAACAGATCCGGCGCCGCCGCGATGTAGCCGCGGGAACCGAACTCGTCGGCAATCCCGCGCAGATCCTCGTCCACCCCGTGTATGGCAGACGCCAGCACGATCGCCGGAACCTTTTGCTCCTTCTCCGGCGTTACGAGGTAGCAATCGAACTGGGGCCCATCAGTCGAGCGAATCTTGATGTCTTTTTTCAGCATGCTGCCTCGCGCTCAGCTCTCTCCGCGGTTCTTTTTGACGACCCGCAACACCATCCGGTCTACCATTTTCGGGAAAGCGAGCTTGAGCCACAGGCCGACTTTGCCTTGCAGGGTCATGACCAGTTCGCGTTTTCTTGTGTGCGTCGCTGCGATGATCTGGCGGACGCACTCCTGGACGGACATGGCGTTGTCTTCCTTGAGGCCGCTCTTGCCGGCGGGCAGTCCGTCGGGACCGTAGCCGTGCAGGCGGAGGTCGGTGGCGACGACGCCGGGATAGACGATGGTGATGTCGACGCCGCTTTCCTGCAGTTCCAGGCGCAGAGCTTCAAAGAACAATGCTTGCGCTGCTTTGGTGGGGCTGTAGGCGGTGCGGCCGGGTATGCCGACCTTGCCAGCGAGGCTGGAGATGGCGACGATCTGGCCGCGGCGCTTTTTCAGGTGCGGAAGGGCGTAGCGCGTGCAGTACAGGCTGCCCATGTAGTTGACGCGCATCATCTCTTCGTACCAGGAGAAATCTGTCACCTCCTCGAAGCGCGCGTGGCCCGAGACGCCGGCGTTGTTGACGAGGATGTCGAGCGAGCTGTACTTGCGGGCGGTTTCCACGATGAAATTCCGGCAATCGTTTTCCGCGGTCACGTCGCAGCGGATGGCGACCGCTTCGGCGCCGCGCGCGCGGCAGTCGGCCGCCACCGCCTCCAGTTTTTCCAGGTTGCGCGCCGCGAGCGCGAGCCAGACGCCCTTGCCGGAGAGTCGGCGCGCGAGTTCTGCGCCGATGCCCTCGGAGGCGCCAGTGATGGCGATGACTTTTCCGGCAAACATGCGCGCGAGAGTGTACGCCGATCAGAATCGGTCCGGCCGATAGGGCGCGGGATCGACGAACGGCGTTTCGCCGGCTACCATCTCGCCGATCAGGCGCCCGGTCACCGGGCCCAACGTCAGGCCGTGGTGCGCGTGGCCGAACGCGAACCACAGGTTGGCGTGGCGCGGCGCCTTGCCGATGATCGGCATCATGTCCGGGGTGCAGGGACGCGCGCCCATCCAGGGTTCGTTGTCGAGGCGCTCGGCGAGCGGAAACAGGTCGCGCGCGATCGGCTCGGCGCGGCCCAGCTGCACCGGCGTGCGGATCGCATCGCGCAGCGCGAACTCGGCGCCGGTGGTGAGACGGATTCCGCGCTGCATCGGCGAGAGCATGTAGCCGCGCTCGGTGTCGAGGATGGGGTGGTTCAGCACCGCCTTGCCTGCGGCGCGGTAGTGCATGTGGTAGCCGCGCTTCACCGCCAGCGGCAGGTCGTAGCCGAGCGCGCGTGTCACCACGTCGGCCCACGGGCCGAGCGCAACGACGGCGGCTCCCGCCTGCTGCGGTCCGTCCACGGTGCGCAGGCGCCAGCCGCCCTGCGCCTCTTCTTCCAGGCTCGCCGCGTTGCCCTGCACGAACTTGCCGCCGCGGCTCTCGAAGAGGCGCAGGTAGGCGAGCGCGAGGCCCTGCGGATCGATGACGCTCACGGGATCGGTCCAGTGCAGGGCACCGACCAGCGACAGCGCGAGGTGCGGCTCGGCCTCCCGCAGCGCCGCGGCATCGAGCGCCTGGAACTTGATGCCGAACTCATCGCGCCAGCGCGCGGATTCCTCGAAGCGCTTGTCGCGCGCGCGCTCGGTACGGAAGACGCGCATCCAGCCCTTGCGCCGCAGCAGGTCCGTCGCGCCCGCCTCGGCCGCAAGCGCGTCGTGCTCGCTGACGCAATGCTCGATCAGCCGCGCATAGAGCCGCGCGATGGCGGTATGGCGCGCGGGCCGCGAATGCTTCCAGTATTTCCACAGGAACGGCGCGAAATCGAACAGCGCCGAGGGATGGTAGTGCGCGTCTATCGTGCGATTCAGGCTGTAGCGGAACAGCGCGCCGAAGTCATGCGGGAATCCGTAGGGATAGACGCCCTCGCGCTGGATCAGGCCGGCGTTGCCGTAGGAGGTCTCCTCCGCCGCGCCGCGCCGGTCCAGCAGCACCACCGACCGGCCGCGCGCCTGCAGGTGCAGAGCGACGCTGATGCCGACGATGCCGGCGCCCAGGACGACCGCGTCACTGCGCATGCTTGCGCGCCACGCGCTGGTCGAATTTCTCGACGTTGACGACCACGCGCTCGTGCCTGCCGTCGCCGATCAGTTCCTTTTCGTCGTGTGCCTGCACGAAGAAGCGGACTGTTCTGCTCTCGACGCTCAGGACTTTTGCTTCTGCAAAAATCTTCATTCCCACCGGGGTCGCCGCAATGTGCCGAACATTCAGGATGGTGCCGAGGCTCTGATAGCCCGGCGGCAGTTTGTGCTCGATCGCGGCAAGCGCCGCGGCCTCGAACAGATTGATCATCACGGGAGTCGCGAGGACGCGCACCTTGCCGCTGCCGACGCGCGGCGCGGTGTGTTCGTCGCCGACGACGAGCTCGGCCTTTCCGGTCGCGCCGGGTTCGATCAGAACGGAGAGATTCATCTGCGGGATATGATATCTCCATGGACCCCCGCGTCGATAGCAGGACGCCGCCTCACGTCGCCGCGCCCGTCCGCCATATCCTAGCCGGCCAGGACAATGCCACCGTGATCTACGGCGATGCGGAGCGCATCGACATCGCGCGGCGCGCGGTGGTGCTGGACGGCGGCGACGAAATCGCCTACGACCGCCTGATCGTCGCCACCGGCGCGGCCAACAGCTATTTCGGCAACGACGCCTGGGAGGCGCATGCACCCAGCCTGAAGACGCTCGAAGACGCCTACGAGATCCGCCGCCGCGTGCTGCTCGCTTTCGAGCGCGCCGAGCGCGAGACGGACGCAGCGAAACGTGCCGCGTTCCTGACCTTCGTGGTCATCGGCTTCCTGC
>JBBPIU010000061.1:0-19061 GCA_038040245.1 Pseudomonadota bacterium | reverse complement strand
CTGGGTGAGCGGGATCGCCTTTGTAATCGCGGCAGGGCTTGCGGTGATGGTATGGTGGGAAACACGCAAGTGAGTCATCGGCCTTACCGAAGAATCTCAAGCCGTCATCGAAGAGCATTCCTGCATGCTGAGCCTGAAGGCGATCTACCTCCTGATCGCCGGGACCTACACGCCGTTCACGCTCGGTGTGCTGCACGGTAACGCGGCTGGAGTTCAGTGACGCCTTCCGAGTGGCAGATGCTGCAGAGCGTTGCTTTGGCTTCGCTCCTCGCCTGGGCGAGCGGCCTGCGGCTCTATCTGGTGGTTTTTGCGGTGGGCCTGGCCGGCTACCTCGGATACATCGAGCTGCCTGCGGGACTCAAGGTGCTTCAGCATCCCTGGGTCATCGGCGCCGCGGGCTTCCTGCTGCTGATGGAATTTCTGGTGGACAAGGTACCCGGCGTCGACAGCCTCTGGGATGCGCTGCATACCTTCATCCGCATTCCCGCCGGCGCGCTGCTCGCGGCGGGCGCAACGGGCGACACGCTCAGCGCGCTTACGGTGGCGGCGGGGCTGCTCGGCGGGACGATCACGGCGGGGACGCATTTCGCCAAAGCAGGCGGCCGCGCGATCATCAATGCGTCGCCCGAGCCGTTTTCAAACTGGGCCGCGTCGTTCACGGAAGATGCGATGGTGCTGGCGGGGATCTGGTTCGCGTTCCAGTACCCGATCGTTTTTCTCGCCGCGCTGGCGGTGTTCGCGGCGCTGGTGATCTGGCTGCTGCCGAAGCTCTGGCGGGGCGTCGTCGCGATGTTGCGGCGCCTGCGATTGCGCTACGGGTAAAGCCCAAGTTTCCCCCGAATTGGTTGATACCCTGGGCTAACGCCCGAAGCCATATAGCCGTTGCGGATTGTCGGCGAGAATCGCGCGCCGGGTTGAAGCATCGGGAACCGCTTCGGTGAGGATGTCCAGCAGTTCACCGGCGTCGAGGTCGCGGTAGGGAAGGATGGCGTCGTCGTGGACCAGCTGGCGCGAGTGGAAGCCGATGTTCGGCCAGTCGGAGCCCCAGACGAGGCGCTCGGGCGCGGCGGCGGCGAGGGCCCGGATGAAGGCGATAGCGTCGCGAAGATTGCCGGTGCTGCGCGTGATGCGGTCGGCGCCGGCGAGCTTGACCCAGACGTTTCCCGAGCGCAGAAGCCGAAGCACGGTTTGAAAGCCCGGCTGCGCCACGCCCGCGGCGGCGTCGGGCAGGCCCATGTGGTCGATGACGATAGCGGTTTTTGATTGCAGAAGAATGAACTCCATGCCGGCGAGCATGTTGGCGTCGCAAAATAGCTGCAAGTGCCATCCGAAAGGCGCCGCAAGTCCTTCGAACCTCGCAAGCCATTGCCCCGCATCGCCGGAATAGCGCTCGCGCAGCGTCTGGAAGTTCAGGCGCAATCCGCGCACGCCGGCGCCGTGCATCTGCTCCAGCTCGCGCTTCGGCGTTTCCGCTTCCACCACCGCCACCGCGCGACCGCGCGGGCCGAGCTGCGCGAGCGCGGCGAGCAGGGCGCGGTTGTCGGTGCCGTGGCCGCTCGCTTGGACGAGTACGGTGCGCTCCAGGCCGACCGCTCGCTTCATCTTTTCATGCGCGGCGAGCGGCGCTTCGGCCACGTTGTAGGCGCGCTCGGCGGCGAGCGCAAAGCGCCCGAACGGGCCGAAGACGTGCATGTGGCAGTCGGCGGCGTGCGCCGGCAGCGGTTGCGAGGGCGCGCGGTGGGTTCGTTCGGGCGATGGCATTGCCGCTATCATAAGCGCCCCATGATCTGCATCAGGAAAACCGGCAAGCACCTGGGCGCGGAAATCTCGGGCGTCGACCTGTCGCGGCCCCTGGACGACGAAACGTTTGCCAGGATCTCGAATGCCTTTTTCGAGCACCAGGTCGTCTTCTTCCGCGACCAGAGGCTCACGCCATCGCAGCAGGTCGCTTTCTCCCGGCGTTTCGGCGAGCTCGAGAATCACGTGCGCAAGGAACATTGCCTCGAGGGCTACCCGGAAATCCTGGTGGTCTCCAACGTCCTCGATGAGCGCGGCAGCGCGATCGGGGTGCAGGACGCGGGCCGCTTTTGGCATAGCGACCTGTCATACAAACAGGTGCCGAGCCTGCTGTCGGCCCTCTACGCGCTCGAGGTGCCGGTCAGGGACGGCGTCGTTCTAGGCAACACCAGCTTCGCCAGCACCACGGCTGCATACGAAGCGCTGTCCGGCGACTTGAAGCGGCGCCTGCAGGGCCTGCGAAACGTCCACAGCTACCGTTACTACCGTGCGAAGAATTTCCAAGCCCAGAAGAAGGAGCAGGCCCGCGGCGGGCGCCTGCTGCAGGAGCACACGCCAAGCGAAGAGCAGCTGAAGAGCGTGCCCGACGTCGAGGCGCCTATTGTGCGCACCCACCCGGTCACCGGGTGCAAGGGACTGTTCATCAATGAGGCCCACACCGCTTCCGTTGTGCGCTTGCCCGAGGAAGAGAGCGCAGCGCTGCTCGCGCAGCTCTGCTCCCACATCGTCGAGCCAGCGTTCCGCTACGAGCATCGCTGGCGCGCCGGCGACCTTCTCATGTGGGACAACGTCGCCGTGCAGCACCAGGCGAGATTCGACTACGACCTGCCGCTGCGAAGACTGATGCATCGGACGACGGTGCGCGGCAGCGCGCCCTTCTGACCCCTCATGAATATCCTTGTCCTACCCGGCACGGGCGGCGGGACCTCGCTGCTAAAATCCAAGGCCCAATGAAGTTCTTCATCGTCGACGACGACCCCGACACCCTGGCGCTGGTTTCGCGCCTGCTGACCGACGCGGGCCACGAGGCCATCGCGCGCGCCTCCAGCAAGGCCGCGCTGAAGGACATCCCGGACGCGCGGCCCGATTGCGTCATTACCGACCTGATGATGCCGGTGATGGACGGCTTCGAGCTGACGCGCGAACTGCGCCGCCGCTCCGAGCTCTCGGGCATGAAGATCCTGATCCTGTCGACCAAGAGTTACGACTTCGACCGCCGGCGGGCGAAGGAAATGGGCGCCGACGGCTACCTCACCAAGCCGATCAACCGCGAGACCTTCCTGCAGTCCATCAACGAGATGGTGTCGGACCGGATGTCGGTGCACTACTGGGGCGTGCACGGCACGCTGCCGGTGCCGGGCCAGGCCTACACGCGCTACGGCGGCAATACGCCCTGCGTCAGCGTGGAGGTCGGCGGCGAGCCGCTCTACATCTTCGACTGCGGCTCGGGCATCAAGAGACTCTCGGACCGCGTCATGGCGCACGCCGGGCAGCGCTTCTCCGGGCGCATTTTCATCTCACACACGCACTGGGACCACATCAACACGGTGCCGTTTTTCGCGCCGCTGTACCTGCGTGGCAACCAGATCGAGGTGTTCGGGCCCTACCAGGGCGATCTGACCATCGAGCGCGCCATCAGCGCGCAGATGGAAAGCGTCTATTTCCCGGTCACCATCCGCGAATTTGGCGCGCGCCTGGTGTTCCGCGACCTGCGCGAAGAGCGGCTTGAATTCGGGCCGGTGCGCGTGGACACCATGCTGCTGCGCCATCCGGGCTACTGCCTCGGCTACAAGCTCACCTGCCGCGGCCGCACCATCTGCTATATCACCGACAACGAACTTTACCTGCCGACCGATCCGCGCTACGACGCCCGCTACGTGCAGAACCTCGCGGACTTCGTGCGCGGCGCCGACGTGCTCATCACCGACACCACCTACCGCGACCACGAGTACCCGTCGAAGGTGGACTGGGGCCACTCTTGCGTCAGCCAGGTCGCCGACCTCGCCGCGCGCGCCGAGGTAAAGCGGCTGCACCTGTTCCACCACGATCCGGACCAGACCGACGACGACATAGACGCGAAGCTTGAAGAAACGCGGAGGGAACTCGACCGACTGGGGTCAAAGGTGGTGTGCGAAGCGCCCGCCGAGGGGACCGACCTGGTGCTTTAGAGGACGCCGAGCGCCAGCCCGGCCGCGAACGCCGTTCCGAGCTGTTCACATTTTTCAAGAATTTCCGGCGTCAGTTCCTTCAGGCCGACAATTGGTTCTGATTTCTTTTCCAGCCTGAGGCCGGTGACGATTCTTTCAACGGAACTGACGGCACCCGAGCCGTCCTGCCCCGCGCCGACGAAGAGGGCGTAGGGCCTGCCGTTGACCTTGCCTTCGCAGGGATAGAACACGCGCTCGAGGAAGTCTTTCATCATTCCCGACATGTAGCCGAAGTTCTCCGGCGTGCCGAGGATCAGCCCGTCGGCCGCGAGCACGTCTTCCGGCCCGGCGTCGGCGCAGCGCTTCACGACCACGTTCACGCCGCCTTCGCTGCGCGCGCCGCGCTCGACCGCCTCGGCCATTTTCGCGGTCTTCACGCCGCCGGTGTGATAGACGATAAGCAGGGTCTTCATGAGGTCAGACGTTTTGCGGGATCCTGCTTGTAAAAATCCGCGAACAATTCGTACAGGCGCGGAAAATTCCCCTTGAGCGCATTCGGCGATTCGAAGAAGGCTTCGCTGGCAACCGCGAAAAATTCGGCCTCGTGTTCCGCCGCATAGGGATCAAGGAAGGTCTCTTTGCCTGCGTCAACCGATTTGCAGAAGCGGTCGAAATCGGCGTTGAAGATTTCGATCCAGCGCTCGCGCGCCGCGCGCGACGGCAGCGGCGGCACGCCGTCGGCTTCGCCCGCCATCATGTCGAGCTTGTGCGCGAATTCATGGATCACCACGTTCGCGCCGCCTTCGGCGACCGAGCCCGAATCGTCCAGCGCCTCCCACGACAGCACCACCGGCCCGCCGGGCCAGGACTCGCCCGCCAGCTCGTCGTCCCATTCGCGCACCACGCCGTCCTCGCCGGTCTCGGCGCGCTGCACCTTGAAGTCCGAAGGATGCACGACGATCCCGACCCAGCCGTCGTACCAGTCCAGGCCCAGCTCCAGTACCGGCAGGCAGGCCTGCAGCGCGATCTCCAGGCGATCGTCCTCCGACAGCGCCAGCCCGTGCACCGGCGTGAATTCCTTTTCCGCGAGGAACAGCACCGCGAGCTCCAGCAGCCGCCGCTCCTCGCCGGCCGAGAGGCCGCTCAAGAAGGGAAGGTGCTTTTTCGCGCGCCGCCACAGGGCATCGTCGATGCGGTGCCGCCTGAGGATGCGCTTGCGTTTCCAGTCGCGGAGCCAGCCCATCGCGCCACTACAATAGCAGCATGGTTTCCGTGGTCCAGCTCCATGCGCAGTCGGGCGCAGCCGCGCTTGGGTCCCTCGCCGAAGGGCTGGCGGCGCCCGAGCGCGCCCTGGTCGCGCGCGCGCTGGAATTCGCCGAGCCGCTCTACGCCGGCCAGACCCTTTCGACCGGCGAACCGGTGTGGCCGCACGCGCTCGGCCTCGCCGCGAGCCTCGTCGCGATCGGCATGGACCCGGTGGCGCGCGCCGCCGGGATCCTGTTCGCCGCGCCCAAGTACCTCGGCGGCCTGGACCAGCTGGAAGAACGCTTCGGCGCGCAGATCGCGACGCTCGCCGGTGGCGTGGAAAAGCTCCATCGCCTGCGCGTGCTCACGCGCGCCGCGCACGGCGAGCAGAACGAGATCCTGCGCAAGATGGTGCTCGGCATGGTCGAGGACGTCCGCGCGGTGCTGATACGGCTCGCCTCGCGCACGCAGACGCTGCGCTGGTTCGCGAAGAATCCCTCGGACGAAAGGAAGGCCTACGCGCGCGAGTCGCTCGACATCTACTCGCCGCTCGCCAACCGCCTGGGCGTCTGGCAGCTCAAGTGGGAGCTGGAAGACCTGTCGTTCCGCACCATCGAGCCCGAGCTCTACAAGAAGATCGCGCAGATGCTGGACGAGAAGCGCCTCGAGCGCGAGCACTACATCGCCCTGGCGATGGCGCTGCTCTCCGGCGAAATCGCCAAGGCGGGCCTCAAGAGCGAGATCACCGGCCGGCCCAAGCACATCTATTCCATCTGGAACAAGATGCGCCTGAAGCAACTCGACTTCTCCGATGTGCACGACGTGCGCGCGCTGCGGGTCATCGTGCCGGCGCCGGGCGACTGCTACAGCGTGCTGGGCATCGTGCACGACTTGTGGCAGCCGATCCCGAAGGAATTCGACGACTACGTCTCGCGGCCCAAGGGCAACAACTACCAGTCGCTGCATACCGCGGTGATCGGGCCCGGCGGCCGCACGCTGGAGGTGCAGATCCGTACCGAGGAAATGCACCGCCAGGCCGAGTTCGGCGTCGCCGCGCACTGGCGCTACAAGGAAAGCAGGAAGGCGTCCAGAGCGGACGGTGCATTCGACAACAAGATTGCGTGGCTCCGGGAATTGCTGGCGTGGCGCGACGAAGTCGCCGACGGCGCGGGATGGGCGGAGAAGACGAAGAAGGCGTCGCTGGACGACACCATCTACGTCATCACGCCGCAGGGCAAGGTCATCGACCTGCCTGCCGGCGCGACGCCGGTGGACTTCGCCTACACGCTGCATACCGACCTCGGCCACCGCTGCCGCGGCGCGAAAGTGGATGGCCACATGGTGCCGCTCGACACGCCGCTTGCGAGCGGCCAGCGGGTGGAGATCATCGCCGCGAAAACCGGCGGGCCGTCGCGCGACTGGTTGAACCCGGCGCTCGGCTTCCTGAAGAGCCACCGCGCGCGCGGCAAGGTGCGGCAGTGGTTCAACGCCAAATCCCTGGCCGAGACCATCGCGCAGGGCCGCGCCACGGTGGCAAAGGAGCAGCGCCGAGAGGGTGCGACGCAGGCGAATCTCGAACAGCTCGCGCAGAAGCTCGGTTTCGCGAAGCACGATGAACTTTTCGCCGCGGTCGCGCGCGACGAGGTCAACCTGCGCCAATTGCAGGGAGCATTGCGCGAGCTCAGTGGTTTGGTTTCAGAAGATGAAACTGAAACACAACCCGAGAAAAACAAAAAACCCAAATCCAAGTCCGCGGGCGACAGCGGCATCCTTGTCGTCGGGGTGGACCGGCTGCTGACGCAGCTCGCGAAGTGCTGCAAGCCGGTGCCGCCGGATCCGGTGCGCGGTTTCGTCACGCGCGGCAAGGGCATCTCGGTGCACCGCGAGGATTGCGCGAGCCTGAAGCGCCTCGCCGAGCGCAGCCCCGAACGGCTGATCGATGCGCAGTGGGGCGGCAAGTCCCATGGCGCCTACCAGGTGGACGTCCTGGTGACGGCCTCGGACCGCCAGGGCCTGCTGCGCGACATCGGCGAGGCTCTCGCGCGCGAGCGCATCAACGTCACCGCGGTGCGCACGCAGAGCCGCGACGACCTCGCCTACATGCATTTCAGTTTCGAGGTGGCGGATGTCGCGCACCTGCGGCGCGCGCTCGCCACGGTCAAGGATGTTTCCGGCGTCATCCGGGTGGCGAGGGGCAAATAGCTGGACGACCTGCTGAACAATCCAGCGGTGCAGTCGAGCGTGGCGCCGTTCCTGGCCGGGTTGCTGGTCGCGGGGGTGCTATTCCCGCTGCGGCTCGGGGGACTTGCGGCCGCGGCGGGATTTCTCACCACGGTCTATCTGGTCGGGGATTTCACGCTGGAGTCTCTCGACTCGAAACGTAAGCTGGTGTTGGTGGCAATGGCGGCGCCGGTGCTGGGCGTGATCGCCGACCTGGCGTTCAAGCCGACGCGCGCGACCGGACCGGTGCTCGGTGCGGTGTTTGCGGCGGCAGGAGGATGGGTCTTTCTGAATCTCCTGAAACAGAAAACCGGCGGCGATCTCGCGCTCCATGGTGCGGGACTTGCGGCGTTCATGATCTGGACGGTGGCGTTCAGTGTCGCGCTGCGGGCCGACGCACTGCGCGCAGGCGCCGCGGGCCTGGGACTCGGTCTGGGCGCCGGAGTCGGCGCCGTGCTGGGGGCATCCGCGCTGCTCGGCCAGTACGGCATGGGCCTGGGCGCGGGCTGCGGCGCGTTCCTGCTGCTCAACATGATTCTCGGCCCGCGCGTGGCGCCGGGGACCACGCTGACGCTGACCGCGGCGGTGGCCGCGAGCCTGGTCGCGGTAGGCGCGGTGCTCACCGGGCAGCTGCCCTGGTATGCGCTGGTTGCGCTGGCGCTGGTCCCGCTGCTGGTGCGGCTGCCGCTGCCCAAGGCCGCGCCGTGGGTCCAGGGCATTGCCGCGGCGCTTTACGCCGCGGCCGCGGCCGTGACCACATGGGTGCTAGCATGGCTGGCGAGCCGCGCTTCAGTCGGCTGAGATTTTCCCTGTCAACGAAACCATAGAGAGGAAAGTATGAAGAACAAGGTACTCGGTGCGCTTGCGCTTGCGCTGCCGCTGACGGTGTTGGCGGCGCCGGAGAACTACACGCTTGACCCGGTCCACACCTATCCGCACTTCGAGGTCGACCACCTGGGCGTATCGACGATGCGCGGGAGCTTCAATAAGTCCAGCGGCAAGTTCACCATCGATCATGCGGCGAAGACCGGGTCGATCGAGTTGAATGTGGAGACGGCCTCGATCAGCACCGGCGACAACGACAGGGGCAGCCGGCCGCGCGCGCGCGACGAGCACCTGCGCACCGCCGACTTTTTCAACGTTGCCGAGTTTCCGCGCATGACCTTCAAGTCCACCGGCGTCAAATTTGCCGGCGACAACCTCGTCGAGATCGCAGGCAGTCTCACGCTGCTCGGCGTGACCAAGCCGCTTGCGCTCAAGGTCGAGCGCTGGGTGTGCAAGGACCATCCGGTGAGCAAGAAGCCGATGTGCGGCGGCAACGCCTCGGCGACGCTGAAGCGCTCCGACTTCGGCATGAAATACGGGCTGCCGAACGTCGGCGACGAGCTCAAGCTGTTCTTCGAATTCGAGGCATACAAGGACTGATGCGCTAGAATCTGGACCCTTTAGGCGCGTAGCTCAGCTGGTTAGAGCACTACCTTGACATGGTAGGGGTCGTTGGTTCGAGTCCAATCGCGCCTACCAATCTCTTGATCAACATAAAACTGCCCGACGGCACGGTGAAGGACTTTCCCGGTCCGGTCACCGTTGCCGAAGTGGCCCAATCCATCGGCGCGGGCCTCGCGCGCGCCGCGCTCGCCGGCAAGGTGAACGGCAAGCTCGTCGACACGAGCTTCCGCATCGAAGCCGACGCCGAGCTTTCGATCGTCACCGAAAAGAATCCGGAGGGCGTGGAGATCCTGCGCCACTCCGCCGCGCACCTGCTCGCGCACGCGGTGAAAGAGCTGTTTCCCGAGGCGCAGGTCACCATCGGCCCGGTGATCGAGAACGGCTTCTACTACGACTTCGCCTACAAGCGCCCCTTCACCCCCGAGGATCTGGTGGCGATCGAGAAGAAGATGGCTGAAATTGCGAAGAAGGATTTTGCCGTTGCACGAAAGGTTCTTTCCAGAAATGACGCGGGGAAGTTCTTTCGCGATCAGGGGGAAGTCTACAAGGCGGAGATCATTCAATCGATCCCGGAGGATCAGGAGATCTCGCTCTATTCGCAGGACAACTTTACGGACCTGTGCCGCGGGCCGCACGTGCCCTCGACCGGCAAGTTGAAGGTCTTCAAGCTGATGCGGGTGGCCGGCGCCTACTGGCGCGGCGATTCGAAGAACGAGATGCTCCAGCGCATCTACGGGACCGCCTGGGGCAGGAAGGAAGACCAGGACGCGTATCTCACGATGCTGGAGGAGGCCGACAAGCGCGACCACCGCCGCCTCGGCACGCAACTCGACCTGTTCCACATGGAGAACGAGGCGCCGGGCCTGGTGTTCTGGCATCCGAAGGGCTGGATCCTGTGGCAGCAGGTGGAGCAGTACATGCGCCGCGTCTACCGGGAAAACGGCTATCACGAGGTGCGTGGCCCCCAGATCCTCGACGTCAGTCTCTGGAAGCGCACCGGCCACTGGGACAACTTTCGCGAGAACATGTTCTTCACCGAGTCGGAGAAGCGCCAGTACGCGCTGAAGCCGATGAACTGCCCAGGGCACATCCTGATCTACAACAAGGGCATCCGCAGCTATCGCGATCTGCCGCTGCGCTATGGCGAGTTCGGCTCCTGCCATCGGAACGAACCCTCGGGCGCGTTGCACGGTCTGATGCGGGTGCGTGGTTTTGTGCAGGACGACGGCCACATTTTTTGCACCGAGGATCAAATTCTCGACGAATGTGTGAAGTTCACCGCCTTGCTGCAACGGGTTTATCGTGATTTCGGCTTTACCGACGTCATCTACAAGATCGCTACCCGGCCAGCCAAGCGAATTGGCTCGGACGAGGCCTGGGACAAGGCAGAGAAGGCTTTGCTGAATGCCTTGGAAAAATCAGAGCTTACGTTCTTGTTGGCGCCGGGGGAGGGCGCGTTCTACGGGCCGAAGATCGAGTATTCGCTCAAGGATGCCATCGGCCGCCTCTGGCAGTGCGGCACCATGCAGGTGGACTTCAGCATGCCGGGGCTGCTGGGCGCCGAGTACGTGGGCGAGGACAACGCCCGCCATACCCCGGTGATGCTGCACCGGGCGATCGTCGGTTCCATGGAGCGGTTCATCGGGATACTCATCGAGAATTTCGGCGGCGCCTTCCCGCTCTGGCTGGCGCCGGAGCAGGCGGTGGTCGTAAACGTCTCCGAAGCCCAGGCGGCGTACGCTGAAAGCGTCGCTTTGAGGCTGCGGCAGGCCGGTTTCCGGGTCAGCGCGGATTTGCGAAACGAGAAAATTTCCTATAAAATTCGGGAACATAGCCTGCAGAAGTTGCCCTACCAACTGGTGGTCGGCGACAAGGAAAAGCAGGCTGGAAGCGTGGCTGTGCGCACGCGCAGCGGTGAAGACTTGGGGGCCATGGGCCTCGATGCCTTCATCGAGCGCCTCGGCAACGAGGCGCGCGCGTAGCGGCACAGCCGATTTTTTTGACGAGAAGAGGAGTTTTCACCCATCGCACTCGAGAGATCGCAACGCATCAACGGGGAGATCACGTCGCCGCAGCTCAGGCTGGTGGCGGAAAACGGCGATCAACTGGGCATCGTGGCAGTCGCCGATGCCCTGAAGATGGCGGAAGAGCAGAACGTGGACCTGGTCGAAATCGCGCCGCTCGCGGTGCCGCCGGTCTGCAAGCTGATGGACTACGGCAAGTTCCGCTACCGCGAGCAAAAGAAGGCCCACGAGGCCAAGCTCAAGCAAAAGCAGATCCAGGTCAAGGAAATCAAGTTCCGCCCCGGCACCGATGATGGCGACTACAAGATCAAGGTCGGCAAGCTGGTCCAGTTCCTCGAAGAAGGCGACAAGGCGAAGGTGACCTTGCGCTTCCGCGGGCGCGAAATGGCGCACCAGGAATTCGGCGTGCGGCTGCTGGAGCGGGTGAAGAAGGACCTGGAATCGGTTGCGATCATCGAACAGTTTCCCCGGCTCGAGGGCCGGCAGATGGTGATGGTGCTGGCGCCGAAAAAGAAGGCGGTGCCGGTGAAGGGGCCGAAGAAGCCGGCCGCCGACAAGGGGCCGAAGGCGCCTAAGGAAGCGAAGGAACCGAACAAGGCCGAGGCGAAACCCGCCGCGGCGGGATAGAAACGGTGGATCGACAGGAGCAATGCTGTGCCCAAGATGAAGTCGAAGAAGTCGGCCGCGAAGCGGTTCAAGGTCCGCTCGGGCGGTTCGATCAAGCGCTCGCAGGCTTTCATGCGCCACATCCTCACCAAGAAGTCGACCAAGAGGAAGCGCAAGCTGCGCGGCACCACCAACGTTCACCACAGCAACAAGCGGGCCGTCCGCGCGATGCTGCCGTATTCGGGTTGAGGAGCGCGCCATGCCAAGAGTCAAACGCGGAGTAACGGCGCGCGCGCGCCACAAGAAGGTTCTCAAGAAGGCCAAGGGGTTCCGCGGCCGCCGGGGCAACGTTTACCGCGTCGCCAAGGAAGCGGTGATGAAGGCCGGGCAGTACGCCTACCGCGACCGCCGCAACCGCAAGCGCGAGATCCGGGCGCTCTGGATCACGCGCATCAATGCCGCGGTGAGGGAACTGGGCATGAGCTACAGCGCGTTCATGGCCGGGATGAAGAAAGCCAAGATCGAGATCGACCGCAAGGTGCTGGCAGATCTGGCGGTGCTCGACAAGCCTGCGTTCGCCAAGATCGCGGGCCAGATCAAGGCAAGCCTCGCGCACTGAATAATCTTGACGAAATAATCGGGCGTGCCCTCGCGGAATTTGCCGCCGCGGCCGATCCTGCGTCGCTCGAGAACGTCAAAGCACGCTATCTCGGAAAAAACGGCGAGCTTTCGGTGTTCGGCGCTTCCCTGGGATCATTGCCGATCGAACAAAAAAAATCTGCCGGCAAATCCTATAACTCTGCAGTAGAAAAAATTGAAGCCGCGCTCCAAGCGCGTCGCGGCGAACTCGTCCTGGCGAGGATGGAGGCGCGGCTCGCCGAGGAGGCGCTGGATGTCACGCTGCCGGGCCGCGGCCGCGGCCGCGGCGGGCTGCACCCGATCAGCCGCACCTGGCAGCGCATCGAGGAGATCTTCGCCTCCATCGGCTTCGAGGTCGCCGACGGCCCGGAAATCGAGACCGACTGGTACAACTTCACCGCGCTGAACAACCCCGAGAACCATCCGGCGCGCTCGATGCAGGACACGTTCTACGTGGATCTGCAGGATGCCGAGGGCAAGCCGCTGCTGCTGCGCACGCATACGAGTCCCATGCAGGTGCGCTATGCGCGACAGAACCGTCCCCCCATCAAGGTAATCGCGACGGGCCGCACCTACCGCGTGGATTCGGATGCGACCCACTCGCCGATGTTCCACCAGGTCGAGGGGCTGTGGATCGACGAGGACATCAGCTTCGCCGACCTGAAGGGCGTGTACACCGATTTCCTGCGGCGCTTCTTCGAATCCGACGAGCTTGAAGTGCGCTTCCGGCCGTCCTATTTCCCTTTCACCGAACCCTCCGCGGAGATCGACCTGCAGTTTGCCTCGGGCCCGCTGAAGGGGCGCTGGCTGGAATTGTCTGGCGCGGGGCAGGTGCACCCGCAGGTGGTGCGCAACTTCGGCCTCGATCCCGAGCGTTACATCGGGTTCGCCTTCGGCTCGGGCCTGGAGCGCCTGACGATGCTGCGCTATGGCATCGATGATCTGCGGCTGTTCTTCGACGGTGACCTGCGTTTCCTGAGGCAGTTCTCATGAATATTCCAGAGAACTGGCTGAAGAGTTTCGTCGATCCGAAAATGCCGATCGACAAGCTGGCCCACCTGCTCACCATGTCGGGCCTCGAAGTCGAATCCTGCGCGCCGGTGGCGCCGCCGTTCGCCGGTGTGGTGGTGGGCGAGATCCTCGCGGTCGAGCGCCATCCGAATGCCGACAAGCTCACCGTTTGCACCGTGAACGCCGGCAAGGAGCAGGTGAAGGTGGTCTGCGGCGCGCCCAATGTCCGCGTTGGCATGAAAGTACCGCTCGCGCCGCCCGGCACGGTGTTGAATTCGATGGAAATAAAAAAAGCCGAGCTACGCGGTGTGGAGAGTCAGGGCATGCTTTGCTCCGCAAGAGAGCTCGGGCTCTCGGACGACCACTCCGGCCTGCTCGAGCTCGCGGCGGACGCGACGCCGGGCGAGGACGTGCGCCGCGCGCTGGAACTGGACGAGCATGTCCTGACGTTCAAGCTGACGCCCAACCGCGCGGATTGTCTCTCGGTATTGGGTGTGGCGAGAGAGGTTGCGGCGCTCACCAGAGTCAACCTAAAGAATCAAGAAATAAAAAAAATAAAAGCTAAAGGCAATTCAAAGCATCCCGTTCGCATCAGTTCACCGGAAGGCTGCGGCCGCTTCGCCGGGCGCGTGATCCGCAACGTGAACGCGGCGGCGCCGACGCCGGCGTGGATGCGCCAGCGCCTCGAGCGCGCCGGCCAGCGCTCGATCTCGGCGCTGGTGGACGTCACCAACTACGTGATGCTGGAGCTCGGCCGGCCGCTGCACGTCTACGACCAGGACAAGCTGAAGGGCGCGATCGACGTGCGCTGGGGCCGTAAGGGCGAGAAGGTGCTGCTGCTCAACGCACAGGAAGCCGAGGTTGATCCCGGCGTGCTTTGCATCACCGACGACTCGGGCCCGATCGGCCTGGCCGGCATCATGGGCGGCGAATCCACCAAGGCCGGGAGCGGCACGAAGAATCTCTTCCTCGAGTCGGCGTTCTTCTTTCCGGCGGCGATCGCCGGGCGCGCGCGCCGCTACGGCTTCGCGAGCGACGCGTCGCACCGTTTCGAGCGCGGCGTCGACTTCGAGAACAACGCGCCCGGCATCGAGCGCGCGACGCAGTTGATCCTAGAGATCTGCGGCGGCGAGCCGGGCCCGACCGTGGACCTGGTCGAGCGCCTGCCGAAGAGAAAGCCGGTCCGCATGCGCGTCGCGCGCGCGCAAAAGGTGATTGGCATGCCGATTCCGGAACGGGAGATGGCAGCGGTTTTTCGACGTTTAGGTTTTAATTCTAAAAATAAGAACAAAATTTTCGTCGTCACCCCGCCGTCCTACCGCTTCGATCTCGAGATCGAGGAGGACCTGATCGAGGAAGTGGCGCGGCTGCATGGCTTCGACAACATCCCGGCGCATCCGCCGCGCGCGCTGGCGAAGATGCACGCCCGTCCCGAGGCGAAGCGCTCGCTGCACGCGGTGCGCGAACGGGTCGCGGCCTGCGATTACCAGGAGACGATCAACTTCGCCTTCGTCGAACCCGCCTGGGAGGCGGACCTGGCGGGCGAGGCGAACCCGGTGCGGCTGCTCAATCCCATTGCCAGCCAGGCTTCAGTCATGCGCACCACGCTGTTCGGTTCGCTGATCGCCAACGTGCGCTACAACCATGCCCGCAAGCTGCCGCGCATCCGCGTGTTCGAGATCGGGCGCGTGTACCTGCGCGACGCCGCGGCGGCCGACGGGCCGCTCTCGGTGGCCGGCCTGCGGCAGCCGATGCGGGTCGCGGGCGCCGCCTTCGGCCCGGCGCTGGAGGAGCAGTGGGGCAGCCCGGCGCGCGCCGTGGATTTCTTCGACGTGAAGGCGGATCTCGAAGCGATCTGCGCGCCGCGGCGCCTGCGCTTCGAGGCCGCGGCGCATGCGGCGCTGCACCCGGGCCGCTCGGCCCGCGCAATGGTTGACCGCGTGGCAATTGGCTGGATCGGTGAACTGCATCCGCGCTGGCAGCAGAAGTACGAATTGCCGCAGCCGGTGGTGTTGTTCGAACTGGAGGCCGATAGCCTCGCCCAGACGCCGCTGCCGCGACCCACGCAGCCCTCGCGCTTCCCGCCGGTGGTGCGGGATATCGCCCTGCTGGTGGACGCCGGGCTCCCCGCGCAGGCCTTCCTGGACGCCGTCCAGGCCGAAAAACCCGCCATCGTACAGGCCGTGAAGGTGTTCGATCTTTACCAAGGCCAGAGCCTCCCTGCAGGGAAGAAAAGCCTTGCGTTCCGGGTAGTTATGCAAGACACTGAACGAACCCTCACGGATGCGGAGGCCGATTCGGCGCGCGATGCGCTGGTCGCGCTGTGGGGGCGGCGTTTCGGCGCCAAGTTACGCGCATAGTAGAGAAAAATCATAGATCTATCAGGGAGTTGTAATGACTTTGACCAAGGCCGAACTGGCCGATCTTTTGTTTGAAAAGGTCGGGCTGAACAAGCGCGAGGCAAAGGACATGGTGGAGGCGTTCTTCGAAGAAATTCGAGGGGCGCTGGAACGGGGTGAGAGCGTCAAGCTCTCGGGCTTCGGCAATTTTCAGCTGCGCGACAAGCCGCAGCGCCCGGGCCGCAACCCCAAAACCGGCGAGGAAATCCCAATCAGCGCCCGCCGGGTCGTTACCTTCCACGCCAGCCAGAAGCTGAAAGCCATGGTCGAGAAGTCGCGCCATGGAGCCAAGCCGCAGGAAAGTTGATCTTCCGCCGATCCCTGCCAAGCGCTACTTCACCATCGGTGAAGTAAGCGAACTTTGCGGGGTGAAGCCGCACGTGCTGCGCTACTGGGAGCAGGAGTTCACGCAGCTAAAACCGGTCAAGCGCCGCGGCAACCGCCGCTACTACCAGCACCACGAGGTGCTGCTGATCCGCCGCATCCGCGAGCTGCTGTACGAGGAAGGCTTCACCATCAGCGGTGCGCGCAACCGCCTCGACAACGCCGTCACGGGCGATGACAGGCACGAGGCGCGTACGGCGCGCGCAGCCGCCCCGGTTGCCGCTCCGGGCGCCCCGGCAGCCGCCGCGGACGTCTCCGCGCTCAAGCGCGAACTGCGCGAAGTCCTCGACTCGCTGCGCACTTCGCCGTAAGCCTGAGTTAAAATCCGTCGCTCGGGGCGTAGCGCAGCCTGGTAGCGTACCTGCATGGGGTGCAGGTGGTCGGAGGTTCAAATCCTCTCGCCCCGACCATGAATATCAAAGGCTTCCGTCAGGACGCCTTTTTTATTTCCTGCGACTGTAGCCCCAATGTAGCCACTTCTCCGGCACCTACAAGCCGCAGCCCCGAAACACGGTCTACGTAGCTCGCCAGGTGATCCGCCGACAGATGCGCGTATCGCCGCACCATCTCGACGGACTCCCAACTGCCAAGCTCCTGTAGTACGTGCAGCGGCGTTCCCGCCTGTACATGCCAGCTCGCCCAGGTGTGCCGCAGATCATGCCAACGAAACTCCGTGATCCCGACGCGCGCCAGGGCGTTCTTCCATGCTTTGCCGTTCACCTGGTAGACCGGTTTCCCCTTGTACGTAAAGATGTACTCGGAGTGCCTGCCTAGCTGCCCTCTCAGCACCACGACAGCCGCCGCCGAGAGTGGCACCGCAATAGCCTTCCTCGCTTTCGCCTGGTCGGGGTGTATCCAAGCCTTCCGCGCGACCAGGTCAACTTGCGACCACTTCAGCCCCGTTACGTTGGACTTCCGCAGCCCTGTTTCCAGCGAGAACCGAACCATTGCAGCCAGGTGTTCCGGCAACTCTGCCAACAGCCTTTCCGCTTCATCCCGCGTCAACCATCGAACGCGCCGGCTTGGCTCATGCAGGAACCGGATCTTCGGCGCCCGATCAAGCCATTCCCACTCGTTCACCGCTCGGCGAAGAATGACCCGGATGCACTGAAGCAGCCGATTGACGGAAGCGTTTGCAACACCCTCCGCCAGCCTTGCTTGCGTGATCCGGTCTATCGCGTCCCGGTTGACCTCCACGAGATTCAACCCGCCCAAGCACCTATCGAGCCACTGGAGGTGCATCACATCCAGGCCCCGCGAAGCCTTGTGCGTACTTTCCCTCAGCCAACGAACTGCGGCTTCCTTCCAGGAATGCGAGGGCTTGATCCCCAAGCGTTCCTGATCCCACAGCGACGCCTTCAGCTTGTCGTGGTATTCCCGGGCTTTCGCCTGGTCGGAAGTGCCAGAACTTTGCTGTATTCGTCGTCCGTTATGGCTGAGCTTGACCCACCAATACGGTGAGCCTTTGCGCTTGAAGAGTGACATTTGGATTCCTCCGCACGTTCACCCTGCAACGCTCGCCGCCGATATTTTGAGCGCACGTACTCGAGGAGGTCAATCTCCACGAATACCCAGGCTCGCCCGACCTTCGCCCCAGGTACTTCGCCCGAACGGGCTTTCTCCTGGAGCGTGACTGGATGAATGTGGAGGAGGGCGGCAGCTTGTTGCAGGTCTAACGTGCTCATGATTCACACGCGCTGGACCTTTCCGTCGATCCAGGCGAACTGGACGCCGAATACCTCGCAGCTGCGCACCCGCAGCAACTTTGCCCAGGCATTGCGGAACGACGCCCACATAAGCCGGTTGGCGTCCTTGCCGAATTGCAGTACGCCCTCCATGCCTTCGACCCGGGGGAGGTCTTGCATGGCTTCGTATCGCTCAGGGAGGTCTTTAATTCCGCGCAGAAGCTCTCTACGCATCCTTGCCAGGGGAACTGCCAAGCGAGACTGAGACAACCGCACCAGCGCATTCTGACCGCCGCAGTACTGAGCCACGATGTACCGGGACAGCCGCCGCGCATCCTGGTCCGCTTTGCCGATGCGCTTTACGTTCACATGAAAGGCCCCATGGATGTCTTTCCATTGTTCTTGGAGCCATACAAATTCAATGTAAAAGGATGCTTTCTTCCTGGGGTTCGGGTCCCTCCAAGCCCAGATCATGTGCAGAACCCCATGACCTTCCCGGGTATCCACGCAGATGTATTCCATTCTGGGAAAGCCCAGGCCCCGGCCTATCCGCTTCCTCAGTACCTGGAAATCTCCCCGCAATCGATCCTCAGGGCCTCCAGGTGCAGATGTGAGCGTGACCCATAGGCACTGGTAGCCATTTCCCTGCCAGTACCTCAGGCGGTCTATCACGGCCTGCCGTGTCATCACTTGCTTCTTGGACCACGAAGGGCGCAATGCACCCCTTGGCACGTTTCTGCCCTCTTTATCAAGAAAAGGGGGCGCACCGCCCTCGTCGGCGGCGCCGCTGCGCGGCGCTCCCCGCCTCAGGCCGGGCGCCTGCGCTTTTGCTGCTGAGAGAGCATCGGCTGATGCCCCCGCTCCTTCCGTCGCTTCCATGCCAGTCTCCTAGAGGGTGTATTGCACCCCTTGAGACTAGCGACCTTCGGGTTCAGGTGTCAAGGGTTTGACACACCCCTTAGGGTTGGACCTTCTTTCGCTCCGGAACTCGGATATCCCCGCTCACGGCCTTCCAGAAGTTGCCAATGGCTTTGACGGTCTTGTAGGCCAGGAGCTTGTCCGAGCGAGGCGTGTCCTCCGAGAAGAACTTTCGGACCTCAATCCCGAGGATTTCCTCCATCCGGCGGATCGTATTCTTATTGTGCACGAGGAGGAGCGGGCGCCACCCAACTTGACGCCCGACGAAAAGCATCCCAATCGCAGCTTCCAAGTGGTCTACGTCGCCTTCGAACTTGTGTATTGCTTCGTCCACGATATCGACCAGGCGCTTTGCTTCGTCCCGATCTACGGGCGCCATGCGGGGGAGGGTGGACTTGCGAGGGGCTTTGGAGGCCATGCCAATTGCTCCCGGCTTAGTGTGCAGGGGCCGGACAATACGCCTTTAAGGGGTGTATTGCAACCCTAACGAAGCTGTAGAAAAACCCTGTTTTCCGGCAAGCGTTGCCGGGTGATTCG
>JBBPIU010000060.1:0-19651 GCA_038040245.1 Pseudomonadota bacterium | reverse complement strand
AATTGATGGCGCGATTGTCGGGGTGCTCGTCTTGGCCGTGACGGAAGAGGGGCTTTGTCTTGAGAACGGCGCTGTCGATCCAACGGTCCGTGGCAGCGGCATTGGCCGGGCGTTGCTCGAACGGGCTGAGGCCGAGGCCCGGCGGCAGGGGTTTGCGACGATCTACTTGTACACGCACGAAAAGATGACTGAAAACCAGGCGCTGTACGCGAGGATCGGTTACCTCGAGTACGATCGCCGGGTGGAGAAGGGCTATTCGCGCGTGTACATGCGAAAGCGGCTCGCATGAGCTTGCCGATCAGCGTCGTCAAGATCTGCCGCTACCCGGTGAAGGGGCTGAGTGCGGAGCTCCTGGAGCGGGTCGCGCTTTCTCCTGGCAAGTGTCTGCCGCACGACCGCCGCTTTGCCCTCGCTCATGCGGCGACGCACTTCGATCCCGAGCGCCCCGAGTGGCTGCCGAAGACCAACTTCCTCATGCTGATGCGGGACGAGAAGCTGGCGCAGTTGCGGACGCGTTTCGAAGAGCACAGCGGCCATCTTACGATCGAACGTGAGGGTCAGATGCTGCTTCGCGCGCAGCTGACCGATGCCGAAGGCCGCGACCGGATCAATGAGTTCTTCGCCGGTTTTCTGAAAGACAGCGTGCGCGGCGCGCCGAGGGTGGTGGAGGCGCCGGGCCATACCTTCTCGGATGCAGGGCGGAAGCCCAACTCGACGACGGACCAATACGTCTCGATCGTCAATCTGGCAAGCATCGCGGCGCTGGAGCAGGAAGTGCGCGTCCCGGTCGATCCGATTCGCTTTCGCGCCAATCTCTATATTGAGGGAATTCCCGCCTGGAGCGAATTTGACTGGGTGGATTCAGCAATCACGGTGGGTCGCGCGCGGCTGCGTGTCGTGTCGCGCATTGTCCGATGCGCCGCCACCGCCGTTAACCCGTCAACCGCCGAGCGCGATTTGAACATTCCCGCGATCCTGCAGAAGGAATTTGGGCATGGCAATATGGGCGTATATGCGGAAGTCATCGGCGGTGGAGAAATCGTGGTAGGGGACTCCGTCGTGCCGGACCGCCGCACGGCAAGACTTTAAGCATCAAGGATGGAGAACTCCATGCAAGCAGTGAAAGACGCGAGCCCCCTGTACGAAGTCGAGCGCCGGGCGGAGCACGCGGCGCGGCCCGGTTTCCGCATTACGGAGCTGCAGATTTCCAAGACCCAGAAGGTGCCCTGGCACTATCACAGCAACGTACGGGACACGTTTTACGTGCTGCAGGGAAATCTAAGGATCTTCATGCAGGATCCCAAGGAGGAGGTGCGCCTCGGGCCCGGCGAGACGTTGTCTGTCAAGGCGCGCCGCCCGCACCTGGTCACCAATGGCGGGGACGCATCGGCGACCTTCCTGGTGCTGCAAGGCATCGGTGAGTACGACTTCGTCCCGCTCCTCAAGTAGCACCGAAGAGAGTCCGTGCCATGCGAACCAAGGCTAGCTCCAGACTGCTGCAGGAAACCGAACGCGCGATCGTGACCGAGTGGCGTTTTGCGCCGGGTGCGGAGACTGGGTGGCACCGCCATGCACATGACTACATCGTCGTGGTGCTGACTGCCGGGAAACTGATGCAGGAGACAGCCAACGGCGAGATCGTGACCGAGCTCGCTTTCGGCCAGTCCTACGCGCGCGAGGAGGGGGTGGAGCACAACGTGGTGAATCCCAATCCCCACGAGTTCGTGTTCGTCGAGGTGGAACTGAAATGAACATTTTTGGCACATTTACCAGAGGAGCGCGCGCGCTGGCTCCCGCCTGCATGATCGCGCTGGCGCCGCTGTCGGGTCTGGCGCAGGGCGACGGCCCGCCGCAGGAAGTGTTCCTGCCCAAGAGCCAGAAGGGCCCCGTGGTGATCGTGATCTCCGGTGCCTCCGGCCCCCTCAACTACAAGCACTACGGCGCGCAGCTGGCGGGGATCGGCTACTACGCGGTCCTGATCGATGGCAAGGACATCCTGACGCGCATGCAGGATGATGGCGCGCAGAATCTGCGCACGGTCATCACCAAGGCGCAGGCGTCGCCGAACGCGGTGCCCGGCAAGGTCGCGGTGGTCGGCTTCTCGCAGGGCGGTGGCGGGGTGCTGGCGCACGCGGTGGTGATGCCGGAGCTGATCAATTCCGCGGTGGCTTACTACCCCTCGGTCAGCTGGGTGCGCAGCAATATCGCCGGGTTGGCGGGCCGGATCCAGATCCCGGTCCTGGTGCTGGCGGCGGAACGCGACCGCTTCAACAACTGTTGCCTGATCGAGACCATCCGCGAACTCGAATCCGCGGCCAGGGCGAAGCAGTTACCGCTGGAGCTGGTGGTCTATCCCAACGCGTACCACGGCTTCAACCTGGACGGGCGCACCTATCGCGCTGCCGACACGGATGACGCGTGGCGCCGGACCACCGAGATGCTCGCCAGGCATCACCCGGTGAAGTAGGCCCGCTACACCACGTCTTGCATTTCCGGAAGGGCTGAGTTACTTTAGGCCTAATCTATTCAGGCTTGGAGTATCGGCATGCAGCAGCCCGTCCCCCGGCAGGCGCATCTTCGCGACACGCGGCGCGACCCGCACCTGGACCGCGAAACCGCCTCCCGCACCGACGACCACCACGCGCTGCGGCTCTGGCTGCGGCTGCTGACCTGCACCCAGCTGATCGAGCGCGAGGTCCGTGCGCGCCTGCGCCAGCGCTTCGATACCACGCTGCCGCGCTTCGACCTGATGTCGCAGCTCTGGCGCTACCCCGAGGGACTCAAGATGAACGAGCTGTCGCGCCACCTGATGGTGACCGGCGGCAACATCACCGGCATCGTCGACCCGCTGGAGAAGGCGGGGCTGGTCGAGCGCACGCCCGAGCCCGCCGACCGGCGCGCCTACCGCGTGCGCCTGACGCGCGCCGGCCGCAAGGCCTTCGCCGAGATGGCGCGCACCCACGAGGAATGGATCGTGGAGCTGCTCGCCGGACTGCCGCGCAGGGAGCATACCGAAATCTACAAGCTGCTCGGAAAAATGAAGCAGGTCACCATGGAGGCGGGCTCATGATCGAGACGAGGCACTTTCTGTGGGCGGTCGAAGGCAAAGTGGGGGTGATCACGCTCAACCGCCCCGAGCGCAAGAACCCGCTCACGTTCGAATCCTACGCAGAGCTGCGGGATTTGTTTCTGAAGTTAAGGCAGGAAGAAAAAATAAAAACAGTCGTCGTGACCGGCGCGGGTGGCAATTTCTGCTCGGGCGGCGACGTGCACGAAATCATCGGGCCGCTGACGAAGATGAAAATGCCGCAGCTGCTGGAGTTCACGCGCATGACCGGCGAGCTCATCAAGGCGATGCGCCACTGCCCGCAGCCGGTGATCGCGGCGGTGGACGGTGTGTGCGCGGGGGCGGGGGCGCTGATCGCGCTGTTTTCCGATTTGCGCTACGGTGCGCCGGACGCGAAGGTGGCGTTCCTGTTCACGCGCGTCGGGCTCGCGGGCTGCGACATGGGCGCCTGCGCCATGCTGCCGCGCGTCATCGGGCAGGGCCGTGCCGCCGAACTGCTCTACAGCGGCCGTTCCTTCTCCGCAGACGAGGGCCTGGCCTGGGGATTCTTCAACCGCCTCTCGAGTCCGGCGCTGCCCGCGGCGATGGAAATGGCGCAGTCCCTCGCTTCGGGTCCGACCTTCGCCCACGGCATGACCAAGAAAATGCTGCACCAGGAGTGGAACGTCGGCATCGACGAGGCGATCGAGATGGAGGCCCAGGCGCAGGCCATCTGCATGCAGACGCAGGACTTCCAGCGTGCCTACGAAGCCTTCGCCGCGAAGAAGAAGCCTCTATTTGAGGGTAACTGATGGACCGCTTCGAACACTACGGCTGGCCCTTCTTCGAGGAACGTCATCGGCAACTGGCGGTGGACGCCGATGCTTGGTGTGTTGAAAAGATTTCTAAATTAAAAGAAAAGGATACAGATTCAACCTGCAAGCATCTGGTCGCTGAGCTCGGCAAAGCCGGCTTCCTGAAGCACTGCGTTTCGGCCACGCCGGACGTGCGCTCCATCGCCCTGCTGCGCGAAGTGTTCGCCTACCACCACGGCCTGGCCGACTTCGCGTTCGTGATGCAGGGGCTGGGCAGCGGGCCGATCGTGCTCGCCGGCAGCGAGGCGCAGAAGCAGGCCTGGCTGCCGCGCGTCGCGAAGGGCGAGGTGATCGCGGCGTTCGCGCTCTCCGAGCCCGAGGCGGGTTCGGATGTCGCGGCCCTGTCCTGTGCTGCACGAAAAGATGGGAATGACTGGGTTATCGATGGCGTGAAGACCTGGATTTCGAACGGCGGCATCGCCGATTTCTATGTCGTCTTCGCCCGTACGGAAGAGGGATTGGGAACGAAAGGAATATCGGCATTCGTGATCGAGGCGGATGCGAAAGGTCTTGACAGCTCCGAACGCATCGACATCATTGCGCCCCACCCGATGGCGACCTTGCGGTTCTCTTCCTGCCGGGTTTCTGAAAAAAATCTCCTGGGCAAACCCGGCGAAGGTTTCAAGCTGGCGATGCGCAACCTGGATCTATTCCGCACCACGGTCGCCGGCGCGGCGCTGGGCTTCGCGCGTCGCGCGCTGGACGAGGCGCTGGCGCGGGCGAAGGATCGCAGGATGTTCGGCCAACGGCTCGCCGACCTGCAGATGACGCAGTCGAAGCTCGCCGACATGGCGACGGGCATCGAGAGCGCAGCACTTCTTACGTACAGATCTGGTTGGTTGAAAGATATAAAACAAATTCCGGTAACCCGGGAAGCAGCCATGGCCAAGATGCACGCGACCGAGATGGCGCAGTCGGTGGTCGATGCCGCGGTGCAGATTTTCGGCGGCCTCGGGGTCAAGAGCGGCCATCCGGTGGAGCGCCTGTACCGCGAAGTGCGCGCGCTGCGCATCTACGAGGGCGCGACCGAGGTGCAGAAGGTCATCATCGCGCGCGAGCTGCTGAAATGACCGCGAAGAGCGCCCATATGGACACTTTCGCGCGCGACAACCTGCCGCCCGTGGACCAGTGGCCGGAGTTCCACTTCGACCTGCCCGAGCTGCAGTACCCGGAGCGCATGAACTGCGCCACGCTGCTGCTCGACGACATGGTCCGCTCGGGCCACGGCGAGCGCATCGCGATCCATGCGCCCGACGGCAAGTGCAGCTATGCGCAGCTGCTCGCGCAGGCGAACCGGATCGCCAACGTCCTGGTGAGCCACATGGGCCTCAAGCCCGGCAACCGCGTGCTGCTGCACGGCCCCAACAACCCGATGATGGCGGCCTGCTGGTTCGCGGTGTTCAAGACGGGCGGCATCTGCGTCGGCACCATGCCGTTGCTGCGCGCCAAGGAACTCACCGAGATCGTCAACAAGGCCGAGATCACGCACGCGCTTTGCGACCAGCGGCTGGCAGCGGAATTGAATCTTGCCCTGCCGAATTGTGCTTCATTGAAAAGGGTTTGTTTCTGGTATTCAGATGAAGAGAATTCGCTTGATTCGTTAAGTAAAAAACAATCCACGGCATTTAAAAACATCGACACCTCCGCCGAAGACGTGGCGCTGATCGCATTCACTTCCGGCACCACTGGCAAGCCCAAGGGGACGATGCATTTCCATCGCGACGTGATCGCGATGTGCGACTGCTTCCCGCGCTCCTGCCTGAAGCCGGCGCAGGACGACATCTTCATCGGCTCGCCGCCGCTCGCCTTCACTTTCGGCCTGGGCGGCCTGCTGTGCTTTCCGCTGCGCTTCGGCGCGAGCACCGCGCTGGTGGAGAAATTCACGCCGGAGACGCTGCTGGAGTCGATCCAGAAATTCAAGGCGACCATCCTCTTCACCGCGCCGACCATGTACCGCGCGCTGGCCGGCCTGTGGAAGAACTACGACGTGACCTCGCTCAGGAAATGCGTCTCGGCCGGCGAAGCGCTGCCCGACGCGACGCGCCAGCTCTTCAAGCAGGCGAGCGGCATCGAGATCATCGACGGCATCGGCGCCACCGAGATGATCCATATCTTCATCTCGCACGCGCCGGAACACGTGAAGCGCGGCGCCACCGGGCACGCGATTCCCGGCTACACCGCGGCGGTGCTGGATGAGAACGGCGAGCGCTGCGCGCCCGGCCAGATCGGGCGCCTCGCGCTCAAGGGGCCGACCGGCTGCCGCTACCTCGCCGACGAGCGCCAGAAAATTTATGTGCAGAACGGCTGGAACGTCACGGGCGACGCCTACGTGATGGACCTGGATGGCTACTTCATCTACCAGGCGCGCACCGACGACATGATCATCTCGGCCGGCTACAACATCGCCGGGCCCGAAGTGGAAGGGGCGTTGCTGTCGCATCCGGCGGTCGCCGAGTGCGGCGTGGTCGGCGTGCCCGACGACGAGCGCGGCATGATCGTGAAGGCGATCGTGGTGCTCAGGCCGGGTTTTGAAGGAAATGAAGACCTGAAAAAAGACCTTCAAGAGCACGTCAAGCGCTCGATCGCCCCTTACAAGTACCCGCGCCGGATCGAGTTCGTGGCGGCGTTGCCGCGCACCGAGACCGGAAAGCTGCAGCGCTTCAAGCTGAGGAACGAAGGGAGAAATGCGCCATGATCCAGATCCTGCAACCGCCCGGTTGGGCGCTGCCGAAGGGGTATTCCAACGGGATTGCCGTAAAAGGCGGAACGACCGTTTTCATTTCCGGGCAGGTTGCTTTCAATTCAAAAGGCGTTTTTGAGGAAAAAACCTTTGCCGGCCAGTTCCGCCAGACCCTGAAAAACACCCTGGCCGTCCTCGCCGAAGCCGGCGGCCGGCCGGAGCACATCGTGCGCATGACCTGGTATGTGACCGACAAGAAGGAATACCTAGGTGCGGTCAAGGAAGTCGGCGCCGCCTACCGCGAACTGATCGGCAAGCACTACCCGACGATGGCGGTGGTGCAGGTGGGCGGCTTAATGGAAGACGATGCAAAGCTGGAGATTGAAACGACCGCTGTTATTCCTGACTAGTTTTTCGTTCCCGGGCAGGCAGCAACCTTAGAAAAAGGAATTGCCATGAAGGTGTCGATCATCGGCGGCGGCCCCGGTGGCCTGTACTTCGCGCTGCTGGCGCAGAAGGCCTGGCCGCGCTGGGACATCACGCTCTACGAGCGCAACCGGCCGGACGACACCTTCGGCTTCGGCGTGGTGTTCTCCGACCAGACGCTCGATACCTTCAAGGCCTATGACGTACCCTCCTACGAGATGATCCGGCGCCGCTTCGCCTACTGGGGCGACGTGGACGTGGTCTACAAGGGGCGCACCATGCGCTCGGGCGGCAACGGCTTCTGCGGCTGCTCGCGCGTGGCCCTGCTGCACATCCTGCACGACCGCTGCCGCGAACTGGGCGTCAAGCTGCGCTTTCAGGCAGAGGTGGAAGACTTGAGTGAATTTTCCGATTCGGATCTGGTGGTCATTGCGGACGGAATAAATTCAAAGCAAAGAGAGAAAAACAGGGACCACTTCCAGCCGAGCGTCGACCTGCGGCCGAACAAATTCACCTGGCTGGGCTCCAGCAAGCCCCTCGATGCGTTCAAGTATTTTTTCCGCGAGACGCCGGAGGGCATCATCCTCGCCCACTGCTACCAGTACGAGCAAGGCCAGAGCACCTGGGTGATCGAGACCGACGAAGGCACCTGGAAGAACTTCGGCTTCGACGCGAAGGACGAGGCGGCGATGCTGGAGACCGTCGAGCGCGTGTTCGCCGGGGAGCTGGACGGCCACAAGCTGATCGCCAACCGCGCCGTCTGGCGCAACTTCCCCACCATCACCAACAAGACCTGGGTGAAGGGCAATGCAGTGCTGGTCGGGGATGCCAAGGCTACGGCGCATTTTTCAATCGGCTCGGGCACCAAGCTGGCGATGGAGGATGCGATTGCTCTTTTTGAATCCATTAAAAAAGAAACTTCTGTAGAAAAAGCACTGAACATCTACAACACCGATCGTCGCGAAGAAGTGGAAAAAACCCAGCACGCGGCCAACGTCTCGCTCGCCTGGTTCGAGCACATGCGGCGCTACTGGGACATGGATCCGCTGCAGTTCGCGTTCGGCGTCATGTCGCGCTCCAAGCAGATCACCTGGGAGAACCTGGAGCTGCGCGATCCGGAGTTCGTGCGGGAAGTCAGGGTCTGGTTTGCAAAAAAAACAAAAGATCAAGGGTTCGACGTCGACCTCGCCAATCCGCCCGTGCCGATGTTCACGCCGTTCAGGCTGCGCGACATGGTGGTGGAGAACCGCGTCGTGGTGCCGGCGATGGACCAGTACTCGGCGCTCGAGGGCGTGCCCACCGACTGGCACCTGGTGCACCTGGGCTCGCGCGCCATCGGCGGCGCGGGCATGGTGTTCGTCGAGATGACCTGCATTTCGCCCGAAGGCCGCATCACGCCCGGCTGCACCGGACTGTGGAACGAGACCCAGCGCGATGCGTTCCGGCGCATCACGGACTTCTGCCACGCCAACTCGAAGGCGAAACTCTGCCTGCAGATCGGCCACTCGGGCCGCAAGGGCTCGACGCAGCTCGGCTGGCAGCGCATGGACCATCCTCTGGACGCCGGAAACTGGCCTGTCGTTTCCGCTTCGCCCATTCCGTACGACGAAGGCGTTTCGCAGGTACCAAAAGAACTCGCGCGTTCCGGGATGGAGGAAATCATTCTTCAATTTATAAGATCAACCCATCTCGCGCATGAATCAGGATTTGACATGCTGGAAGTCCACATGGCGCACGGCTATCTGCTCGCGAGCTTCATATCGCCGCTCACCAACAAGCGCACCGACGGATACGGCGGCTCCATCGAGAACCGCATGCGCTTCCCGCTGGAGGTGTTCCGTGCGTGCCGAGCCGCTTGGCCGCAGCACAAACCCATGTCGGTGCGCATCTCCGCCACCGATTGGGCGCCGGGCGGGCTCTCGGGCGAGGACCTGATGGCGCTGACGCGCCTGCTGAAGGAGGCCGGCTGCGACCTGATCGACTGCTCCACCGGCCAGACGGTGCCGCAGCAGCGGCCGGTCTACGGCCGCATGTTCCAGGCGCCGTACTCGGACTGGGTGAGGAATGAGGTCGGCATCGCCACCATGACCGTGGGCGCGGTGACCAGCGCGGACCAGGTGAACACCTTGCTGGCTTCCGGCAAGGCGGACTTGGTGGCGTTAGGCCGGCCGCACCTGGCAAATCCCTACCTGACGCTGCAGGCCTCGGCCTGGTACCAGCACGCGGGACAGTTCTGGCCGCCGCAGTATCTGTCGGGCAAGGACCAGGCCTTGCGCAATGCGCCGCGCGAGCGCGCCGAACTGACCGAACTGCGCCTGCGCGCGCGGCCGGCCAGCCACGAGATCAAGGACTGACCAGAGCGTAGCCCTTGCTGCGCATGCACATGCCGAGCGCCTGGCTTTCCTGCATCCGCAGGTCGGCCTGGCTGGGGCCGAAGGGAGCACCGAAGCGGGGGTCGGTTGCAGTGGGCGGCCCGAGGCCACCGGCCCCGCCGAACTTCTGCTGCGCCTGCTTGCGGCAGGCCGCCAGGTCCTGCGCCAGCGCGGCGTCGTCCCCGCCGGCCTTCTGCCAGCGCATTTCGGCGCAGGCGCAAAGGCCCAGCGCCAGGACAAGTGCAAAAAAAGGTGAGGCGGCGGCTCGCATGGCTGGTACCGGATTCTAGCCCCGCCGCTTGGGTTAGGATGCGCTCCTCATGCACGCGCACATCGGCAAATACGCGGTCCAGAAGCTGCTCGGCAAGGGCGCGACCGGATCCGTTTACCTCGCCACCGATGCCTTCGCTGGCCGCGAGGTCGCCATCAAGGTGCTCGATGCGATGCCGAACGACCCCGAAGAGGCGCGGCGGGCGCTCAAGTTTTTCCAGAACGAAGCGTCGCTCGCCGGCAAGCTGCGCCACCCGCACATCGTCAGCATCTTCGACGCCGGCGTGGAGAAAAAGGACGGCAAGGATCTGCTCTACCTGGTGATGGAGTTGGTCGAGGGCACCTCGCTGCAGCCGCACTGCAACCCCTCCGGTCTGCTGCCGGCGTCGCGCACCTCGCAGATCGCCTACAAGTGCTGCAAGGCGCTCGAGTACGCCAACTCTGTCGGCGTCGTGCACCGCGACATCAAGCCCGCGAACATCATGCTGCGGCCCGACTTCGACATCAAGGTGGCGGACTTCGGCGCCGCACAGCTCGCGCGCTCGGACACCACGCAGGTTGCGGGCGTCGGCTCGCCGGCCTACATGTCGCCCGAGCAGATCCGCGGCGGCGAAGAAATTGATTTTCGCTCCGACATGTTTTCCCTGGGCGGCGTCATGTACCACATGCTCACCGGCGCCCGGCCGTTCGGCGGTTCGACCGCCTGGGAGCTGATGGACGAGATCCTCTCCAAGGAGCCGCCGCCGCCCTCGGCGGTGACGCCCGGCATCGCGCCGGCGCTGGACGACATCGTGCTGCGCGCGCTCGGCAAGTCCCGCGACGAGCGCTTCGAGAGCTGGAACGAATTCGCCGCGACGCTCGAGCCGATGCTGGCGGAGGAGGACGCCACCATGTCGAGCCTCTCGGACGCCGAGGAGTTCAGCGCCATGCGGCGCCTGGCGTTCTTCCGGCGCTTTTCCGACACCGAACTCTGGGAGGTGGTGCGCAGGTGCCGCTGCCGGAAGTTCCCCGCCGGCGCCGAGCTGATCCGCGAAGGCGTCGAGGACGACCAAATTTATGTGCTGGCCGCCGGCCTGCTCAAGGTGACGCAGCGCGGCAAGCTGCTCAATGCGGTGAGCCCCGGCGAGTGCGTCGGCGAAATGGTCTACGCGCGCCGCAGTTCGGCGCCGCGCAGCGCCACCGTCACCGCGGTGGAGACCAGCTGGGTGCTCGGCCTGCGGGTCCAGCACGTCGACGGCTTCTCGGATTCCTGCCGCGCGCGCTTCTCCGAAGCCTTCCTCTCGGTGATGGCCGAGCGGCTGGCGATGCTCGGCGCGCGCCTCGTGTCCCTGATGCCGGAGCAGAAGGTCGGCCTGGTCTGATATGAAGAAAAAGGGGGTCAGAGCAACATTTCCGAACGACCTCAAGGAAGACGCAGATGCTTGCGGAAATGTTGCTCTGACCCCCTTTTTCTTTGTCCTGGCGTTCCTGCCGCTTGCCGCGTTCGCCTACGACGTCAACGGCATCAAGCTCGGCGGCAGGGAGATCGAGGTAAAAAAAGCCATGCCGAGCGCGCACTGCAAGGCGCTGGAGTGGAAATCCGATGCCGCGGACCGGCGCTGCGACGACGCCCGGGTCTCGGTCGGCGGCGTCGAGACGCGGATCACGGTGTTCCTTAAGGCGGACGTGGTCCAGGCCTACGACCTGCGCTTCGACACCAAGGAGCTGGAGCGCGTGAAATCGCACCTCAAGTCGCGCTGGGGCGCGCCGCTCGCCGAGGCGACCGAGGTCATCGCGCGCCGCGACAAGGAAGACCGCAAGGTGTTCAAGATGCGCTGGGAGAAGGGCGCCGAGCGCGCGCTGCTCACCGCGCAGCTGGAAAAAAAGCGCGCCAGCCTGGAAGTCTCGCGCGGCAACTTCCCGGAGGAGATCTACCGGGTCAGGTAGCGGCGCCGCCCGGCGCGCGCGGTGCGCCACTGATGACGCCCGCCGCGCGCAGCGCGTCGATTTCCGGTTTGCCCAGACCCAGCAAGTCCCGCAGCACTTCGTCCGTATGCTGGCCGAGCGTCGGCGAAGGCGTGCGCACCGAGCCCGGCGTTGCCGAGAGGCGCACCGGGACGCCCACCACCGGCACCTTGCCCACGCTCGGATGGTCCATCTCGACCAGCGAGCATCGTGCCAGGACCTGCGGGTGTTTGACGACCTCGGCAAGCGTGTTGACGGTGCCGACCGGGATTCCATTGGCGACCAGCAACGCTTCCCATTCCTCGTAGCTTCGGGTGAGGAACACCTCCTGCAGCTTCGCCACCAGGCTGGCGCGGTTCGCGTCCCGCGCGCCGTTGCTGCGGTAGCGCGGGTCGGCGGCGAGCTCGGGGCAGCCGATCAGCGGGCAGAAAATCTTCCACAGTTTCTCGCTGCCGACCGCGAGCGCGAGGTCGCGCGTCCGGGTGCGGAAGGTCTGGTAGGGCAGCAGGGCCTTGTACGCGGTGCCCATCGGCGCGGGGACCTCGCCGCTCGCGAGGAAGCTGCCGAGCATCGTGCCAAGCAGCGCGAGCTGGCCTTCCATCATCGAGACGTCGATGGATTGCCCGCGCCCGGTGCGTTCCTTAACCCGCAGCGCTAGCATGATGCCGAAGGCCGCGTTCATGCCGGCGGTCAGGTCGGCGATCGAGACGCCGGCGCGCGCGCCGCTGGAGCCGGGTTCCCCGGTGACGCTGATCATGCCGCTTTCGGCCTGCAGGATCAGGTCGAGCGCGGCGCGCTCGCGGTAGGGCCCGTCCTGGCCGAATCCGGAAATCGAGCAGTAGATGATGCCGGGGTTGCGAAGCCGCGCGGCTTCGTAATCCAGCCCGAGCCGCGCCAGCGCGCCGACGCGGTAGTTCTCCAGCACCACGTCGCAGCGCTCGACCATGCGCAGGAACAGCTCCTTGCCCTGCGGGTGCTTGAGATCGACCACGATCCCTTTCTTGTTACGGTGCAGGCTCACGAAATAGGCGGTCTCGCCGCCAGGCATCGGCGAGCCCCAGACGCGCGCGATGTCGCCCGCTCCGGGTGGCTCGATCTTGATCACTTGAGCCCCGTAGTCGGCCAGCATGGTGGAGCAGAACGGCCCCGCGAGCGCGTGGCTGAGATCCAGCACCTTGACGTCTTCGAGCGGCAACTGCATCGGGGCCTTCGCGATCCTTACTCGATCACCTCGTCGGTGAGCAGTCGCACCGACGCCGGGACCACGATGCCGAGCGCGCGGGCGGTCTTCAGGTTGAGCACCATGCGCACGCCGCTTGTCTGCTCGACGGGCAGTTCCGCGGGCTTGGCACCGTGCAGAATCCGGTTCACGTATTCCGCGCCGCGCACGTACGCGAACTGGTTGTCGCCGCCATAGGAGAGAAGTCCCCCTGCGGTCACATACTCGCGCCGCCCGTATACCGCCGGCAGCTTCTCGCGCGCCGCGAACTGCACGATCGGATCGCGATGCTCGAGTAGCAGGGCAGTTGTGCCGACGATGAGGCCCTGGATGCCGTCGCGCTTGATCGTCCCGAACGAGCGTTCAAGGGCGGTCCGCCGTCGGCCATCGAGCATCTGGATCGCCACACCCAGGGAGCGCGCGTGCGCCTGGAGCCGGCGGAACGCCAGCACCGATGCCTTGTTCGATGCGTCGGCCAGGTAGGCGAACTGCGTCGCGCCAGGAGACAGCTCGCACAGCAACTCGAGCAGTTTTCCGGCGATCTCGGTACTCAGGACCGAGGTTCCGGTCGCATTGCCGCCGGGACGGGCAAGGCTCCCGACCAGCCCTGCGCCAACCGGATCCCCGGAGCCGATGAAGACGACAGGGATGCTCGAGGTCGCCTTCATCGCGGCGCTCGCCGCAGGCGTGCTCGCGGTCACGATAATGTCGGGCTTGAGCGCCACCAGTTCGGCGGCGAGTGAAGGCAGCCTCTTGCTGTCGCCGCGGGCGTAGCGGGCCTCGTAGATGACATTCTTGCCTTCGAGGAGTCCAAATTCCCCGAGGCGCTTGCGAAAGCGCTGCCACGATTGAAGGCGCGCGCTTTCCACGGCGGCGTCGAGGGTTGCGATCCGGTACACGCGCTTGGCAGGTTGCGCGAGAAGCGCACGCGGGGCGGCAAGCACCGTACCACCGAAAGCGACGAAAGCACGGCGCTTCATGGCTACGTCAATTCACGGGTAAATCCACGGCCGGCGCGCGCGGTCGGCGGCCTGGAAGGCGGCGATTTTCGGTTCCAGCGCGAGCGTCAGGCCGATCTCATCCAGGCCTTCGAGCAGCATTTTCCTGTGGCGCGGCGCGATTTCGAAGCGCACCGTGCCGTTGATGGTCTGCTGCTCCAGATCCACCGTGAAGGGCTTCGCGTCCGGCGATGCGGCTTCCTTTGCCAGCGCATCCACGGTTGTCGCGGGCAGGGTGATCGGCAGCATGCCGTTCTGGAAGCAGTTGCTGAAGAAAATCTGGCCGTAGGAGGGCGCGATCAGGCAGCGCACGCCCATGCCGGCGATCGCCCAGACCGCCATTTCGCGCGAGCTGCCGGTGCCGAAGAATTCGCCGCACAGCATGATCTTCGCGTTGCGGTAGCGCGGCTGGTTCAGCACGAACTCCGGGTTCTCGGCGCCGCCGGGCAGGAAGCGCGCCATTTCGAAGGCGTAGTTGCCGAGTTGCTCCCTGGGGGTGCCGGTGCAGCGCTCCACGCGGATGATGAAGTCGGTGTCGACGTTCTTTTTCAGGTACGGCGCCGCGACGGCGGTGAGGATTGTGAATTTGTTCAAGTTTTTGGTTTTCGATTCAAGAAAAAATACTCAGTGCGAGAACAATCGTACATCCACAATTTCTCCCGCGATCGCGGCGGCGGCGGCCATCGCGGGGCTGGCGAGGTGCGTGCGCGCCTGCGGGCCCTGGCGGCCGACGAAATTGCGGTTCGAGGTCGAAACGCAGCGCGCGAGCGGCTCGACCAGTTCGCCGTTCGCGCCCACGCACATCGAGCAGCCTGCTTCGCGCCATTCGAAGCCGGCGTCGAGGAACACCTGGTGCAGGCCCTCGGCCTCGGCGTCCTGCTTGATGCGCCAGGAGCCGGGCACCACCCACGCTTTCACGTGCTGCGCCGCCTTGCGCCCGCGCACGATCTCGGCGGCGGCGCGCAGGTCGGGTAGCCGGGAGTTGGTGCAGGAACCGATGAATACCCGGTCGATTTTCGTGCCGGCGATCGGCCTGCCGGAGGTCAGGCCCATGTAGGCAAGCGCCTCGGGCTTGTCGCCGGGGATCGTGCCGTCGACGCCGATCACGTCCTCCGGGCTGGTGCCCCAGGTGATCTGCGGCGCGAGCATGGCGCAGTCGATACTGTGCTCGATGTCGAACTTCGCGCCGGCATCGCTCGGCAGCGTCTTCCAGTGCTCGACCGCCTGCGTCCACAGCGCGCCCGAGGGTGCGTGGCGCCGGCCTTTGAGGTAATCGTAGGTTTTCTGGTCGGGCGCGATCATGCCGACCTTGGCGCCCAGTTCGATCGACAGGTTGCACACCGTCAGGCGTCCTTCCATCTCGAGACCGCGGATCGCCTCGCCCGCGTATTCCACCGCGTAGCCGACGCCGCCTGCGGTGCCGATCTTGCCGATCAGCGCGAGGATCATGTCTTTGGCGGTGATTGCGCGTCCCGGTTTGCCCTCGAAGCGCGCGCGCATGGTTTTCGGCCTCTGCTGCACGATGGTCTGCGTGGCGAGCACGTGCGTGAGCTCGCTGGTGCCGATGCCCCAGGCGAGCGCGCCCAGCGCGCCGTGGGTGCAGGTGTGGCTGTCGCCGCACAGCAGCGTCACGCCCGGCAGCGTGAAGCCGAGCTCCGGCCCCACCACGTGCACGATGCCCTGGCCGTCCTGGCCGATGTCGTAGACCTTCACGCCCGCTTGCCTGCTCTCGCTGCGGAAGATTTCGATCATGTTATCGGCCCAGGGCGCGTTGCCGCCCTTGGCGCCCGGCGCGGTCGAGACCACGTGGTCCATCGAGCCGATGGTGAGCTCGGGGTTGCGCATCCCGATGCCGCGCTTGTTCAGTTCCAGCTGGCCGCGGTGGCCGGAGAGCTCGTGCATCAGGTGGCGGTCGACGTGCAGCAGCTGCACGCCGTCGCCCAGGTCCTCGACCACGTGCTGGTCCCAGATTTTGTCGAACATGGTCTTTGCGGTCATTTCGTCTCCACGTGTTTGCGCTCGAATTCCCAGACCTCCGGGAAGCCGACAAGTTGGTGCAGCTGTTTCATGTCGTAGGCGGGCACCGGGGAGCTTTCGGTGCTTCCGTTCTTCAAAAGAAATTCAAAAGAAGAATGAAGCGCAGAACAGACCGGTCCCATGCCCGCGCTCGGATAGATCGCGATCGAAAACCCGAAAGCCTGGAGCTTTTCCGCGGCCACCACCGGCGATTTTCCCGTCGGCACCATGTTGGCGAGCAGCTTCGCGCTGCCGGCAAGCTCGCCGCCGACGCGCTTGAACTCTTCCTCCGACTCCGGCGCCTCGACGAACAGGATGTCGGCGCCGGCTTTGGCGAAGGCCTTGGCGCGGCGGATCGCTTCGTCCATGCCGAGCCCGGTGCGCGCATCGGTGCGCGCGATGATGAGGAAATCCGGGCTGCGGCGCGACTCGACCGCGACCTCGATGCGCTTCACCGCATCTTCCAGTGGCACCACGCGCCGGTTCGGGGTGTGGCCGCACTTCTTGGGAATTTCCTGGTCCTCGATCTGGATCGCCTGCACGCCCGCGGCTTCGTAGCCGCGCACCGTTTCGCGCACGTTCAGCAGGCCACCGAAGCCGGTGTCGGCATCGGCGATCAGCGGCGTTCTGGTTCCCTGGGCGATGGTGCGCGCGCGCTCCACCATGTCGCGGTAAGTCACCAGGCCCGCGTCCGCCAGGCCGAGGTGCGAGGCCGAGATGCCGTAGCCGGTCATGTACAGCGCCTTGAAGCCCAGGCCGTCGGCGATTTTCGCCGACAGCATCTCGAACACCCCGGGCGCGACGATGAAATCGCCGGCGGCGAGCAGGGCCTTGAGGTTCGGAGCCATCATTCGATCCGGATTTTCGCTTTCTTCACGACCCCTTCCCAGAGCGCGAAATCGGCGCGCACCTGGGCCTCGTACTCCTCGGGCGAATTGCCGACCGGCTCGATGCCGAGCACGGCAAAGCGTTCCCTTACGGCGGGTTCCTTGAGCACTGCGGCGATCTCGCGCTGCAGCCGCTGCACGATCGGCCGCGGCGTCTTCGCGGGGGCGAAGACACCGATCCAGGAATTGACGACGAAATTGGCCAGCCCGCTCTCGATGAAGGTGGGCACCTCGGGCATCGACGGAGCGCGCGCCGTGCTGGTGATGCCCAGCGCCTTCAGCTTGCCGCTCCTGAGGAACTGGTGGGCGCTGGCGATCGCCGTGAAAACCAGCGGAATCTGGCCGCCGACGGCGTCGGCGACCGCCTGGCTGCCGCCCTTGTACGGGATGTGAAGGAAGTCGGTGCCCGCGCGCTGGTTGACCATTTCCCCGACCAGGTGCGGCGTGCCGCCGGTGCCCGAGGTGCCGTAGGAAAACACGCCCGGCTTCGCCTTGGCGAGCGCGATCAGCTCGCGCAGGTCCTTGGCCTGAACCGAAGGGTGCGCAACGACGATCACCGCCGCATCGCCGAGCTTGGTTACCGGCGCGAAGTCGCGCAAGGTGTCGACAGGCATCCGCGCGTAAACATGCGGATTGATCACCATGGCGCCGTCGAAGCCGAGCAGCAGCGTGTGGCCGTCCGGAGCCGCCTTCGCCACGGCCTCCGCTCCGATATTGCCGCCGGCGCCGACCCGGTTCTCGATCACCACGGGCTGGCCGAGGCGGGCGCTCAGCCGCTCGCTGATCGCGCGCGCCGAACTGTCGGCAAATCCGCCCGCCGAGAATGGCACCACGAGGTGGATCTGTTTTGACGGCCAGTCCTGGGCAACGGCGCTGGTTGCCAGAAACAGGGCAAGAAATGCAATTCGAAACATGAAAACCCTCCTACCTGGGATACGAACCGTTGTTCACGTCCAGCGTAGTCCCGTTCACGTACTCGGGGCAAGAGGTTCCGAGTCTCAGGTTCTGAGCCCGAAAAATCTCCTGATCCGGTTCAGCAGGTCCGGCGGCGCCTCGGCGCCGGTGCCGGCGGGAACGGCGAATGCGTCGCGCGCCCGCTCCAGATCGCCCCGGCGGGACCCCACCACGCGGCTCATCTCCTCCGCGATCTCGGGGCGGGCCAGCAGCAGCGTCTGGAACGACGTCCGGTCGAGCCGGTAGCACTCGACGTCGGTTTTGGCGACGACGGTCGCCGCCCGCGCATCTCCGGTGAGCAGCGCCATTTCGCCGAAGAACTGGCCCGCGCGCACGGTTCCAATGGGCCGCGGCGAGCCGCCGTCGGGCTGGTACCGCACTTCGGCTTCGCCGAACGCCACGATGTACAGCCAGTGCGCGGGATTGCCCTGCTTGGTGATAATGTCGTCGCGCGCAAACGGCGCGTACTCGAGCCGCTCCGCGAGTTCGGTAATCTCGGCCTCGGAGAGCGCCGACAGGAGGTCGACGCCGCGCAGCATTTCGAGGCGGCGCGTCATCTCGCGTTTGCGCACCGATTCGGCATGCGCCTCGTCGCGCGTCACCGCATGGATGGTGTGCTGCGCCTCGGCGATACGGATTCCTGCCCTCTGCAGCGATGCGAAGAGATGCACCCGGACCATGGAGTCGGTGAGGTCGTCCTCGAGCAGATCGGTGAGGAAATAGCGCAGCTGGTAGCGCAGGTTGCCCTGCTCGAAGCCGTACAGCACCGAGCTCGGCAGCGGATTGCGCGCGACGTTGCCGACCGCCACCTCGCGCATCTCTTCGTTCACGACGGCGATGACGCGCGTGGGTGGAACGCCCGGGTCGACCATGAAGTTGAGGATCCTGCGCCATTGCAGCGGCGCGCCCTGGCGGCGGCCCAGGATGGCGACGCGGGATTTCATCAGCATGCTGTTGGGGATGACCACCGTTTCCCAGTTGCGCGTCTCGATCAGCGTCGAGCGCCAGCGGATGTCGCAGACGCGGCCGCTCAGGTCGTCCACCCTGATCCAGTCGCCCACCTGGACCGAGTTGTCGAGCTGGATGGCGAGTCCGGCGAGGACGTTGCCGAGCGTGTCCTGCATCGCGAACGCAACCACGGCCGTGAGGATTGCCGAGGTGGTGACGATGCTCGAAAGGTCGAGCCCGGCCAGGCGCAGCTGCGCGAGGCCGTAGATCACGTACACCACCATGATCGCGAGGTCCTCGACGATGCGCGGCGGCCGGCGGCCGGTGAGCGGCAGCAGCAGCCGGAAGACGCCGAATCCCGCGAGGCGGATGAAGGCAATGGCGGCGCCGATGCGGAAGATGAGATAGACCGTCGCTGCACCGCCCGTGAAGTCCAGCGCCTCGAGCAGCACGGCGACGCCCTGGCCGAGGACACAGAGCAGAAAGAGCCACAGGGTGTTGAGGAATACGGCGCGCTCGTCGGGGCGGGCCCGCAGCAGCCCGCCCGTGACGGCCAGGGCGATCAGCATCAGCCATGGCGTCGCCGAGTTCAGCAGGGTCGCGAGCGTCATCTGGGGAAATCCTTCCTGGCCGGCGAGAGCCGCCGTACTACCTCGGATAGGTACCGTCGTTGATATCGAGGATCGAGCCGTTCACGATCGCAGGGCTCGCCGTGCAAAGCCACAAGATCGCCGTGGCAATCTCTTCGGGACTGCCGACGCGCCCAGTATAGACCTGCTGCAACAGCGCCTCGCGGCGGGCGGGGTCGACCACGCTCCTGAGGAGCTCGGTGTCGACCGGTCCCGGCGCCACCGCGTTCACCTGGATGCCGTGCTTGCCGAGGTACAGCGCGAAGCTCTTTGTCATGCTGGCGATCCCGGCCTTGGTGACGCCGTACCAGAGATCGGGATGCGGCTGCCACGAGGCGATCGACGCGAGGTTGACGATGCGCCCCGAGCGGCGCGCGATCATCTGCG
>JBBPIU010000059.1:0-19790 GCA_038040245.1 Pseudomonadota bacterium | reverse complement strand
GGGCAGCGCGGGGCGGGGTCGGACGCCGCGAGCGCTTGGTCCTCAAAATGGACCGGAGCGCTTCGTTTACGGCGATGGAGTCGGGGAAGGCTTTTGCCACATCCCGATCCAGCAATACGACGTTGGTACCCTCGGCCATGATCCGCTTGTAGTACTTGCCCCTGACGCCCTTCGCGTAGTCGAAGTTGTACTCGGCGCGCATCTCGTCGGACACAGCCTTGCCTTTAGGTTTCATGGCGTTTGCGCTCATGCGCGGTTGCTAGTCTGGCATTGATGATGCGAATTATGGCACCGAACTCGGTGTGCGACACGACCAGCAGACGGCCCGCCGACGAGTATCCCACTGTTAGTCGACCACTTCATCAGCGCGCGGGGAGAATGGCGCTTGCTGTATTGTATAAAATTTGATACACTACACGCGTAGATGGACAAGCTCATTGACTGGCGCGGGTCGTCGCTCGATGACTTGCGGGAGTTTCCTGAAACGGCGCGGAAACTGGCAGGCCAGGAATTGCGCAAGGTGCAACGAGGCGAACCTGCGGATGATTGGCGGCCGTTTACCGAGGTAGGACCCGGAGTCAACGAGATCCGCATCAACTGCGCCGACGGGTGGTTCAGGGTGATGTACGTCGCTAAATTCGAGGAGGCAATTTACGTGCTGCATAGCTTCCAGAAGAAGGGCCGAAAAACCGCCAAAAGCGACGTGGAGATTGCCAGGATCCGCTATCGGGCAGTTGCTCGTGAGAGAAAGGCATCAAAATGACGATTGATACGAAATCGCGCCACCGCACCAAGGCCGGCGGGAACGTGTTTCTTGATTTGGGTTTTTCCCCGCAAGAGGCGAAACGGCTGCTTGCACAGGCCGATGCACAAATCGATGAATCGATTCGGCTGAAACGGCAGCTAATGGACGAGATCGCCGGATGGATGAGTGAAGCACGCGTCACGCAAGCTGTGGCGGCGGAAGTACTTCACGTAACGCGTCCTCGAGTATCAGATATGGTAAATCACAAGGTCGACAAGTTCACGATCGATGCGCTGGTTGGCATGTTGGCGCGCATTGGCAAGCAAGTGCGCCTTGCTGTTCATTGATCCCCAACGCTACCTTGTCCAAGGACGCGCGACAAATGATTACGCTGAGGTTGTAGAAGCTTGTCTTGTAGCTTTTTCCATCCGCGGCAGTTGTCAAGTATTCCTTGACGACTGAACCCTCCGGCAACTCGCCGTCTTGTTGGGCGCTAAGCAGCAGCCCGCCTGCGGGCAGCGCGGGGCGGGGTCGGACGCCGCGAGCGCTTGGTCCTCAAAATGGACCGAAGCGCTTCGTTTACTGAGGTGGAGTCGAAGTTGTACTCGGCGTGCATCTCGTCGGACACAGCCTTGCCTTTAGGTTTCATGGCGTTTGCGCTCATGCGCGGTCGCTAGCCTGGCATTGATGATGCGAATTATGGCACCGAAGGTTGCCGCCAGAGGATCGTGAAACGTTGTCTCTGCCTCATTGAACGACACCCCGCGCTTGCGGAAATTATCGTCAGCCTTGCCGGGATCCCATTTGAACCGCACCGTTTCCTCTCATCAGGAGTAACGGTGCGCCTTTGCTGCGGTTGACCACGAAACGTGAGGAACTCAGCGTGACCGCATGGCCTCGTCAAAGGCGTCATTGACGCGTCGAGTCAGGCGCATGGCAGTCTCGCGAAACTCGGGGCCCATGCCGGCGACGCGGTCGGGGTGGTACTCGGCGCTCTTTTCCTCGTAGGCCTTGCGGATCTGCTCGAGCGTTGCGTCGGATGGAACGCCGAGGACTTCGTGCCAGGGCGCGTTTTCGGCAGGCGCTGCATTCCCCGCCATCGGCGCGGGCGCGGGCGGAGCAGCGTCGGCCTTTTTCTTCGGCCAGAAAAAGTCCACGGCCCAGTAGCCGACCATGAAGAAAACAACCACCGCAATCAGTTCATACCCGTCCATCGCCGGCCTCCGGGGTCAGTTGGCGCCTGAGTTCGGCCAGGCGGTGGTGGCGCTCATCGCTCTCTTCCAGTTCCTGCATGGCTTCGGCGATTTGCGCCGCGAGCTCGTCGCGGGCGCTTTGCCGTTCGCTTTCGGCAAGGAATCGGATCGCGCGCCGCGCGTCCAGCGCAATGTTGCAGGCGAGCCCCGCCTTGCGCAGGGCGTTGACCGAGAGCGGCAGGCAGACGAGCCAGGCGAAGCCGAGCGCGGCGAGCGGACGCGTCGGGATTCCCGCTTTGCCGAAACGCCACCAGATGAAACCCAGCATCGCGACCGCGTTCAGGTAAGCGAGCAGGAGCGAGATGAAGAACGGCCAGCCCGGCGCGCGGTAGAGGCAGTACGGCAAGGCGACAAAGATGAGCAGAAATTGAAGCAGGCTCAGCGCTGATGCGGGTGTCACGGCGCGCACGGCTTTGGAGACTCTTGGATTCGATGCATCAGGAGCGGAAAACAAAGGCAAGGTCCGGAACACCGGAATGAAAGGCGTGAATGGATTGAGGAGCGCCACCGCCCTGCCGCCGATCTGGTAGTGCCGGGAACCGAAGCCAAGCGCAACGCGCGACCAGCGCGCTTCGAGCACCGCCTGGCCGCGCTCGAGCAGCACCACGCAATCGAACAGGTACAGCGCGGCGGCCAGCGCGATCACGGCCGCATCCGGGATCACTGCTGCCCGGGCGACGGCGGCGGGCCGGGTTTCGCTTCCTTCTTGCGGCCAAAGAACTTTTTTAACAGCGCCCATCCGCCCATCAGTGCGCCGCCGATGATGACCCAGAGGAATTTGCCCAGCGACTTGAACAACCCGGCCTTGGCGGCGGCCGCGGCTGCGCCGCCCACCACCAGCGCCGCAAGCCCGTACTCGGCGATCTTGTCGCCCTGCTTGAACTCGGCGTACTGCTCGCCGGCAACGAACTGGTAGCCGGCAAGCGCGCCGTTGAACGCACTCATGTCGTCGTTCAGCGTCTGGGGCGAGGACACCAGCACCGCGCTCATGACGCCGCTCCTGCCCAGCAGCCGGCTGGTGTAGTTGACGTGGATGCCGCCCTTATCGTCGCGCAGCCGCATGCCCCACTCGAGGCGCTTGCTGCCGGCGTCGTAATGCGGCGGCACGTGCCAGCCGTCGGTGTAGATCGGCGCCATGCCGAGGCGCTTTCGTTCTTCGTTGCCGGGACCGTCGCCTTCTTTCAGCGAATCGAGCAGCGCCGCGGCGTCGATTTTTTCGTCGTCCTTGACGTAGCCGACCGGGTCGAAGGAGAACACCGCGAACCAGTCGATGTTGGCCGGCGCGATCATGTAGTGGCCGTCGCGCGGCGGGTTGCCCATCAGTTCGAGGAAACGCCGCGTGTTGCGCTCGTCGAGGAAGGAGAAGCCGTTCGGGATCTGGATCTTCGCCTTGCTGCCGATCGCGCCCTCGCCCGGCCCGCGCTGCCAGGCGAGCTGCTGCAGTTCCTGGATGATCTGACCGGGGTCGCGTTGGGCCTGTGCGGCAAAAGTGAAGAGCACCAGAACAAACCCAAGCAAGGCGTGCGTGATTTTCAACGTTCGATCCTCAGCGCATGCCGGGCAGCATGCCCTTCATGTTGTGCATCATGCGCTGAAGGTTGCCGCCCTTCATCATTTTCATCATCTGCTGCATCTGCTCGAACTGCTTGAGCAGCCGGTTCACCTCCTGCACCTGCACGCCCGCGCCGGTGGCGATGCGGCGCTTGCGCGTGGCCTTGATGATCCCGGGGTTGGCGCGCTCCTTGCGCGTCATCGAGTTGATGATCCCCTCGATGCGCGCCAGGTGCTTCGTATCCTGTAGCTGCGCCGGATTGATCTGGCCCGCGAGCTGCGCCGGCAGCTTGTCCATGAGCGATGCCATGCCGCCCATCTTGCTCATCTGCTGCAGCTGCTGCTTGAAGTCCTCCAGGTCGAAGCCCTTGCCCTTGCGGACCTTGTCGGCGAGCTTCTGCGCCTGCTCGACGTCGACCCGCTTGTGCGCTTCCTCGACCAGCGAAAGGATGTCGCCCATGCCGAGGATGCGCGAGGCCATGCGCTCGGGATGGAACGGCTCCAGGCCCGTGAGTTTCTCCCCGCTGCCGACGAACTTGATCGGCTTGCCGGTGACATGGCGCACGGAGAGGGCCGACCCACCACGTGAGTCGCCATCCAACTTTGTGAGCACGATCCCGGTGAGCGGCAGGCGTTCGTTGAACGCGCGCGCCACGTTGACCGCGTCCTGACCCTGCATCGCGTCCACCACGAACAGGGTCTCCGCGGGATTCAGCGCCCTGTGCAGTGCCGCGATCTCCTGCATCATCGGCTCATCGATGGCGAGGCGCCCTGCGGTGTCGACGATGACGACGTCGCAGTAATGGGTGCGGGCGTGTTCGAGGGCGCTTTTTGCAATCGCTTCAGGCTTTTCATTCTGCTGAGAAGCGAAAAAATCCACTCCTGCCTGCGCGGCCACCGTCTTCAACTGCTCGATCGCCGCGGGACGGTAGACGTCGCAGGAAACCACCAGCACCTTCTTTTTCTGCTGCTTCAGGAATACCGACAATTTGCCGACGGTGGTGGTTTTGCCGGAGCCCTGCAGGCCGGCCATCAGGATCACCGCCGGCGGCGTCACCGCGAGCTCGAGCCCTGCGTTCGCCTCACCCATCAGCTGCGCGAGTTCGCGGTGCACGATGCCGACCAGCGCCTGTCCCGGTGAGAGGCTGCCGATCACCTCCTGGCCGAGCGCGGCTTGGCGCACCTGCTCAATGAAATGCTTCACCACCGGCAGCGCGACGTCGGCCTCCAGCAGCGCGATGCGCACTTCGCGCAGCGCCTCCTGCACGTTGGCTTCGGTGAGGCGCGCTTCGCCGCGGATCGTCTTGACGATCCTCGCGAGCCGCGTGGTCAGGTTATCGAGCATGGGGTGATAAACTCAAAGCGTGCCCGACATTGTAATTCACGTCGTCGCGAGTGCCCTGTACGCCGGCCTCGCGTTGCACTTCTGGAATACGCGCTGGCGCGTGCGTTCCGCCTCATCTCCTTCCCTGCCTCCGGCAACCGGGCTGCGGCGCTGGGAGCGCGCGGCAATCCTCGTGCCGCTGGCGGTGCACGGCGCGCTGCTTTACTCCGAAATGTTCGCGCGCAGCGAACTTCGCTTCGGCTTCGCCTACGCGCTCTCGGCGATGCTGTGGCTGGCGGTGCTGTTCTACTGGCTGGAGAGTTTCCTGTACGACCTGGATGCGCTGCAGCCGCCCGTGCTGGCGCTTGCCGCGCTTAGCGTGCCGCTGCCGGCGCTGTTCCCCGGGCGCATCGGCGCCGCCTACGCCGCCTCGTTCGAGTTCCGGCTGCACCTGGTGCTCGCGATGCTGGCCTACAGCCTCTTTACCATCGCGCTGCTGCACGCGCTGCTGATGGCGGGCGTCGAACGGCGGCTGCACCGCAAGGAAGGCGCACAGACCGGCGCGCTGCCGCCGCTGCTCACGCTGGAGCGGCTGCTGTTCCAACTCGTCGGCGCCGCGTTCCTGCTGTTGACGCTGACGCTGGCCACCGGCTTCGCGTTCTCCGAAACGCTGTTCGGCCGCGCCATGCGCTTCGACCACAAGACGGTGTTCGCGGTGCTGTCGTGGCTGACCTTCGGGCTGCTGCTCGCCGGGCGCCAGCTGTACGGTTGGCGCGGCCGCACCGCGCTGCGCTGGACGCTCAGCGGTTTCGTGCTGCTGTTCCTCGCCTACATCGGCAGCCGCTTCGTGCTCGAAGTCATCCTCGGCCGCGGCTGATCCGGCGTGGACGAGATCCCGCTGAGCTGGGAAATCGGCGCGCTGTGCCTGCTGCTCGCGATTTCCGCTTTCTTCTCGATCGCGGAAACCAGCATGATGGCGCTGAACCGCTACCGCCTGAAGCACCTGGTCGCCGAAGGCCACCGCGGGGCGATACGCGCGGCGGCGCTGCTCAAGCACACCGACCGGTTTCTCGGCGCCGTCCTGATCGGCAACAATCTGGTCAATACCGCCGTCGCGACGCTCTCCAGCCTGATCTCGATCCGGCTGTTCGGCGAAGGGCATCTGGGCTGGGCAGTCACGGCGAGCACCGTGGCGGCCTCGTTCCTGATCGTGGTGTTCGCGGAGATCACGCCCAAGGTGATCGGCGCCACCTACCCGGAACGCATCGCGTTCGCCATCTCCTGGCTGGTGAAGCCCGCGCAATGGCTGCTGACGCCGGGCATCTGGCTGGTGAACCTGTTCGTGCAGCCGATGCTGAAGCTGCTGCGCATCCGGCCTGATCCGGAGGCGCACCGCCTGTCGCCCGGAGAGATTCGCACGCTGGTGCTCGAGTCATCGCACATCCTGCCCAAGAAGCATGCCGCCATCCTGCTCAACCTGTTCGACATCGGCGAGATCACGGTGCACGACGTGATGGTGCCGCGCGCGAAGATCGAGGCGATCCGCCTGGATGACGACATGGAGACCATCGCGCGCCAGCTCACCACCAGCTACTACCGGGAGCTGCCGGTGTTCCGCGGCGGCAGCGACGAGGTCGCGGGCGTGCTGCACCTGCGCAAGGTGCTGGGGATGCTGTTCTCCGGCGCGCTCGACAAGCAGGCGATCGAGGACGTGCTGGACGAGCCCTACTTCGTGCCCGCCACCACGCCGGCGATCGCCCAGCTGCAGTATTTCCAGGACAAGCGCGAACGCATCGGCCTGGTGGTGGACGAGTACGGCGAACTGATGGGGCTGGTGACGCTCGAGGGCATCATCGAGGAGATCATCGGCAAGTTCACCACCTCGCTGCCCTCGGCCGCGCCCGCCCTGTCCTGGGACGCGGACGGCGCCGCGACCGCGGACGGCGCCATGCCGGTGCGCGAGGTGAACCGCGCCCTGGACCTGGATTTGCCGACCGATGGGCCGAAGACGCTGAACGGCCTGATCCTCGAGCACCTGCAGGACATCCCCGAGGCCAACGTCTCGCTCAAGATCGCCGGGGTGCCGGTCGAAATCGTCAGCGCCCAGGGCCGGGTAGTAAAGACCGTCCGCCTGTTCCGGCCGGTGGCGCCCCCTGCCGAGAATCCCGGCTGAAGCCGCTTGTTCACGTGACTTTTGTCTCTAGTTGGTCAAGTCTTTGACTCGGCGCTAGAATCCTCCCTCACCCGGACATCGGGCAGGGAGCAGGACATGGCGACTGCAGCGGCGGCAAAGGGCGGGTCCAAGGACATCACTTTCCTCTGGGAAGGCAAGGACAAGGCCGGCAAGTCCGTGCGCGGCGAGATACGCGCCGCAGGCGAGAACATGGTCAACGCCTCGCTGCGCCGCCAGGGCATCACCGTCTCCAAGGTCAAGAAGCAGAAACTGGGCGGCGGCGGCAGCGTCTCGGAAAAGGACGTCGCGCTGTTCACGCGCCAGATGGCGACCATGATGAAGGCCGGCGTGCCGCTGCTGCAGGCCTTCGACATCGTCGGCAAGGGCGCCTCCAACCCCGCGGTTGCCAGACTGCTGATGGACATCAAGACCGAAGTGGAGACCGGCTCGTCGCTGGCGCAGGCGTTCCGCAAGTACCCGCTGCATTTCGACGCGCTGTACTGCAACCTGGTGGCGGCCGGCGAAGCCGCCGGTATTCTCGAAGCGTTGCTCGACCGCCTCGCGATCTACAAGGAAAAAACCCTCGCCATCAAATCGAAGATCAAGTCGGCGCTGTTCTACCCGGTCTCGATCATCGTGGTCGCGATCGCGATCACCGCGGTGATCATGATTTTCGTGATCCCCGCGTTCAAGGACGTGTTCAAAAGCTTCGGCGCCGACCTGCCGATGCCCACGCTGGTCGTCATGGGCATATCGGACTGGACCGTCGCCAACTGGTACATCCTGTTTCCGGCCATGGGGGGCGCGGTATACGGCTTCCTCCAAGCCTGGAAGCGCTCGCTCGCGGTGCAGATCTTCATGGACCGCTTGAGCCTCAGGATGCCGGTGTTCGGCTCCCTGCTCAGAAAGGCCGCGATCGCGCGCTGGACGCGAACGCTCTCCACGATGTTCGCCGCCGGCGTGCCGCTGGTCGAGGCGCTCGACTCGGTGGGCGGCGCCTCGGGCAACTATGTCTACCTGCAGGCGACGATCAAGATCAAGAACGAAGTCTCGACCGGCACCTCGCTCACCGTCGCGATGCAGAACGCGGAGGTGTTCCCGGCGATGGTGCTCCAGATGTGCATGATCGGCGAGGAAACCGGTGCGCTCGATGCGATGCTCGGCAAAGTCGCGGACTTCTTCGAGGCCGAGGTGGATGACGCGGTCGAGGCCCTGTCCTCGCTGATGGAGCCGATCATCATGGTGGTGCTCGGCACGCTGATCGGCGGCATGGTGATCGCGATGTACCTGCCGATCTTCAAGCTGGGCGGCGCGGTCTGAGCACGTAGGGACGATTGATGCCGGCACTGGGCTGGCTCACCCAGCCCGCCGTCTTTCCCTGGGCCGCCCTGGCCGTGGGACTTTGCATCGGTTCGTTCCTGAACGTGGTGATCCATCGCCTGCCGAAGATGATGGAGCGCGAATGGCTGGCCGACATTCCGGACATCATCGCGGAATCGCCCAGCATTGCGCATACCCCGGACGCGAAACGGCTCGCCGGGGAAATACGGACGCTGACGAAGGCCGTGGTGGACACTCCGGTGGGACTGGTCGCCCCGCGCTCGAGGTGCCCCAAATGCGGGCATCAAATCACGGCCATCGAGAACATTCCCGTACTCAGTTACCTCGCGCTGCGCGGCAAATGCTCCGCTTGCCGCACCAGCATCAGCCCTCGCTATCCGCTCGTCGAGCTGCTGGCAGGGGTGGGCGCCTGGTACTGCGCTTACCATTTCGGTTTCGGCATGCAGGCGCTGGCGGCGGCGGTGTTCCTCTGGTCCACCATCGCGCTTGCCCTGATAGACCATGAAACGGGATACCTGCCCGACACCATCACCTTGCCCCTGATCTGGTTCGGCCTGCTGGTCAATCTAGACGGCGTTTTTGTCCCGCTGAAGGATGCGGTGATCGGCGCGGCGGCGGCTTATCTGGTCCTCTGGAGCATCAACGCCATTTTCAAACTGGTCCGCGGCATGGACGGCATGGGCCACGGGGACTTCAAGCTGTATGCGGCGGTCGGCGCTTTTTTCGGCTGGAAAATCCTGCCGCTGATCATCCTCATTTCGTCGGTGGTCGGCCTGCTGTTCGGCACCCTCCAGATGTTTGCGGCGCGCAGCGGATGGGACTGGAAATTCCGGTTCCACTTCGGGCCCTACATCGCGCTCGCCGGCATCATCGCCATGTTCTGGGGATCCTGGCTCGCGCAGACCTTCCCCGTATTCCGGTTTTACGGATGACTTTCGTGGTCGGCCTCACCGGCGGCATCGGCAGCGGCAAGAGCGCGGCCGCCGACGAATTTGCGCGCCTCGGCGCGACGGTGGTGGACACCGATGCCATTGCCCACGAGCTCACCGGCCCGGGCGGGGCCGCGATCCCCGAAGTGAAGCGGCAGTTCGGCAGCGCGTTCGTCGATGCCGCCGGCGCCATGAACCGCAAGCGCATGCGCGACCTGGTGTTCTCCGACCCGGCCGAAAAACAACGCCTGGAAGCACTCCTGCACCCGATGATCCGCGCCGAATCGGCACGGCGCATTGCATCGGCGGCGGGGCCCTACGCGGTGCACGTGGTGCCGCTGCTGATCGAATCGCCCGGTTATCGCGAGCGGGTCGGGCGTGTGCTGGTGGTGGACTGCCCGGAGGAACTTCAGATAGCGCGGGTGCGGCAGCGCAGCGGCCTGCCCGAAGGGGAGATCCGCAGCATCATAGCCTCCCAGATACAGAGGGAAAAAAGGCTCGCGGCGGCAGACGATGTGATCGACAATTCAGGCCCCATTGCCGCGATGCAGCAACAGGTGGGGCGCCTGCACGAAACCTACCTCCGGCTCACCGCAGCCTAGAAGTCAATTTGTGTTGAGCGGCTAAATCACTCAGAATTCGGGCAATTTCGCCCTTCGGCGAGGCCCGCCTGGCCGTCATCACGTACGAGTACCCGCTTAACGAGCGCATCCGGACCCTGCTGCGCCTGGAGGATCTGTTCGAGCGCTCGCGCCATTTCATCGCGCGCACCGATCCGCTCGACCACCACGTAGCGCTGCTGACGCTGTTCGAGATCCTCGAGGTGGCCGGGCGCGCCGACCTCAAATCCGACCTGCTGCAGGAACTCGAGCGCCAGAAGCAGGTGCTGCTTTCCTTCCGCAACAACCCCGACATATCCGAAGAGGCGCTGTCGGGCGTGCTGCGCGACATCGAGCAGGCCTCGGCGGCGCTGTTCTCCATGACCGGCAGGATCGGCCAGTACCTGCGCGAGAACGATTGGCTGATGTCCATCAAGCAGCGCACCGGCATTCCCGGCGGCGCCTGCGAGTTCGACCTGCCCTCCTACCACTACTGGCTGCACCGGCCGGCCGAGGAACGGATCGGCCAGCTGGCCGCCTGGACCGGCCCCCTGTACCCGCTGCGCGACGGCACCGCCATCATCCTGCGCATCCTGCGCGAGTCGGGCAAGCCGCAGAGCCTCGCCGCGCCGCTGGGCACCTTCCAGCAGATGCTGGGCGGCAAGACCGCCCAGATGCTGCGCGTGCGCCTGGAGCCCGGCCTGGCCTGCGTGCCCGAGATCAGCGCCAACAAATACGTCCTCAACATCCGTTTCCTCGCGCAGAACGGCGAGGAGACACGCGCCAAGACCGCCGACTGGGACGTCGGCTTTGAACTGACCTTCTGCAACCTGTGAAGACGGTCCCCTGCCCGGGCTGCGGCGCGCAGGCGCCGTATGCGCCCGAGAACCCTTGGCGCCCGTTCTGCACCGAGCGCTGCCGGATGATCGACCTGGGTAACTGGGCCTCCGAGGCCTACCGCGTGCCTGCGCCCATCGAGCCGCCGTCCGACGCCGAACCCGGCGACAAGTAACCGGGGCCTCGCGCCTCGCATCGCCATGAGCACGAAGGAGTTCGACCCGCAGTTGCAGAAGATGGACGACGAGCTCGCCGGATGGGACGAGCCGGCCGAGCGCCTGCGCCAGGCGCTGGAAAAGGACGAACTGGCGCTCTATTGCCAGCCGATCGCCGCGCTCACCGGCGCGATCCGGTTTCCGATGGCCGAGGTGCTGATCCGGCTGCGCGAGGAGGAGAAGGCGCTGCTGCCGCCGGGCGAGTTCCTGCCGGTGTTCGAGCACTACCGCCTGATGCCGGACCTCGACCGCTGGGTGGTGCGCCATGTGGTGCACCATCTCGCGCGCGGCTCGCGCATCCCGCGCTTTACCGTGAACGTTTCCAGCCAGACCCTCGATGACCCGGCGTTTCCCAAGGCGGTGGCGCTGGAGCTCGTGTCCGCGGGCGTGCCCGGCACGGCCCTGCTTTTCGAGATTTCCGAGAACGACACGCTGGCCCGGCTCGAAGCCGCCACGCGCTTCTCGACCGCGGTCCGCGCCGTGGGCTGCGGGGCGGTCGTTTCCGGCTTTGGCCGCCGCACGGCGACCTTCCTGCCGCTGAAAACGCTGCGGCCCGACTACGTCAAGGTCGACGGCGTCGTCGTGCGCAAGCTCCTCACCGCGCCCGCCGCCGAAGCCAAGCTCAAAGCCATCCTGCGCGTCGGCGAAGTCATGGGTTTCCAGGTGATTGCCGAAATGGTCGAAGACCAGGACATCCTGGTCCGCCTGAAGGCGTTGGGGGCAGGCTTTGCACAGGGATTCGGCATCTGCCAGCCCCATCCGATCGAACTGATCGCCGGTGCACCCGGCACCGGCTGAGTCAGCGCTCGAGCATCGCGGCAAAACTGCGCGGCGCGACGATCCGCGCGTGCCCGGCCCGCTTCACCGTGAGCAGAGGCTTGTCGCCGGTGACGAGGAAATCGGCGCTCGCCGCGATTGCCATCGCCAGCAGATAATCGTCGCCCGGGTCCGGCGAAGCGCCCGCGCGCCGCAGGCGCTCAAGCAGCACTTCTGCCGAGCGCAATTCGTTCACCACGCGGCCGATCGCGCCGCGCGGGAGAACCGGGCGCAGCTTCGGGTAGCGCGCCGCGCGCTTGAACTCCTCGATCTGCTCCAGGCTCGTCACCAGCCCAAATCGGCCCTTGCGCCATGCATCCACGATTTCCGCCGGCGGGCTGCGCGCGGCGCGCAACGCGCTCAGCAGGACGTTGGTATCCAAGACAACCAGCACCGCTCAGCGCCGCTTGCGCGCGTACGCCACGGCTTCCGTCACCAGTTTCTCGAAACGGGACTTAGACAGCGTCCGCGTTCGCGCGCGGATCTCCGCCAGCACCTCGGCAAGTCCTTCCCGGGTGCGGGCCTCTGGCCGCGGCTTCCCTGCGGCGCGCATCTCCGCTTTAAGCCGCGCCTGGACCGCTTCCTGGACGAATCTCGACAGATCGCCCTTGCGCCCGCCCGCCCGCCCGAGGTGGGCGCGCAGCGTTTCGTCCGTTTCCCTCGACACCTTGAGCGACCAGCGCACCGGGTTTTCCATTGTTTGATCCTTTCAGACACATAGGCACATATGCACCTATTATGCCAGAGGTCGGTATGCGTTCCGGGGTCAGCCGATCACTGGATATCAGTCCCAACTACCGCGAATCATCGCGAGGCCATGCGCACCTGCGCTCCAAGCCGGCTTCAGGTCCGTGGATTTCAAACCTCCGATCGCATACACCGGGATGCTTGCGCCGCGCGCAATCGCGGCGAATCCGTCCCAACCGAGCGTGGCCGCGCCCGCATGCGATGCCGTCTCCTTGACCGGACCCAGCACCGCAAAATCCAGCGCTAGCTGCATCGCGCGCTCCAACTCCTCGCGTGTGTGGCAGGACGCGGCGGCGAGCCCGCTCTTAGGCCGTTCCTTCAGGGCCATCAAATGCTGCGCGGTGAAATGAATTCCGTCGCCCAGCGCCGGGCCGCCGTTGACGAGGACCTTGGCGCCAAAGGGTCTTGCAAGACGGATGACCTTTTCGGCAAACCCGACTCGGTCCGCAAGAATCTTGTCTCTTACTTGGATCAGTTTCAGGCCTTGCTCCAGGCGGGCCTGAACCTGCAAAAGCATTTTTTCAACCCCGTATTTCTCCGCATCGGTGACCGCGTACTCCTGCGGCAGGGCAAGAGAAGCCAGTACAGGCGCATTCGCCGGCAGCATCGGCGAGGCCATCGGCGCATCGATGCGCTGCCAGACGAAGGCCTGCTTCTCGCGCGGATGCGGCTCGCCGCGCCATTCCACGACCCTGAAGAATTTCAGCCGGACCGTGGCATGCGCGTAGACGTGCAGCCGCGTGATCCACGGGTAGGCGGTGCGCACTTCAATGCCGAGTTCTTCGTGGAGCTCCCTGGCGAGCGCGGCCTCGGCGGGCTCGCCGGCTTCCATCTTGCCGCCGGGAAATTCCCACCAGCCGGCGTAGACCTTGCCGGCGGGGCGCTGCGCGAGGAGGAAGCTGCCGTCGGGGCGCTCAATGACCGCGGCCGCGACCTCCACCACCGCCATCGCGCTAGCGCTTCTTCGTGTGCTTGCCCGCCCAGTCCCTGGCGAACTGGTAGGCGACGCGGCCGCTGCGCGAGCCGCGCTGGAGCGACCACTGCAGGGCTTCTGCCTTCGAATCTTCAATTGCTTTTATTGAACAATCATAAGACTTCAACCAATGCGCAACGATTTCAAGGTATTCGTCCTGGTCGAACGGGTAGAACGAGACCCACACGCCGAAGCGCTCGGAGAGCGAGATTTTCTCCTCCACCGTCTCGCCCGGATGGATCTCGTCGCCGATGTACTTGGTCTCGAGGTTCTCGGCCATGTACTCGGGCATCAGGTGGCGGCGATTGGAAGTGGCGTAGATGAGCATGTTCTCCGCCGTGGTCGAGATCGAGCCGTCGAGCGCGACTTTGAGCGCGATGTAGCCTTCCTCGGCGCCGTGGAAGCTCAGGTCGTCGCAGAACACGAGGAAGCGCTCCGGCCGTCCCGCGACGCTGTCGACGATGTTCGGCAGGTCCAGCAGGTCGCTCTTCTCGACCTCGATCAGGCGCAGGCCCTGCTTGTGGTACTTGTTGAGCAGGCCTTTCACGACCGAGCTCTTGCCGGTGCCGCGCGCGCCGGTGAGCAGCACGTTGTTCGCCGGCCGGCCCTCCAGGAACTGGCGCGTGTTCTGCTCCACCTTGCCGATCTGCGGCCCGATGCCCTTCAGGTCGGACAGCTTCATACGGTGCACGTAGCGCACCGGCTGCAGCCAGCCCTGGCCGCGCGCGCCTTTGCGCCAGCGCAACGCGATGCTCGCCTGCCAGTCGGTCGGCGGCGGCGGCGGCGGCAGCAACTGCTCCAGCCGCTCGAGGATCTTCTCCAGTTCTTTGCTCAAGAGCGGTACTCCGCGTTGATTTTTACGTAGTCGTAGGAAAAGTCGCAGGTCCAGACCGTGGCCGAGGCCTTGCCGCGATTCAGCACCGCGCGCACGGTGAATTCGGGTTTTCGCATTGCCTTTACGCCAAGGGCATCAACGTACGCGGGGTGGCGCGCCCCCCCTTTTGCCACCGGGACATCATCTAGGAAAAGATCAACCCTGCCTGTGTCGAGATCCTTGACGCCAGCGTAACCAATCGCGGCGAGGATCCGGCCCAGGTTCGGGTCCGAGGCGAAAAACGCGGTCTTCACCAGCGGCGAGTGGGCGATCGCATAGGCGATCCTGCGGCATTCCGCCTCGTTGCGCCCCCGCTCCACCGTCAGCGTGACGAACTTGGTCGCGCCCTCGCCATCCCGGATGATGGCCTGAGCCAATTGTTGTGAGATTTCAGTAATGACTTTCTGGAGCAACAAAAGGTCTTTCGACGAGGATGCGTCAGGCCCTTTCCCCGTTGCAATCAGCATGAACGAATCGTTGGTGGAAGTATCGCCATCCACGGTGATGCAGTTGAACGATTTGTCCGACACCCGCTTCACCATGGACTGCAGGTTTTTCCGCGACACGCGGGCATCCGTCGCGACGAAGCCGAGCATGGTCGCCATGTCGGGCCGGATCATGCCCGAGCCCTTCGCGATTCCCGTGACCACAGCGTCGCCGCCCGAGAGCTTCACTTTGCGGGAGTACGCCTTCGGCACGGTGTCCGTGGTCATGATGGATTCGGCCGCGGCAAGCCAGTTGTCTTCGCGCAGGTCTGCGATCGCGGCGGGCAAACCGGCGACGATACGCTCGACGGGCAGCGGCTCCATGATGACCCCGGTGGAAAACGGCAGGATTTGGACCGGCTTGCTCTGCACTTTCTCTGCAACAGCTCTGCAAACCTCAACGGCGCGATTCATTCCATCCTTCCCCGTCCCGGCGTTTGCGTTCCCCGTGTTCACCACCAAAGCGCGTACCGGATTTCCCAAGTGCTTCTTCGCCAGAACCACGGGCGCAGCGCAGAAACGGTTGCTCGTAAACACCCCGGCCACCGTGGCGCCCGGAGCGAGGCGGACCACCAGCAAGTCCTTGCGATCCGGTTTTTTGATCCCTGCCATCGCAATGCCCAGCTCGACGCCGGCAACGGGGTGGATCGACTTCGGGTCGGGAGGCGGCAGATTCACCGCCATCAGGTCAACTTCCCGTGGCAATGCTTGTACTTCTTGCCCGAGCCGCAGGGACAGGGCTCATTGCGCCCGACCTTGGTCGCGGCACGCTGCACCGACTGCACCTTCTTCTTGGTTGCCGCCTCGGCGAGTGCGACATCGCCATCGCCATCGCCATCACCATCGCCATCGCCATTGCCCCCGGCGAGGGCATCCTCGTAGTCGGCGTGCTGCAGGCGCACGTTCTCCACATGCGGCTTGTCGTCAGCCTGGGGCAGATCCTCTTGCAGCGATATCTCGAGCAACATGAGGTGCTTCGTCACGTCAAGCTTCACGGCCTCGATCATCACACCAAACAATTCGAACGCTTCACGCTTGTATTCCTGCTTCGGATTTTTCTGCGCGTATCCGCGCAGGTGTATGCCCTGACGCAGATGATCGAGCGCGGCCAGGTGCTCGCGGTAGTGCGAATCGAGGATCTGCAGCGTCTTGTAGCCCTCGTACTGGCGAAACGAAGCCTGCGCCGTCTCGGGGATCTTCGTCTCGTAGGCCTTCTGCGCGGCCTCGACGATGCGTTCGAGCAGGATCTCGTCCTGCACTTCGGGCTCCTTCTCCAGCCAGTCCTTGACCGGAAGCGCCAGTGCCAACTCCGCCTTGAGCGCGGTTTCGAGGCCCGCGATGTCCCACTGCTCCTCGACGCTTTCCGGGGGCACGAACTGGCGGAAAAGATCGGTGACCACGCCGACGCGCAGATCCGAGATGCGCGGCGAAACGTCCTCGGACTCGAGCAGCTCGTTCCTGAGCGCGTAGATGGTCTTCCTCTGGTCGTTGGCGACGTCGTCGTATTCGAGCAGCTGCTTGCGGATGTCGAAGTTGCGCGCCTCGACCTTGCGCTGCGCGCTCTCGATCGAGCGCGTGACCATGGCGTGCTCGATCGCCTCGCCCTCGGGCATCTTCAGCATCACCATGATGCGGTTGATGCGGTCGCCGGCGAAGATCCTGAGCAGCGGATCCTCCAGCGCCATGAAGAAGCGCGAACTACCCGGGTCGCCCTGGCGCCCGGAGCGGCCGCGCAGCTGGTTGTCCACCCGGCGCGACTCGTGGCGCTCGGTGCCGATGATGTGCAGCCCGCCCGCGCCGATCACCTTTTCGTTCAGTTCCTTCCATTCGCCGCGCAGCTTCTCTACCCGCGCCTTCTTCTCGGCCTCGGGCAGGCCCTCGGTCGCCTCGACCAGCTCGCACTGCTTCTCGACGTTGCCGCCGAGCACGATGTCGGTGCCGCGGCCGGCCATGTTGGTGGCGATGGTGAGCATCTGCGGCCGCCCGGCCTGCGCCACGATTTCGGCCTCGCGCGCGTGCTGCTTGGCGTTGAGGACCTGGTGCGGCAGCTTTTCCTTTTCCAGCATCGCCGACAGCAGTTCGGAGTTCTCGATCGAGGTGGTGCCCACCAGCACCGGCTGGCTGCGCTGGTAGCAGTCCCTGATCTCGTCGACGACCGCCTTGTTCTTTTCCTTGGACGTGCGGTAGACCAGGTCCAGCCGGTCGTCGCGGATCATCTTCATGTGGGTCGGCACGACCACGGTTTCCAGGCCGTAGATCTCCTGGAATTCGTAGGCCTCGGTATCCGCGGTGCCGGTCATGCCGGCGAGCTTGCGGTACATGCGGAAGTAGTTCTGGAAGGTGATCGAGGCGAGCGTCTGGTTCTCGTTCTGGATCGCGACCTTTTCCTTGGCCTCGACCGCCTGGTGCAGGCCGTCGGACCAGCGCCGCCCGCTCATCAGGCGCCCGGTGAATTCGTCCACGATGACCACTTCGCCGTCCTGCACCACGTAGTGCTGGTCGCGGTGGAAGAGGTAATGGGCACGCAGCGAGGCGTAAAGGTGGTGCACCAGATTGATGTAGGCGGGCTCGTACAGGCTCGCGCCCTGCGGCAGCATGCCGATGCGCGCGAGGACCTCCTCGGCCTTCTGGTGCCCGGCTTCCGACAGCAGGACCTGGTGGTTCTTCTCGTCGACGAAGAAGTCGCCGGCCGGCTCGGGCTGGTCCTGCTTTTTTTCCTCCTTCTGGGGAGTCAGCAGCGGCGCAACCTCGTTCATCTTGTAATAGATCTCGGTGCGGTCCTCCGCCTGGCCCGAGATGATCAGGGGCGTGCGCGCTTCATCGATCAGGATCGAATCCACCTCGTCGACGATGCCGTAGGTGAGCTTCCTCTGGTAGCGCTCCTCGACCCGCATCGCCATGTTGTCGCGCAGGTAGTCGAAGCCGAATTCGTTGTTGGTGCCGTAGGTGATGTCCGCCTGATAGGCCTTGCGCTTTTCATCGGGCTCCATCTGCGGGATGTTCACGCCGACCGTGAGGCCGAGGAAACCGTAGAGCTTGCCCATCCATTCGGCGTCGCGCTTCGCCAGGTAGTCGTTCACCGTGACGATGTGCACGCCGTTGCCGGCGAGCGCGTTGAGATACGCGGGCAGCGTCGCCGCCAGCGTCTTGCCCTCGCCGGTGCGCATCTCCGCGATCTTGCCGTCGTGCAGCACCATGCCGCCGACCAGCTGGACGTCGAAGTGGCGCATGCGCAGCGTGCGCTTGCCGGCCTCGCGCACCACCGCGAAGGCCTCGGGCAGCAGCTCGTCCAGCGTCGCGCCCTCGGCGTAGCGCTTGCGGAACTCGGCGGTCTTGCCCCGCAGCGCGCCGTCGGAGAGCTTGGCGAACTCCGCTTCGCGCGCGTTGATCTGCTTCACCGCTCCCGAGTAGTGCTTCAGCAGCCGCTCATTGCGACTGCCAAAGATTCTTTTGGGAATGCTGAATAGAAAAACGAAAAACTTGCGGAAAATGTCCATGGATTCGGGGGCGCGGGTAGCTTCTAAACCCCCGGAAAAACGGCGATTTTAACATGCCGGTGCCGGCCGGCCCCGCGGCAGGACTACCTGGTTTTTGCTTTTGCCAGAGGAACTTGAGGATTGGTCGCCAACAGGAACCGGCTCGGGTTCTGCGGCGCGCCGCGGAAGCGCACTTCGAAATGCAGGTGCGACCCGGTCGAGCGCCCGGTATTGCCGCTATCGGCGATGCGCCGGCCCCGCTGCAGCACGTCGCCCTCTTTCGCGAGGACTTTCGACAGGTGCGCATAGCGCGTCACCAGGTCGTTGCCGTGGTCGATGTCGATCATGTTGCCGTACTGGGGATGGAAGCCGGCGAACTGCACCACGCCGCCCGCTGCCGCGACCACCGGAGTGCCGCTGTCGGTAATGAAATCGATGCCCTCGTGCATCGCCTGCTGGCCGGTGAACGGATCGATGCGATAGCCGAATCCGGACGCGTTGAAGGGCGCACTCACCGGCATCATCGTCGGCATGGCCTTCTTCTTCACCGCCTGCTCGAACAACTGCGCCTCGAGCACGCCTAGCTGGTCGGTGCGGTTCTCCACCTGGTGGGAGAGCATCGCGACCTTCTCGTTGAATTGCGTGAGTGTCAGGTTCTGCGGCGGCATGGTCGTGGACTGCGCGCCGCCCAGGCCGGGCGTCTCGAAAAAGCGGAACTCCTGCGGCCGGATGCCGGCCATCGACGACAGGCGTTCGCCCAGCGCATCCAGGCGCGTCAGCTGCGCCTGCATTTCGCCGATCTTCACCGCCATCGCGTTGAGGTTCTGCTGCATGAACTCGCGCGAGCGCTCGGTCTCGCCCTGATGCACGGCGAGCACCAGCTGGGTCACCAGGGGGATTTTCAGGTCTACCGCGAAGCGCAGGCTGAGCCAGTAGGTAATACCGGTCAGGCAGATCAGGGCGGCTACAGCGATGGCGAATGTGACAAGGACATGCCGCAGCGACAGCGTCAAGGAGCGCGCCTTTGCCAGCCGGCTGGAGATCAAGATAACCTGCACGTCACCTCCCCTGAACCCCTCTTCCCGTGCAACCTTCCAAAGTCGGCAGCCTGCTCGCGTCGGACGCCAGCTTGCAGCCGGTCGTCGAAAAAGCCCGCCAGATCAGCGCGCTCTCGAAGCTTTGTTTTGACTTTCTGCCCCCCGGGCTGGCCCGCCTTGTACGGGCCATCACTTTCACCGACCGCCATGCGGACCGCCAACTGGTGCTGCTGACCGCATCGCCCGCTGCGGCCGCCAAGCTGAAACTGCTGTCCGAGGCTTTACTTACCTACCTGTTACAACAAGGGGCGCAGGTTAATTCAGTTTCCGTGAGGGTGCAACCCGGGGGCGTCCCCCCTGTTGACGCCGCGGCCCGACAGGCGCCGCGGCTGTCGCAGAGTGCGCTGGAGGCCCT
>JBBPIU010000058.1:0-20084 GCA_038040245.1 Pseudomonadota bacterium | reverse complement strand
AGCTCGGCGCCGGCGGCTGCTGGCCGAGGCCGAGGAACGACAGGCTCGCCTCGGCGATGATGGCGGCCGCGATGGCGAGGGTCGCCTGCACGATCAGCGGCGCCAGGATGTTCGGCAAGATGTGGCGCAGCGCGATGCGCAGGTGCGGGTTGCCGATCGCGCGTGCCGCCTCGACGTAGTCTTCGACCTTTACCGTCAGAACCTGCGCCCGCGTCAGCCGGATGAAGATCGGCGTCGCCGAAATGCCGATCGCGATCATCGCATTGGTCAGGCTCGGCCCGAGGAAAGCGGCAAGCGCGATGGCGAGGATCAGAAACGGGCAGGCGAGCATCGCATCGGTGAAGCGCGCAATGAGGCCGTCCGTCAAGCCGCCCGTGTAGCCCGCCAGCATGCCGACCGGCACGCCCAGCGACACCGAGATGCACACCGAGACCACGCCTGCGAACAGCGAAGCGCGCGCCCCCCAGATTACGCGAGAGAGCACGTCGCGCCCGATCTCGTCGGTACCGAACAGGTAGACCGCGCTCGGCGCCTTGCGGATGGCGCCCCAGCTGGTGGCGAGCGGATCGTGCGGCGCGATCCAGGGCGCGAGAAACGCCATCAGGATGAAGAAAGCGACGAACGCGAGGCCGACCATCGCGCCTTTGCGGCCGATCAGCCTGCGCCAGGCGCCCACCCTCAACCCCGCATCCGCGGGTTGACGAGGAAATACGCCATGTCGGCCAGCAGGTTCAGCAAGATATAGGTGGTCGCGGTGACCAGCACTACGCCCTGTACCACCGCGTAATCGCGGTTGAACACCGCGTCCACGATCAGCTTGCCGAAGCCCGGGATGCTGAAGACCGACTCGGTGAGCACCGTGCCGCCGAGCAGCTCGCCGAAGCCGAGCGCGCCCAACGTGATCACCGGCGTAAGAGCGTTGCGCAGCGCGTGCTTGAGGATCACCACCCGCTCCTCCAGCCCCTTGGCGCGCGCGGTGCGCACGTAGTCGGACGAGAGCACCTGCAGCATGGCGCTGCGCGTATGGCGCATCAGCACCGCGGCGAACGCGTTGCCGAGCACGAATGCCGGCATGATCATCGCGGCGAGATTGCCCTTGAGGTCTTCGAACGGACTCACGTAGCCGGAGGCCGGCAGCCAGCCCAGCTGCACCGCGAACAGCAGGATCAGCAGGATGCCGAGCCAGAAATTGGGCGTCGACAAGCCCCACAGCGCGAACACGTTGGCGGCGTAGTCCCAGGCGGTGTCCTTCTTGACCGCCGAAATCACGCCCGCGGTGATGCCGATGACGAGCGCGATCACGATCGCCATCGAGGCGAGCTGCGCGGTGACCGGCAATTTCTCCAGGATCAGCTCGGTCACCGGCTTCTGGATGCGCAGCGACTCGCCGAGATCGCCCCGCAGCACGCCCCCGAGCCAGTGGAAATACTGCACCGGCAGCGGCTGGTCGAGGTGCATCTTTTGCCGCAGGTAGGCGACGACGTTCGGGTCCTGGTCCTCGCCGGCGAGGATCATCGCCGGATCCCCGGGCAGCAATTGCTGCAGCCCGAAGATCAGGATGGTGACGAAGAACAGCGTCGGCAGGATGGTCGCAACGCGGCGGGCAAGGTAGCGTCCCATTCAATGCATTCGCATTTCACATCTTCAGGCCCTGCACCCGCACCATCCCGTCGGGCACCGTGCGCAGGCCCGTGAGCCTGGCGTTGTGCGCCCACAGCCAGTGGCGGTGGAACAGATAGATGATCGGCCGGTCCTTTTGCACCCGCGCGGCGATCTTGTCGTAGGTTTGCGCGCGTTTCGCCGGGTCCAGGGTGGTGCGCGATTCGATGATCAGCTGTTCGACGTCCTGTTTGCAGTAGCCGGCGTAGTTGGTCGGTCCCTGGCAGGCGAGCATCGTGTGCAGGTTGCCGTCGGGATCGGCGCGCCCGCTCCAGGCCAGCACGTAGGCCTCGAACTGGCCCTTGTCCGCCATGTTGAGCGAGGTGGCGAATTCGGTGGACTGGATCTTGATGTCGAAGCCCGCCTCCTTCGCCATCGCCTGCACCACCTGCGCGATGCGTTGCGCGTCGGAGGTGGTCGGCGTCATCAGCGTGAAGCTCGGGTTGGGCCAGCCCGCCTCGCGCAACAGCTGCTTCGCGGCCTCGAGATTGCGCTTGGGCAGCGGGGCGCTTTTGCCGTAGTAGCGGTTGGTGGGCGCGACCCACTGGTTGCCGGCCTCGGCCTCGCCGTCCATCGCCACCTGCACGATTCCCTGCCGGTCGAGCGCGAGCTCGAAGGCTTCCCGCACGCGCGGATCTCTGCCGAGCGGGTTCTTCTGCGCCAGGTCGCTCTTGCCGACGTTGATGGTGATGCCCTGGTAGCCGATCTCGACGATCTTCGCGATCTTGAATCGCGCGTCGCCCTTCAACCCCGGCACGTCCGAGGGCGCCAGCCGCTCGATGAAGTCGAGCTGCCCGGAGCGCAGGTTGGCCAGGCGCACGGTGGCGTCCACGATCGGCAGGTAGGTGATGCGCTGGAAGTGGATCTGCCCCTTGTTCCAGTAATCGGCATGACGCTCGAGCACGATGCGGTCCTGCGCCACGCGCTCGACGAACTTGAACGGCCCGGAGCACACGGGATGGGCGCCGAACTTGTCGCTCGCGGCCGCCGCGGCTTTGGGCGACACCATCATGCCGGAGCGGTCGGTGAGCACCGCGAGCAGCGGCGCGAACGGCGCCGTGAGATTGATCCGCACCGTCTGCGTGTCCACCACATCCACGCTCGCCACCGTCGCGAGTTCGCCGCGGCGGTTCGAGCCCGGCATGTTCTTGTGGCGCTCGAGGTTGAACTTGACCGCGGCGGCGTCGAACGTCTCGCCGTCGTGGAAGGTGACGCCGGAACGCAGCTTCAAGGTGAGCGCCTTGTTGTCCGCCGACCATTCGTGCGCGGTAGCCAGCATCGGCACGATGTTCAGCTTCTCGTCAAGGTCGAACAGCTTGTCGCACAGCGCCGAAAACACGATCCGGCCGACGAAAGTGCGCGCCAGCGTTGGGTCGAGGATGTCAGGGTCCTCCGCGAGGCCAATCCTCAATGTCTGGCCCTGTACTGACGAAAAAAAGAAGAAAAGGACAAAGGCGAGGCGAAATCTCATATTTCCTCCTTGGTTATCGGAACGCTGCCTGAAGCCGCGCCAGGCGCTCATTGACCGGGATCAAGTTCGCGTCCGCGGCGGGTCGCGGTATCTCGCTCCAGAAGTGGCACGCTACACCATTCTGGAGCACCGGCTCCTCTGCCGCGCAGCGCGCCTGAGCGTACCGGCAACGGGTGCGGAAGCGGCAGCCCGAGGGCGGATCGATCGGGCTTGGCACATCCCCTTCCAGCAGAATTCGCGCCCGCTGCAGCCCCGGCTCGGGCACCGGGATCGCCGACAGCAGCGCCTGCGTGTAAGGATGGCGCGGACGCTCGAACAGCTCGCGCTTGCCGGAAAGCTCCACAATTTTGCCCAGATACATCACCGCGACGCGCGTCGCGATGTGCCTGACGACCGCCAGATCGTGCGCGATGAAAATGTAGGCAAGGCCGAGGCGCTGCTGCAGATCCCGCAGCAGGTTGATGACCTGCGCCTGGATCGAGACGTCCAGCGCCGACACCGGTTCGTCGCAGACGATCAGCTTGGGCTCCACCGCGAGCGCGCGCGCGATGCCGACGCGCTGGCGCTGGCCGCCGGAGAACTCATGCGGATAGCGCCGTGCGTGCTCGGGCGCGAGGCCGACCAGGCGCAGCAATTCAGCGACCCTCTCCCGTTCTTTTCTTTCATGTAAGGAATGCAAAGACAGAGGCTCAACCAGCATGTCGCCCACCGTCATGCGCGGGTTGAGCGAGCCGTAGGGATCCTGAAAAATGATCTGCATCGAACGCCGCCGGGCGCGCAGCGCCTCGTCGCCGAGGGTGGCGAGGTCTTCTCCTTCGAACCAGACTTTGCCCGAAGTCGGCTCGATGAGACGCAGCACGACACGACCCGCGGTGGATTTGCCGCAACCCGACTCGCCCACCAGCGCCAGCGTCTCGCCCGCGCCAAGTGCGAAGCTGATCCCGTCCACCGCCCGCACCGGACCGAAGTGCTTGATGAGATTTTCTACTTTTAAAAGCTTTGCGCTCATAGAGGTGCTTTCCAGCATGCCGCCTCATGTCCTTCATGCAAATTCAAAAGACAAGGATCCTCCGCACGGCACCTATCGATAGCGAACGGGCAACGCGGCTCGAAGCGGCAGCCGGCGCCCGCTGAAAACGGGCCCGGTACCTGGCCTTCGATCGCGGCAAGGCGCTCCTGCTCCAGGTGCAGCCGCGGGATCGAGCCGAGCAAGCCGATGGTGTAGGGATGCTGCGGCTGGGCGAAGAGCTGCGCCACGCCCGCGTGCTCGACGATGCGCCCCGCGTACATCACCGCGACGTCGTCGGCAAGCTCCGCGATCACGCCGAGGTCGTGGGTGATCAGGATGATGGCCGTGCCGGTCTCTTCACGAAGCAGCCGCATTAAATCGAGGATCTGCGCCTGGATCGTCACATCCAGCGCCGTGGTCGGCTCGTCCGCAATGAGCAGTTTCGGCTCGCAGGCGAGCGCCATCGCGATCATCACGCGCTGGCGCATGCCGCCCGAGAGCCGGTGCGGGTAGTCGTCGTAACGCCGTTCGGGCAAAGGAATGCGCACGCGCCGCAACATTTCGATCGCACGGTTTTTCGCTTCTTTTTTACTGAATTTTCTATGGCGCAAAAGCACTTCGGCGATCTGGTCTCCGATGGTGAAGGCCGGGTTGAGCGAGCTCATCGGCTCCTGAAAGATCATCGAGATGCGGTCGCCACGCAGCTCGCGCATCTGCGCCGGCGTGAGCTTGAGCAGGTCGCGGCCTTCGAACAGGATCTCGCCGCCCGCGATGCGCCCCGGCGGCTGCGGCACCAGGCCCATGATCGAGAGCGCGCTCACGCTCTTGCCGCAGCCCGACTCGCCGACGATGCCCAGCGTGCGGCCCGCTTCGAGCGCGAAGCTGACGCCGTCCACGGCGCGAAACTCGCCGCCCTCGACCGAGAAATGGGTGTGGAGGTTTTTGACTTCCAGCAGTTTCATTTTTTATTTCTTAAATGAAACTTCATCACTTCCTCTTCAATCACGGCCCTGTCCGTAATCCCCGCCGGACGCGCGCGGCTCGGCAGACAGGCGGCAAACGGCTGGAACCGCTCCAGGCTCTTCTCGTACAGCCGCTTCAGCTCGGCGATCGGCTCCGCGTGATCGTCGACGCGAATGTCGAGCAACGGATAGTCCTCGGTGGCGTGGATGCGCAGCGCCGCGGCCTGCTTGCCGCGCTTGTCGCCGCCGGCGCTCTCGCCCGCAGCCAGAGCGGCGATGAGTCGCCCGGCAAATGGAATATTTTTTTCGCTTCTGAATTTTTCAAATGTACGTTGAAGTACCTCCGGCCCGGTCAGCATGTTGCCGGCGACGGAGAACCCCTCCCCGGCAAGATGCCCGCACCATTCGACGCACGCGCTTCCCGTATGCGCGGCGACACGCCCTTGCGCGTCGATCATGTGAAGCTGCCGGTGGTCACGCCCTTGGTCTGCGTCTGTCAGTTTTTTTACTGCTTCCTGGGGTGAAATTCCCTGTGAAAGAAAATCAAGACCCCTTGGCCCATAGTGCGGATTGACCAGCGCCTGCGTCGCCACTGCGCCGACGCCGCTCCTCGCGTGCGCGCACAGCATGCCGACGGCGAAGAAGCGGCTCGCGATCGCGATGCCGAACTCCCCAGCGGGACCGCGCGCGACGATGGACCAGGTCATGCTAGACGAGCGAGCCGCGCCGCGCGAGACTCTCGCGCTCGAAGCCGGCGACGCGCTTGTAGGTTTCCGACAGCGCCACCATTTCCTCGTTCGAGATCAGGTCCTCGATGCGCGCGAACGGCTTGTCGCCGCTGCGCTGCCAGACTTCGCGCAGGATCGCGTCGGGCGGGTTGGCGCGGTTCATCAGGACCAGGTCGTTGGCTGCCATCAGCCTGGCGCGTTCATATTCCTTCAATGCAATTTCAACATTCTTGTTTCTGCGCAAGCATCCCGCCAGCGTCCTCGCATCCAGGATCGCCTGCCCCGCGCCATTGGAGCCGCGCGGATACATCGGATGCGCCGCGTCGCCCAGCAGCGTGACGCGGCCCCGCGTCCAGTAGGGCAGCGGATCGCGGTCCACCATCGGATACTCCAGCACCTGGTCGGCGTTGCGGATCATCGCCGCGCAATCGAGCCAGTCGAAGCGCCAGTCCTTGAAGGTTGGGAGAAAGTCCTCGATCCTGCCGCCCAGGTTCCAGTCCTGCATCACATTGCGCGGCGACTGGATCTCGGCCACCCAATTGACAAGCTGCAGACCCTCGTCGCACCCCGCCGCGTTTTCCTGCTGTCGGATCGGGTAGATCACCATCTTGCCGACTTCGAGCCAGCCCGCGACCGCCATGCTGGCGCCGGTGAGGAAGGGCTTGATGCGCGTCACGCCGCGCCACATGTTGATGCCCTGGTAGGCGGGCGGCCCTTCCGCGGGGAACAGCATCCTGCGCACGGTGGAATGGATGCCGTCGCAGCCGATGGCGCAAGCGCCTTGCACGGTGGTCCCGTTTTCGAATTTGATTGTTATATCTTTTAAATTTTGTTCGAATGAAATGCATTTCATGCCAAGCAAAACGGAATCCGGACCCAGTCGTTCCCTCGCCTCTTCCAGCAATACCTGGTGCAGGTCCGCCCTGTGAATCGAGAGCTGCGGCCATTCGTAGCCCGCGTGCCGGCCGCGCGGCTCCTTGAAGATGAATTGCCCGAAGCGGTTGTAGAAGCACAGTTCCCGGGTCTCGACCGCGCTGCGCGTGAGGCGCTCTTGCAGCCCCAGCTCGGTCAGTTCGCGCATGCCATGCGGCAGCAGGTTGACGCCGACGCCCAGGGGCTTGATCTCCGGCGCCGCCTCGAACACGCGGCAGGCGATGCCGGCCTGGTGCAAGGAGAGCGCCAGCGTCAGGCCGCCGATGCCGCCGCCGATTACAAGGACCGGCCCCTGAGGCCGGTGGAGGACCGGATCCACGACGCCTCAATCGGCCGAAATGCGCGCCTCGCGCACCACCCTGGCCCAACGCTCCAGGTCGGTGTCGATCAGTTTCGCCAGTTCGGCCGGGGTTCCGGTGCGCGGGCTCAGGCCCTGCTTGAGCAGCCCGGCGCGGACCTCCGCATCCCCGAGGATGGCCGCGAGTTCGGCATTGAGCAGCGCCACCACGTCGCGTGGCAGCCCCGCCGGGCCGAGCAGCGCGTACCAGATGTCCACGTCGATATCGCGCACGCCCGCCTCCGCGAGCGAGGGCGCCTCCGGCGTCGCCGGCGAGCGCTGCGCGCCGCCCGAGGCGAGCATGTTCAGCTTGCCCGCCTGCACCTGCGGCAGCGCGACGTGCACCGGCAGGAACATGAGTTGTACCTGCCCGCCGAGGATGTCGGTCACCGCGCCGGCGGTCCCCTTGTACGGCACGTGCACCAGCTGCACGCCGAAATGCAGCTTGAACAGCTCCATCGCGAGGTGGTGCGGCGTCGCACTGCCGGGAGAGGCGTAGTTGAGTTTGCCGGGCTGCGCCCTGGCGAGCGCGACCAGTTCCGCCACCGAGCGCGCGGGCACCGACGGATGCGCCACCAGCGAAAGATTGCCGACCGCGGCGAGCCCGATGGGCGTCATGCCCTTGGGATCGTAGGGCACGGACTTGTTCAGCACCGCGCTCTGCACGAGGGTGGTCGCGGTCATGAGCAGCGTGTAGCCGTCGGCGGGCGCCTTGGCGACCGCCTCGGTGCCGATGTTGCCGCTGGCGCCGGGGCGGTTCTCGACCACCACCGGATTCTTCATCCGATCCTGCAGCTTTTGCGCAAAAACCCTGGCCAGAATGTCGATTCCCGTTCCCGGGGTGAACGGCACGACCAGCTTGATCGGGCGGTTCGGATACTGCGCGTGGGCGAAGCCCACGCACAACGCCAGGGACAGGAGGAGAAATTTCAGGGCTCGTTTCATGAATCGATTATATCGGGGCTAGACTGCCGCATGCCCGTTTCCCTGGACGACATTCGCGCTGCGGCGCAGCGCATTGCCGGCGCAGTGGAGCGCACGCCCTGCCTGCACAGCCGCACCATGTCGCGGCTGACCGGCGCCGAAGTCTGGCTCAAGTTCGAAAACCTCCAGTTCACCGCCTCGTTCAAGGAGCGCGGCGCACTAAACAAGCTCCTGTCGCTTTGCGCCGAGGAGCGCAGGCGCGGCGTCATCGCCATGAGCGCCGGCAACCACGCCCAGGCAGTGGCCTATCACAGCGCGCGCCTGGGCATTCCCGCCACCATAGTGATGCCGAAAGGCTCGCCCAACACCAAGATCAAGAACACCCAGGTGCACGGCGCGAAGGTGGTGCTCGAAGGCGACTCGCTGCACGCGGCCGGCGCGCACGCGCGCGAGCTCGCCGCGCGCGAGCACCTGGTTTTCGTGCATCCCTACGAGGATCCGCTCATCATCGCCGGCCAAGGCACGGTCGCGCTCGAGATGCTCGAGGCCGTGCCGGACCTGGATGTCCTGGTGGTTCCGGTGGGCGGAGGCGGATTGATTTCCGGGATGGCCATCGCCGCGCGCGGCTTGAACAAACAGATAAAAATATACGGCGCGGAATCGAAGACCTATCCGTCGATGAATCAACGCCTCAACAATCAACCTGTCCAGGTGGGCGGCGACACCATCGCCGAAGGCATCGCAGTGAAAGACGTCGGCGAGATGGCCTTTTCGATCGTCAAAGCCCTGGTCGAGGAAGTGCTGATCGTCGAGGAAGAGACCATCGAGCGCGCGATCCTGGCGCTGATCGAGATCGAGAAGACCGTTGCCGAAGGCGCGGGGGCCGCGGCGCTCGCCGCGCTCCTCGAGCACCCCGCGAAGTTCGCAGGCAAGCGCGTCGGGTTGCCGGTCTCGGGCGGCAACATCGACAGCCGTGTGCTCGCCTCGGTGCTGATGCGCGGGCTGGTGCGCGACGGCAAGCTGGTGCGCCTGCGCGTGACGATGCACGACGTCGCGGGCAGCCTGGCGAAAGTGGCGGCGATGATCGGCGAAGCCGGCGGCAACATCGTCGAGATCCAGCACCAGCGCATCTTCGGCACCGCCTCGGTCAAGACCCCGGAAGTGGAGTTCCTGATCGAGACGCGCGACCGCGAGCACACGCAGGCGCTGGTTGCGTCGCTGCGGGCGCAGGGCGTCGACGCCCTGCTGACGACCTAGGCGGGAACGGAGATCTCGACCAGGTTGAGGTCGGGGTCGCGCACGTAGACCGAGCGAATTTTCGAGGCCGCGCCGGTTTTCATGACGGGACCTTCAATTATTTTGATGTTTGATTGCTGTAATTTCTCAATTACTTTTTCCAGAGAAACCGAAGCAATAAAGCAAAGATCCAGCGTCCCCGGCGCCGCCACGTGCGCGCGCGGCGTGAATTCCTTGCCCCACTCGTGCACGTTGATCTTCTGGTTGCCGAACTTGAGCGCGAGGCGCGTCCCGGCGGGCGTCTGAAATTTTTCAAGCCGCATGCCGAGTATTTCTGAATAAAATTTCAAACACGAGGACAAATCCCTCGTCGTCAACACCACGTGGTCGATGTGGTCGATCATGGCTTTCTCTTGAGCATGCGCAGCGGGTTGTACTCGAGCACCGTGGCGCCGTTCTGGTTGACCACCTTGTTGGCGAAGCGCACCAGGCCGCGGTCGCCCTTCGAGGTCAGGCGGTATTCGGTGACCTCGCACTCGACGTGAATGGTGTCACCCACCACCGTCGGCCCCTTGACGTCCACCGTAGCATTGAGGAACGCGAGTCCGGTGTCCTGCATGGAAACCAGCAACAACCCTTCGGCGAAGGAATAGACCAGCGCGCCGGGGACCGGGCGCCCCTTGATCGCGCGTTGCGAGTCGTCCTCGACCGCGAACAGCTCCTCGGTGAGCCAGGTGAGGTTGATGAAATTCGCCAGGTCCGACTCGGCGATGGTGCGGCGGTGGGTGCGGAAACGGAATCCGAGCCGCAGGTCTTCGTAGTAGAAGCCGCGCCCGACGATGGGAATCACGTCACTCATGCCGCCGCGCTCATTTGCCCAACTTGGACCTCGCCTGGTTGAACGCATCCTGCATCCGCTTCCAGGCGTCATCGGCGCCGCGCATCATTTCCATCCAGGCATCGCTGCTCGCGGCCTGGATCTCCTTCATCTTTTGCATTCCCTCGTCGCGCCGCTGGTGGAACAGCGCGAGCTGCCGCTCGTGCTCGCTCTTGCCCTCGTCCTGTGCCGTCTTGGCCTTGGCTTCCCATTTCGCGGCCTCGGCATTCCACTCATCGAGCCGGGTCTTGAGCTTCTGAACGTACTCGTCACGGTTCATATCGGGCCTCCTTCGGATTGGGATCCTGCGCCGGATAGCTTAAACCTCAAGCCAAAATACAGGTCAGAAAAATGCAGCCCCGAGCAGCGTCAATATTAGAGCATCTCCAGCGGCTGCGGCCCCGCCGGCGGCGGGAACAGGCCGTCGAGCTCGGCGAGTTGCGCCGCGCTCAACGGACGCTCGAGCGCGCCGAGGTTTTCCTTCAGGCGGTCGCGGCGGCCGGTTTTCGGGATCACGATGACGCCGTCCTTCGACAGCAGCCACGCCAGCGCGGCCTGCGACGGAGTCATGGCGTTGCGTTTGGCGAAACCGGCGAGCTTCGCGTTGCGCAGCAGTTTGCCCTGCTCGATCGGCGAATAGGCCATTACCGGCACGCGCCGCTCGCGCAGCCAGGGCTGCAGGTCCCATTCGATGCCGCGGCGCGTGAGGTTGAAGAGCAGCTGGTTCGCCGAGACCTGGAGGCCGGGGACTTTCCACAGTTCCTGCATCTCCGAGAGCTCGAGGTTGCTCACGCCGTAGTGGCGGATCTTGCCGGCCTTGTGCAGGGCGGCGAAGGCTGCCATCGTCTCCGCCAACGCAATGCTGCCGCGCCAATGCAGCAGGTAGAGATCGATGCGGTCGGTCTTCAGGCGCCGCAGGCTGCGCTCGCAGGCCGCGGGCACGCCCTTGCGCGAGGCGTTGTGCGCTGCGTTTTCCGGCAATACCTTGGTCACGAGGAAGACCTCGTCGCGCCGGCCGGCGATCGCCTCGCCCACCAGTTCCTCCGAGCGGCCGTCGCCGTACATCTCCGCCGTGTCGATCAGCGTGGCGCCCGAATCGAGGCCGAGGCGCAGCGTCGCGAGTTCCTCGGCGCGGGCCGCGCGGTCGTCGCCCATGTTCCAGGTGCCCTGACCGTAGGCGGGCACCTGCTCGCCCGAGGGCAGTGCAACCGTCTTCATTGCTTCACGAAGCGGAGCGTGAAGCGGTCGCTCTCGCCAATGGCGGCGTATTTGGCGCGGTCCTGGTCCTTCAGGCGGTACGTCGGCGGCAGCGTCCAGACTCCCTCGGGGTGGTGTTTCGTGTCTTTCGGGTTGGCATTCACTTCCGACGCATCCGCCAGCCTGAATCCCGCCTTCTCGATCAGCGCGATGGCAACGTCCTGCCGCACGTAGCCGCTCTTCATTTGCGCTTCCTGGGTCATGTCGGTGCGGCCGCGATGGTCCACGACGCCGAGCACGCCGCCCGGCTTGAGCGCCTTGTGGAAAGCGCGCAGCGCCCCGTCGACCTCGCCGCGTTCGATCCAGTTGTGCAGGTTGCGGAAGGTGAGCACGAAATCCGCGCTGCCCGGCGGCGCGATGTCGTGCAGACCGGCGTTGAACTTCGTCACCTGGACCTTTTCGTAGAGGGCCGGCTCGGCCTTGAGGCGCGCGAGCAGTTTCTGATGGTCCTCCAGATACTGCGGCGGCGCCGCCTGGTCGCGGTTGGCGGCGATGTAGCGGCCTTTTTCCTTCAGGTACGGCGCAAGGATTTCCATGTAATAGCCGCCGCTGCCCGGCAGGATTTCCACCACCGTGCTGTCAGCCCTGACGCCGAAGAACGCGAGCGTCCCGAGCGGATGCCGGAAGTCATCGCGCACCACGTTGCGCGCGCTGCGATGCGGCGCGGCGAGCCACTTGGCAAGTCCGTCCTGCGCCCGTGCCGGCGCGCCCGGCAGTGCCAGGAGAAAAAAGAGAGCAAAGAGAAAAAACCTATTCGGCATGGATATTGCCGGACTTGGCGATGCGCGCGAATTTCGCGGCCTCGGCGCGGATGAACTCGCCGAACGCCTGCGGCGAGCCGCCGGCCATGTCGAGCCCCTGAGTGGCGAAGCTCTTCTGGATCTCCGCGGTTGCCAGCGCGGCCGTCACGTCGGCGTGGATTTTCGCAACGATGTCGGGCGGCGTCCCCGCGGGCGCGAGCAGGCCATACCAACTCGTCAACTCGAAGTCCGCCAGCCCGGCCTCGACCATGCTCGGCACCTCGGGCATCTGCAGCGAGCGCTTCTTCGAGGTCACCGCGAGCGCGCGCAGGCGTCCCGCCTGCACGAAGCGCAGCACCGAGGCGACCGAGGCGTACGTGACCTGGACTTGCCCCCCCACCGCATCGGCCGTCGCCGGCCCCGAGCCCTTGTAGGGCACATGCAGGAGGTCGGCCCCGGTCTGCAGCTTGAACAGTTCGCCGGCGAAATGGTGCACGCTGCCGCTCCCCGACGACGAATACGACAGCGTGCCGGGCTTCGCCTTGGCGAGCGCGACCAGCTCGCGCACGTCCTTCGCCGCCAGCGCGGGATTCACCGCAAGGACGAGCGGCGCGCCGGCGAGCTGGATGATGGGCGTGAAATCGCGTACCGGATCGTAGGGCAGCTTCTTCATCGTCGCCGGATTGACCGCAACCTCCGTGGCATAGGCCATCAGCAGCGTGTAGCCATCCGCTTTCGCCCTGGCCACCGCTTCGGCCGCGATGATCGCGTTGGCGCCCGGCCGGTTGTCGATCACTACCGGCTGGCCCCAGCGCTGCGACAGCGGCTGCTGGATCAGGCGCGCAACGAGGTCGGTGCCGCCGCCGGGCGGATAGCCGACGATGATGCGCACCGGGCGGTCCGGAAAAACCTGCGCAAACACCGTCTCCATCCCGGCAACAGCGGTCGCGAGCGCGACCAGCACAATGAACAATGATCTCGTCATGATTCCTCGCTCGTTAGCCTCGACTTGACCAACCATGATCTCACCCTCTTGCGAGGTGCTCCCGATACCATGCAAGCGTGCGTTCGATGGCGGCCCTGATCGGCGTCGCAGAGAGCTTCAACTCGCGCTCGATTCGCGACGAATCGACCACGAACGGCGCCGTGAACTGGTACATCATCTCAACGCTCGCCCGTGCGGCGGGGATGAACAGCCCTGCCAGACGCATCATGAGTGGTGAGATCGCACTGATTCTCGGTTCTGTGCCAAGGACTCGACAAGCCTCCTCGACCATCTCACCTGGGGTTCTGGCCGGGGCGTGCGGAGCGATCCAGACCTGACCGAGCGCCTTGTCGTGCGTGCCGAGCGCGGCCGCCGCGCGCCCGACGTCCTCGATGTACGCGAAGGAATGCGGCATCTTCGTCGAACCACCGATCTGCGCCTTCTTGCCGGCAACCAGGTTGCCGAACACCATCTCGCCGAGTGCCGACCCCAGCACGCCCGGCCCGTAGTAGTCGCTTGAGCGAAGCACCGTTGCTCGTACATCGCCCCGCTCGTGTGCCGCCAAGACCTCCGCCGCCATCTTCTGACGCAGCTCGCCTTTTTTCGACGCCGGCCCGATTGGCGAGTTCTCAGTCATTGGCTTCGAGGAGTCGTACATGTAGAGGTTCTCAATCGACACGTATTCAGGCGCGCGCCGCTCGCGGCGCGTCGTCCTGCAAGCCGTTGTTCGGTGGCACAACCACGGTTTCAGAAGGCCGAGAATAGCCAATCGCGGCCGTTCGGCCACACCCAACGGCCCTGCGCTCTCAGACCATGACCGTGACGCGCAGGAACGTGGCCGGGATCGAGGTCGTATTCTTGTCCGACGCAGTGTTCTGGCGTGCGAACAGTTCTTCGAGTTCCCTCAGCAGATCGGAAGCTCGACCGTTCTTGCCCGCAGCATCGAAGGCATTCATGGTCGGGCCGTAATAGTTCCTGAACGCGTCTACGAACCCGGATGCGGGGCCAGGATAGTTGAAGACCCATGTGTCTTTGGCGAACGAGATTTGTTCTCGTGATATACCCGCGCCTCCGAACCTTTCGATTACGTTGGCCTCGATACCCCACGTCATCGGACTGACAAAGCCTTCTGGCGGCGGCGGTGAGTATGAGGAGCTGATCTTTAAGATCTGCGCGACTAGCGTCGGATCGTTGGGAATCCAGTTTCCCATGACGATCCTGCCTCCGGTCCGGGTTACGCGCACCATCTCCTTGGCGACATCAAAGGGCTTCGGCGCGAACATGGCTCCGAATATGCTGACGACGAGGTCGAACGTGTCATCCTTCAGATCGTGCAGATTGCTCGCGTCACCTTCCTGAAACCTGCAGTTCTTCAAGCCAAGTGTTGACACCCGCTTGTTCCCGGCATCGACAAGGTTGCTCGCGATATCGACACCGAGCACGTCCGCCCCGAGCTTTGCCGCCGGCACGGCCGTCGTTCCATCTCCGCATCCGAGATCCAGGGCCTTGAGCCCCTTCGTAATGCCTAAGCCTGCGACGAGCGCTTCGCCGCTTGCTCTCATGGTCTCGGCGATGCGAGTGAAGTCTCCCTTTTCCCAAAGAGCCTTGTTTGGATTCATCTGCGGTGTGCCTCCTAATGAGTTAGCCAATTTTACTGTGCCATCGAACAATCACGCCCACCGGCGCGCGCACCGATTTCGCTGGCATGCGCCGGCATGTCGCACGCGTCCGCGTGGGGCGTGGGTTTAGACGTCGGCATTCTGCTCCTACGCAACCACGCTTACGACGCCCACACTAGCGCTGCTCCGACTACCGCCAACGACAGGGCTACGATCGTGGGCACGACGGGGGTTTTGGCTGTCGATTGAATGCGCCGCAGCCATATTACGACGTACAAAATAGGCGCAATCGAGGCAATCAAGATCGTGATAACTGCCCATGGGGCCCACGATGCGCCTTGAGATAGGGGAACTAGGAGCCACAATAGTGCTGCGCCATAGCCGAGGAAGCCACCAGCTGCAACCTTGAGCATGCCAAGAATAATGGCCTGGAGCCGGGGTTCCAGCGAATCCCAAGACCTCCCCGATACAGCCTCGTGATATGGCATGAATTGCTTGGTCAAGATGTATCGAACCCCAAAAGCGATGGCGATGAGGCCCGCCAATGTGATCAGTATTAAACCGACAGTTTGCATACGCTGGTCTCCGGCGTCTAACGTCCGCAGCCACCGGCGCGCGCGTCATGACGGCAGATTTGGCGCGGCGCTGGCCGCGCGTCCGCGTGGGCTGCGCTGTTAAACGGCAGCCAATACCGCCCGGCGAATGGCTTGGGGAAGCTCAATGGGCGCAAAAAATCTCTGAGGGTAGAGGTAGTCCTCGCCCGATTCGTCGATGACCCGGATTTGCCGGTGTTTTGCCGCATCAGGGTCCGGGAGAACCCGATAGATCTTTCGGCGCTCCAAGGAAACTTCATAGCCTTCATTCTCGAGGCAAACGACGAACTGCTTTGCTGTTGATCGCATAGGCATCAGTCCATGTAGTGCTTGATCTTGAAATCTCGGCGCCCGATTCCGTGGGCCTCGTACCAGTGTACCTCGGCTAGCCGGACAGCGCCGTCTTCCAGGCGGACGCGAGCAACCCCTTTACGCTTTCTCCACCGGCCTCGGCCATAGCGCTTTCGAAGGCGAGCGATTTCGCGAATGGATGCGCCAATCGCAAATGTCTCGGCATGCGTGATGTCTCCAACAATCTCAAAGTACATCGGGCGTCAATCCGCTGCCGCTTAACGTCGCATTCAGCGGCGCGCTTCAGCGCGTCCGCTGCAATAACAGGTTGGGCAGCATTGCATGAAGCTCTTCATTGAACCTTCGACTGCTGGAAAATTGCTTTGAGATCCTTGCTTGGGATCGTGTCGTGGATCCACCGGAACGAGCCGGCATCGCGCATGGTGATCGCGGCTTCGCGCACGGCCGCGAGCGCCAGCCGGGATAGCGCGCCTCCCACACTGATGCGTTTGACGCCGACGTCAGCCAGTTGCCGCGCGGTAATCTCCGGCGCCGAACTCATAACGACGTTCACCGGCTTTTTCACCGCTGCCGCGATCCGTCGGATTGTTTCGAGATCACGCAAGCCAGGTGCGTAGAGCACGTCCGCTCCGGCAGCCGCGAACGCCTGCAAGCGATGGATCGTGTCGTCGAGGTCGGGTCGTCCGTTCAGGTAGTTATCAGACCGCGCGGTGAGCGTGAACGGGAACGGCAGAGAGTGCGCTGCCCGGGCTGCGGCGACAACCCGTTCGACGGCCAAGTCGAAGTCGTAGATGGGCTTGGCGGGATCGCCCGTGGCATCCTCGATCGAACCGCCCACGATGCCCGCATCGGCGGCCAATCGGATAATCGTGGCGGCTTCATCGGGATCATCGGCGTATCCGTTCTCCAGATCCGCGGTCACGGGAAGTTCCGTGGCCGATGCGATCTCACGACAGTTGGCGATCAGCTCCTCGCGACCGATGGAAAGCGTGCCGTCGACACGCCCACGGGAGCTCGCGAGCCCGAGACTGGTTGTCGCCAATGCTTCGAAACCAAGCGAGGCAAAGAGCTTCGCCGTGCCGGCGTCCCAGGCGTTGGGCACGATGAAGATTCCGGGTCGCTCATGCAGCGCACGGAACGACCGGGCCTTTTCAGCTTGCGTACGCATGGTCAATTCCTCTATTCAGCATTTCGCGACCGTGGGTCGTCTGCCTCGCAGAGCCAATGCGGCCCAACGCCGGCGCTCAGCGGCCGGAGGGCGAGCAACGCGAGCCCCCGGTCCGCTGGAGCGCGAGGTTGGGCACCCGTGGGGTCGCGGAATCCTATCACGCCGACCGAGACGCTCCTCATCCGCACCAACCACCACGTGTCCGCGGCGCACCCATGGCGCTTACCGCAAGCGCCACGTCGCTATCGGGTTGCGGCAAGGAACGCGCGCGCCTGCGCCAGCGCTGGGCGCGGGTCCCCTTGGCCGGCGATCTCCACCAACCGCGAGAAGTAGCGCTTCGCCGTCGCGATGTCACCGCTCTGGGCCGCCGCCTGCGCGGCGCCGTAGAGGCCGCGGAAACGATCTGGCTCGCGCCTCTGTGAGGCCTCGAACTGCTGCAGCGCGTCGGCCGGCCGCTTGAGCTCGAGCAGCATGTCGCCCAGAAGCTCGCGGGCGGGAAGGATACGTCCCGGCGTTACGATGTGTTTCTCGGTTTTGTCCTCGATGTCCGCCGCGCGTCGCATGAGGTTCAGAGCTTCTTCGTGCCGGCCGCGGGCCCACGCCGTCCAGGCTGCCGCCGCGAGCCGACTCACCTCCACCTCGCTTGCCCAGTAGTCGTTCTTCGCAGCTTGCAGCGCGTCCCGAAGCTGAGCGAGTTCTTGCAGGTCCTTCTCCGCGGCGGCGGGGTCGCTACTCCGGGCCGCACCGAGTGCGCGAGCGAAATACGTGAGCGCGTCGGCGAACGGGTAACGGCTCGGGACGGCCGGGAGGGTGGCCGCCTGGCGCCAATCGTCGCGCTCGATCGCAAAGCGCGCTGGCATCGCCGCCAGGGCGTAGGCCGCGGTCAGGCGCACGCGGTCGAACTCCGGCACTTGGGAAGCTTCCTCGATCACGCGTCGGGCCGCGTCGTCCCGTGCGAGCTGCAGGTAGGCGTATACCATGTAGTCCATCGCGTGGGTCTGCTCGCTCGGGTCGTTGTCCCTCTTTGCCGCCGCCGCCGCGCGGGCATTCGTCGTGGCCGACTCTTCCCAGGCGCCGACGCGCGTGAAGATATGCGAGGGCATGTGCAGGGCGTGCGGCGACGCCGGCGCGATCCCCGCAAAGCGGCGGGCGGCCGGCAGCCCCTTCTGCGCGATCGGCGGCGCGTCGTAGCTGTGGATCAGGTAGTGGGCCACGCCTGGATGGTCAGGGTGCTTTAGGAACTGCCGCTCCAGGATCTCCGCCGCCTTGAGATAAGTCGCGTAGGACTGATCAGCCAGCGATTGTGTCCCGGCCAGATACACGGCGTAGAAGATCTGTGCTTCATCATCGGCCGGATAGCGGGCGGCAAGCGCCTCAAACGCCTTGGCGCGCGTCTGCTGCCGCGCTCGCTCGGGGCGACTCGCCCAATCCTGGTAGTAGGCAGCGACCGCCTCTATGTAATCGCGCTCGCGCGGGGTCCTAGCACCGATTCGACGACCCTCGACGATTGCCGTCTGGGCGCGCTCGGCCCAATGCGGTGGCGGCCCGACCCCGTCGAGGGGATTGGACATGAGGATGGAAGCTATGCCCCAGGTGGCAATCGCGCACGACGGGTCCTGCGCCAGCACCTCGCGGAAGGTCTTTTCGGCCTCGGTGTACCAGAACGAGTGCAGCATCGCGACGCTGCGCTGGAATGTCTCCTGCACAGCGGGACTGCACGAGTTCAGGAAATCGACCTTACCGAGCTGTTCGGTCGATCTCGATTGCCCTTGGCCAAGGCCCGGGATGCAGAGCGTGACCGAGAGCAACACCGCTGCGATACCTGTCCGTATCGTCACTGAGGGCTCCCGTTCGGTGTCGAAGTTACCAGTAGCCGCGAGATGCATCCGCTTGTTCAAGCTCAGTGTCGCCCAACGTTGAGCTGAGCGGCGCGGCCGCCTTTGCCGCGTCCGCTTGAGCGCCAAGTTATGGCGCTTTGTCTTTGCATTCGCCATCTCTGTACAGTTTCGGCTTGATCCTCCTGACGGCGTCGCAAGCTCTCGCCCGAACAAGCCAATTGCTGCTGCCCAAAGCCTGCTGGAGCAGCGGCAACGCCTGCTCTCCAAAGACGGCCACCGCCTCCACGTATCCCATACCTTCCTCACCATGTGGCTGTTGGAAACTCTCGATCAGTCGTGGCAACGCTACGTCAGACACGTCGCGAATTTCGGCGAGTTCGGCGGCAGCGGCGAGTCTCACCGACTGATCTTCATCCTTAAGCAAGTGGATTAGCGCAGACACGCGATCGCGCTGTGCGGCTTTGGGTAGCTCCGACACAGATCTGATTTCAGCCAACCGCTCCCCGAAGCCAAGCCCGCGCACGTATTTCAGCCAATCTTGCGCCTGGGCTAGGGTGGCCGTGGAGATAAAAAGCAAAAGCGCAATCCGTAGCATCTTCGCGAGGGCAGTCTTAGCGCTATAACGTGGAAGTGTGCGGCGGGCGGCGCGATGGTTGAATGTGGCGCGGCGCATCCCGCCCGTCCGCACCACTGCCGGGTTAGGCGCTATTCGATGTGCCGAGATCTACTTCGGCACGGTGAGGGTTCCGTGATAACGGAGGCAACTCTGAAACGCCCCGTCGGCGAGCGGACGCGAAGGCGTGTGTACCAGCCAGTCGCCACCTCCGGTAACGCCTTTCCATGCGCCCGTGCCTCCGACTACAGTGGCAGTTCCGGTTCCCAGCTTAGTATCCTCAATCTCAAGACCGATCATGTCTCCTTTAGGATCCAGTATCTTGCATGCACCTCGCATGGACCGCTTCTGCTTTACCGTCACGGCGATCCCCATGCATTGGATCGCAAAGCCGTCGAGCAGCTTGTTTTCGTGGTTACTGCGGTAGATCCCTTTGTGTTCGAAGTGCCCGATGACCGCATCGTCCGAACGAAACAGCTGGGAACCCGTTCCGACGAAACAATGCGTTGCATCGAAGGGCTGCTGGGCATGCGCAGTAGATGAAAAAAACAATACTCCGACCAATCCGATCCCTGCCACTGCGGTGTCTCCGTATCTCATGATGACTCCCTTATGTCTAGCGGTTAGGTGAGAATTATGTTCTGCTTGCATCGAACTGCGGAACGACCTAGTAGCCTCCGAGCACCTTCATAGACATCACCCCCTTATCGTGCGGAGCGCCTGAGCGCCTAACGTGGAAGCCAGCGGCGCGCGGCCACTGACCGTTGCATAGCGCGACGCTCCTCGCGCGTCCGCTGCGCTGCCGGGTTAAGCGTCGTCACGC
>JBBPIU010000057.1:8468-20188 GCA_038040245.1 Pseudomonadota bacterium | reverse complement strand
TTCGTCAGCGCTCAGCCGCCATTCCTTCTCCATTCACTACGAAAGCCCTACAAGGCACTTGCTTTGAGTGCGGGTTTTGTCGCTGGTGTTGTATTCGATTCGCTAATTGGACCCCTATTGTTGGGCGCAATTTTGGCGTTACTCAAGGGGACGCCAGCTGACGGCATCAGCTCGCTATTCGGTGTGGTTGCCGTCCTCAAAGTGGCTTCAGTTCTAGTGGGTTACCTCGTCAGCAAAACTACTGTCATGATGGTAACGACGCAAATTAGGTCATCGAGCCACACGTCTGTACGCAAAGATGACGCGTCACCGGCTTAGTCGCCTTTACAAAATACCGACGCGCGCCGTGGGCGAGCACGGGATAGCGACATGTTAGCCATCAATTTGTGAATATCCGAGCTGCGACCGTTGAGGAGGTAGCGAACGCCAGAGGAAAATGGGCTTACCTCGATATTGGCTTTGCGGAACAGAGTCGAAGTTCGGCGTTTGCTGTCGGAGGTGCAGAACCGAAGACTTATCGGTTCGACGAGTTGATTAAGGCCGTTGCTAACGAGTGCTGCCAACTCAGCGTCCCTCTCCACCTGGTGATTGAAGCACCGTTGTCAGCGGCCTTCTCGAGAAGCGACACCCCTACCGGCCGCAGCATTGAATTGCGCGACGGGTCTTCACGGTACTGGTACTGCGGGGCGGGTGCGACCATGCTACTTGCTACTCAATACTTGCTTCACGCACTTCGAAAGCGGAAACCTGAACGGGAAATTCGCCTGGTTGAAGGGTTCGCCTCGTTCAAACAAAAGGGCGTTAAGTCATCGCACGCCGGAGATGTAAACGCCCTTCGAGCCATAGTTGAAAAGCGGATCGGTGGGAGAATCGTCGCGCCCAACTACTTGTTGAGAAGACCAACTGATCGGTTGGAATGTCCCTATCGAGTAATGGGTTTGCATTTTGAATCACCGCCTGTGGTGCTCGTTGATGGCTGAGATCGATTAGGAATTAGCCAGCCAGCCGTTCCATAGCCGTCGCGCGGGGTCGACGAGTTCTCCCGCGGTGAGGCCGACTGGTCCCGCGCCGGCGCGTACGCACTCGTCGGCGGCGCAGCCGTGCAGGTGGACGCCCAGCACCAGCGCGGTTTCGCCGCTGTACTTCTGCGCGAGCAGTCCGCCGAGGATGCCGGAAAGCACGTCGCCCATGCCGGCCGAGGCCATGCCGGGATTGCCCGAGATGTTGATGAACCAGTGGCCGTCGCGCGCCGCGATGACGCTGCCGTTGCCCTTCAGGACCACGTGAGCGTTCAGGTTTTTCGACAGGTTCTGCGCCGCACTCAGGCGATCGGCTTGCACGTCCGAAGTTTTCTGCACCAGCAGGCGCGCTGCTTCGGCCGGATGCGGCGTAAGTAGCGTATCGGCGGTGCGCCGCGCGCAGGCCTTGCGCAGATCCTCGTTGCCGGCAATCAGGTTGAGCGCGTCGGCGTCCAGCACACAGGGAATGTCGCTCGCCAGCACCGCGCCAAGCAGCGTCTCGGCGCGCTCGCCCTCCCCCAGGCCCGGGCCGATCACGATGGCGTCGAGGTCGAGTCCGAGCGCGTCGTCGGGATGGCGCAGCATCAATTCCGGAGCGCCCGGATCGAGCGACAGCTCCTCAAGAAGACCGACGTACACGCGACCAGCGCCCAGTTTGAGCCCGGCGCGCGCCGCGAGCAGCGCGGCCCCGGCCATCCCCGAGGCGCCGCCGATGACGGCCAGAGAGCCGGACATGCCTTTGTGGAAATTTCGCGGTCGGGGTTTGAGGATGTTCGCAAACAGGGCCGGTCCGGCGACCCAACCGTTTTCCGTCTTGACTGAAAAACCAGTCAAAGACAAGTCGGCAACAGAAACCTGTCCGCAATAATCGGGGCCGTCGAGCGTCAGCAGACCGGGCTTGAGGCCGATGAAGGTGATGGTGTGGGTCGCGCGCACCGCGCGTCCAAGTACCCGGCCAGTGTCCGAATCGAGTCCGCTCGGAATATCCAGGGCGAGCACCGGGCAGGTCTGCGCGTTAACGTACTCGACCAGTTTTGCGTACTCGCCTTCGATTGGACGGCTGAGTCCGATGCCGAACAATCCGTCGATGACAAGATTGAAGTCTTTCCTTGAGGGCGGGTTGGACGCGTCCGCAAGGGTGACCCGAAAAAACCTTTCTTGCAAAAGTCTTGCGACGATTCTCGCGTCGCCGCCGTTGTTGCCGGGGCCCGCGAGGATCAGCACGTCCTTGCCCGTATCCGGCAACAGCGTGGCCGCAAGTTCCGCCGCGGCCGTGCCCGCGCGTTCCATCAGCGGCGGCGAGACCGCACCGGCCGCCTGCTCGATGCGGCGGATGTCCTGCGTGAGGTAGATGGGCTGTGTCATTTGGGTTTGCGCATCAGCACGTCGGGCAGCCAGGTGGCGATCTCGGGGAAGACGGTGATCAGCACGATGCACAGCACCATCATGAAAAAGAAGGGGATGGACGCGTAGGCGACGTAATTGCTGTCCCTGCCGCTCATGGTCTGCAGCACGAACAGATTGAAGCCGAGCGGCGGCGTGACTTCGGCGATCTCGACCAGCAGCACGATGAAAATGCCGAACCAGATCAGGTCGATGCCCGCTTTCTCGATCATCGGGATCACGATCGAGGTGGTGAGCACGATCATGGAGACGCCGTCGAGCGCGGTGCCGAGCAGGATGTAGATGCCGGCGAGCACCGCGATCAGCGTGTACTTGTTGGGCTCCAGCGACGCCACCCAGGCGGCGAGCGCTTTCGGGATGCCGGTAAACGCCATGCACGAAGAGAGGAACGCCGCGCCGGCGAGGATGAACATGATCATGCACGACAGGCGCGTGGCGCCCATCAGGCTCTGCCAGAAGGTGTCGCGGTTGAGGCCGCCCGACCACCAGGCGATCGCCAGCGAGCCGAGCACGCCGTAGGCGGCGGACTCGGTGGCGGTCGCCCAGCCGATCACCATCAGCCAGACGATGAACACGATCAGCAGCACGCAGGGGATGAGGTGGCGGCTTTTGTAGAGCTTTTCGCCGAAAGAGAGCTGGCTCGTTTCCTTCGGCGTCTTGTCCGGATTCAGCAAGGCCCAGGCGATGATGTAGCCGGAAAACAGCGCCATCAGGAGAAACCCGGGCAGGAACCCCGCCAGGAAGACCTTGAGGATGGAGACTTCGGCGGCCACCGCGTAGACCACCATGATGATCGAGGGCGGCAGCAGGATGCCCAGCGTCCCCGCGCCGCACAGCGAGCCTAGCGCGGTCTTTTCATCGTAACCGCGTTTTACCAGCTCCGGCAGCGCCACCTTGGCGATGGTGGCGCAGGTTGCGGCCGATGAGCCCGAAACAGTGCCAAAAATTCCGCAGGCGAGCACGTTGACGTGCATCAGCCGCCCGGGCAGCCAGGTGAGCCAAGGCGCGAGGCCCTCGAACATCTCCTCGGAGAGCTTGGTACGATAGAGGATTTCGCCCATCCAGATAAAAAGGGGAAGGGCGGCCAATGTCCAGGAGGCGCTCGAGCCCCAGAAGGACTGGAACAGGTTCACATCGGGCGGTGTGGTGGTGAAGAACTGCAATCCGAACCAGGCAACCGCGGCCAGCGAGATCGCGATCCAGACGCCGGCCGAGAGCAGCACCAGCAGCAGCGCGAGCAGGATCAGCGCGATAGTGAGGGTGCCCATGCGCTACGCCATCTCGGAGAAGTCGCCGCGCGCGCGGCGATCTTCTTCGGCGAGTTGATAGGCAGGTTTTTGCCGTTTTATTACCGTTACCAGTTCATCGACTATTGCAATAAAGAAAATCAGAACGCCGAAGACAAAGCACAGCTGCGGGATCCAGATCGGGATCTTGACCAGGCCCTGCGCGACCTCCTTGAATTTCCAGCTTTCGTAGACGAATTTGGTGACCGCCCAGGCCATGTAGCCGACGAACAGGGCGGCTACGGTGAGCGAACCGATCTCCGCGATGCGGCGCGCGCCCGGCCTGAGCATGTCGATGAACAGGCCGACGCGCACCAGTTCGCCATGGCGAAAGGTATGGCCGAGCGCGAAGAAGGCCGAGGCCGCGGTCAGCCAAGAGGTGATGTCGTCGGCGGCGCGGATCAGCAGGCCGAATTCGCGGCCCAGAGCCTGCGCCAGCATCAGGACGCAGATGCCGGCGAGGCAGATCGCGGCGAACGCGCCGCTCGCCGCGTAGAGGCGGTCGAGAAACCGCCTCAATCCGCTACTTCCGGTAGGCCTTGACGATCGCTTCGCCGTCGGCGCCCGAAGCCTTCAGCCATTCGGCGGCGATGGTGTCGCCAACCTTGCCGAGCGCGGACATCAACCCCGCATCGGGCGCGTGGACCGTCATACCGTTGTCGGCGAGCATCTTGTTGGCGCTCTGCTCGCGCTGGCGCGAGAGCTCCCAGCCGCGCTTTTCCGCAGCGGCAGCCGCGTCGGTGAGCATTTTCTTCTGCGCGCCGGTCAGGCCCTGGTAGGCCCGGTTGTTCACCACCACCACGTTCTTCGGGTGCATGGCGTTGGTGGTGTAGTAGTTCTTCACGAACTCCCATGCCTTGGTCGACGTCCCTGTAGCCGAGGACGTGATCATCGCGCTGATGGTGCCGGTGGCGAAGGCCTGCGGCACCTCGGGCACCTGGATCACCGTGGGGCTGGCGCCGAGCAGCTCGGCGAGCCGCGCCGTGTAGGCGCTGTAGGTGCGGAACTTGACGCCCTTGAAGTCATCCGCGCTCTTCAGCGGATTCTTGGTGTATAGGCCCTGGCCCGGCCAGGCGACCGAGTACAGCAGGACCAGGCCGCGGCCTTCGAGTTTTTTCTGCAGGATCGCCTTCTGCGCCTGATAAAGCTTCCAGGCGTTGTCGTAGCCGGCGGCGAGGAACGGCACGTTGTCGGCATTGAACACCGCCTCCTCGTTGCCGAACTGGCCGAGCAGGAACTCGGCGATCGGCACCTGGCCGGTGGAAACGGCGCGCAGCATGTCCGGGTGCTTGATCAGCGAGCCGTTCGAGTGCACGTTGATGTCGATCTGGCCGCCGGAGGCTTTTTTCACGTCCTCGACGAACTGGCGCACGTTAATCGTATGGAACTCGCCGTCCGAGTAGGGCGTCGGCATGTCCCACTTGGTCTGCGCCTGGGCGGCTCCAGCCAGCGCCAGCGCCGCGCAGGAGATAAGAAGGGGCTTGAGTTTCATTTGGTTCTCCGGGGTCAGTTACTCAGAAGGGCGGCCACATCATCGGCCAACGCGAGCGACGCTGTCAATCCGGGCGACTCGATGCCGAACAGGTTCACCAGCCCCGCCACGCCGTGCTCGGCCGGGCCCTGGACAAGGAAGTCGGCCGCAGGCTCCTGCGGCCCGGAAATCTTGGGGCGGATGCCGGCGTAGCCCGGCGCCAGCGCACCATCAGGCAGGGCCGGCCAATAGCGCCGGATCGCCGCGTAGAAGCGCCCCGAGCGGCGCGGGTCCACCGCATAGTCGATGCTCTCTACCCACTCGACGTCGGGTCCGAAGCGCGCCTGGCCCGCGAGGTCCAGGGTGACGTGCACGCCCAGGCCGCCGGGCTCCGGCACGGGATAGATCAGGCGTGAGAACGGCGGCCGGCCGGTCAGCGAGTAGTAGTTGCCCTTGGCATAGAGCTCCCGGGGAATCTTGTCTGGCGGGAAGCCGTCGATCAGGCGCGCGATGCTGGGTGCGCGCAATCCTGCGCTGTTGACGAGTATTTTTGTTCTTATTCTTGTTTCCTCGATCTGAAGTTCAAAACCTTGTTCGGAAATAAAGGCTTTTCCAAGAGGACTTTTCAACGCCAACATGGCTCCCGCAGCCTCGGCGTCGCCCAGGTAGGCCAGCATCAGCGCGTGGCTGTCGATGATCCCGGTCGAGGGCGAATGCAGCGCCGCGACGCAATGCAGCGCGGGTTCCATCGCCGTTGCCTCCGAGGCTTCGATCTGAACGACGTCAGCAACGCCGTTCTCATGCGCCTTATTCTGAATTCCCTTCAGTTCGGAAATCTGCGATTCATTCGTGGCGACGATGAGCTTGCCGCAGCGTTTGTGCGGCACGCCATGTTCGGCGCAGTACTCGTACAGGCGGTGCCTGCCTTCGACGCAGGCGCGCGCCTTGAGCGAGCCCTTCGGGTAGTAGATCCCGGCGTGGATCACCTCGGAGTTGCGCGAGCTGGCGTGGGTGCCGATCGCGTCCTCGGCTTCCAGGATCACCACCTCGCGCCCGGCGCACGCGAGCGCCCGCGCGATCGCCAGCCCGACGATCCCGGCCCCAACCACGACGCACTCGACGCTATCCATTGCAGTCCGATAAGGGCCCCCAGGCGCGCTGCCCGATGGCCATGCCGAGTGCCGTGAGTGCAACCAGAACGCCCAGAAGGAGCGTAAATGGAACCGAAGCCTGAGGTACCGCCACTTGTAGCTATAATAGCGCGGCCCCCAGAACCCCTTGGTAAACGCTTGAATCCGACCGCGATATTCTCGAAGACCGGCAAGGGCGTGCAGGAAGCCGCCGGCAAGACCAGCGCGCTTTCGCGGGCCGATCGCGCGGTGCTCAAGGAAATCGACGGCAAGACCGCGCTTGCCAATATCGCAGTCAAGTTCGAGAAGATCACGGCCGACAAGTTCGACGCGCTGATCCAGCAGTTCGACAAGGACGGCTTTATCCGCGAGGTGTCCTCGGGTTCGCAGGCCGCGGCAGCGCCGCCCGCGCGCAGCGCGGCGCCCGCCAAGGCGGCACCGCCGCCGGCGGCCGGCGGTGCCGAAGACGATATGGATTTCACGCAGGCCATCAAACTGCCGCCGAAGGCGCCGGCCGCACCCGCTGCGCCCAAGCCGCCGCCGGTGGACCTCGCTGCCGCCGCGCGCGCGGAGTCCGACCGCCATGCCAAGGACCAGGAGGTGTTCGACTACAAGGCGAGGGCGGAAGCCGAAGCCAAAGCCAAGGCGGAGGCCGAGGCGCGGGCCAGGGCCGAGGGGCAGGCGCGGGCCGCGGCGGAGGCGAAGGCACGGGCGGAGGCGGAGGCGAAGACGCACACCGAGGCGGACGCCAAGGTCAAGGCGGCGCGCGAGGCAGCGGTCCGCATGGCCACCGAAGTCAAGGCAAGGGCCGAGGCCGAAGGGAAGGCGAAAGTCGATGCCGCCGCGGGGCGCGAGCGCGAGGCGCTCGAGAAGGCGCGCAGAGAATCCGAGGACAAGGCAAGGCTGGAAGCCGAACTGACGGGCAAGCTCGAGGAAGAGCGCAGGGCGCGCAAGGAACTGGAGGAGACGGCGAAGCGGGATGCCGAGCAACTGCGCCAGCGGCTCGAGGCCGAGATGAAGGTCAAGCTGGAGGAGGAGCGCAAGGCGCGCGAAGCGGAAGACCGCAAGCGGCGCGAGGAAGAGGACCGCAAGCGCGCGGAAGAAGACCGCACGCGGCGCGAAGAGGATGGGCGCCGCCGCAAGGAAGACGAGGAACGCCGCGCCAAGGAAGCAGCGGAGCGCAAGGCGCGCGAAGAGGAGGACCGCAAGCGGCGCGAAGAGGACGATCGCCACCGCAAGGAGGACGAGGAGCGCCGCGCCAAGGAAGTAGCCGAGCGCCGTGCGCGCAAGGAAGAAGAAGAGCGCCGCGCGAAGGAGGAAGCGGATCGGCGCGCGAAGGAAGAGGCCGAGCGCCGCGCTCGCGAGGAGCAGGACCGCAGGCGCCGCAAGGAGGAAGACGACCGGCGTGCGAAGGAAGAAGCGGAACGCAAGGCAAAAGAGGAAGCCGAGGTGAAGGCTCGGTCCGCCCAGTCCGCTTCCATATCCGCAATTGCCCCCGCATTCCCGCCGGCGCCGCCTCCCGCGGCCGGCGACGGCATCGGCGATTCGCTGCTGGCCGACCTGGACTCGTTCGGCCAGCGCGAGGAGGAAGAGCAGAAGGCCAAGGAAGAGGCCGAACGCAAGGCCAAGGAGGCGGCGGCGCGCAAGGCGAAGGAAGAGGCCGAGCGTCGGGCAAAGGACGACGCGGAGCGTCGTGCGAAGCAAGAGGCGGAGAACAAGCGGCGCGACGAAGAGGAGCGCAAGGCAAAAGAGGAAGCCGAGCAGCGCGCCCGCGAGGACGAGGAACGCCAGAAGCAGGAAGAAGCCGAGCGCAAGGCGGCGCAGCGTGCGGCGACGGCGAAAGACGTAGGCAAGGGCGACGACGACATCGGGGTTACGGACGACGACCTCGACATGGACGATGTCAAGAAGGACGAAAAGGCGCTGTCGGCGACAGCGCGCACGGCGGTGCGCGAGCGCGAGCGCGAGCAGGCGCCGGTGGCGGCGGCCGCGGTGCGCAGGCCGATGAAATGGGGCAAGCCCGCGACGATAGCGCTGTTCGTGCTGCTGGTCGGCGGCGTCGGCGTTCTGCACGTGATGCCGGTCTCGACGGCGGAATACGAAAAAGCCGCCTCGGATGCGATGGGCGTGCCGGTGAAGATCGCTTCGGCGCGGCTCTCGGTGATCACCGGCATCGAAGTCAGGTTTGAAGGCGTCTCCGTCGGCGACACGGTGAAGATCAAGCTGGTACGCGGCTACCCCGAGATCGGCTCGCTGTTCGGCTCGAAAAAATCCTTCAGCCGGATGGAACTCGAGGGCGCGTCGCTGTCGCAGTCGCAGCTCGCCGACGCCGTGCTGGGCAAGGTCTCGGGCGAGAATTTCCGCGTCGGGCGCGTCGTGATCAAGCAGGCGAAGCTGGATGGCCCGCTCGCCCTGCCGGCGCTCGACGTGGAGGCCACGGTCTCGGCCGATGGCTCGCTGCAATCGGTTTCGCTGCGCGGCGGCGACAAGCTGAGCGTGCAGCTGTCGCCCAAGGGCAACGACATCGGCTTCGAGATCAGCGCCGGCAGCCTGGCGCTGCCGTTCGTGCCCGCGCTCAGCCTGTCGGATTTCGGCATGAAGGGGACCGCCAACCGCGGCGGCGTGACGATGTCGGAGTTCGACGGTCGCGCCTTCGACGGCGTGATCTCCGGTTCGGCGAAGATCCGCTGGGGCGCGGACTGGCTCGTCGATGGCGAAGTGCGCGCGCGCGGTGTGAAGATCGCCGTGATCGCGCCCGCGCTGGTCTCCGAGGGCAAGGCGGACGGGCGCGGTACCTATACGATGAGCGGCCCGAACCCGGCAACGCTGTTCGAGAATGCGCGGATGCAGGGCGAATTCAAGATCGAGAAGGGCGTGCTCGGCAGCTTCAACCTGACACGGGCGCTGCAGACCGGCGGCGCGCAGACCGGCGGCAGGACCGAGTTCACGGAACTCACCGGACAGGCGGTTTACGACAAAGGCACGGTCAAGGTGAGCAATGTGGCGATCGCCGCGGGCGCCATGAACGCGGGCGCCAGCCTGGACATCGACGCCAATGGCGGGCTGTCGGGGCGGATCGTCGCGGACGTGAAGACGCCAAACCAGACGTTGCGCGCGACGCTGAACGTATCGGGCAAGATCCAGGACCCCGTGATCAGGAAGTGAAGTCCATCGTTCTCAGGTTCCGCGGCGCGCGCGCGCTGTCGGACTTCCGCCTCGCCAAGCTGTTGCCCGAACTGAAGAAAGCGCATCCCGCGGCGCGCGGGGTGGCGGCCGAGTTCTGGCATTTCGTCGAGGCCGAAGCCGAACCGCAGGCCGAGGACAAGCGCCTGCTGGAGCGCCTGCTGCATTATGGCGCGCCGCTGCAGGGTGAGCATGCGCGCGACACGCTGTTCCTGGTCGTGCCGCGGCTCGGCACGATTTCGCCCTGGTCCTCGAAAGCGACGGACATCGCGCGCAACTGCGGATTGAAGGGCATCCAGCGCATCGAGCGCGGCGTCGCCTATTACCTTGCCCTTGGTTCTTCCGGCCCGGCGGACCTCCGGGCCCGCATCGCGCCCCTGCTGCACGACCGGATGACGGAGAACGTCCTCGCTTCGCTGGACGAGGCCGACGGCCTGTTCCGGCATGTGGCGCCGCGCGCCCTTGCCCACGTGGCGCTGCAGCAGCTGGATGAGGCGAATACGCGCCTCGGGCTGGCGCTGAGCGGGGATGAAATCGACTACCTGCGCGCCGCCTACCAGTCGCTCGGCCGCGATCCGACCGACGCCGAGCTGACCATGTTCGCGCAAGCCAACTCCGAACATTGCCGCCACAAGATCTTCAACGCCGACTGGATCGTCGACGGCGAGAAAAAGGACCAGTCGCTGTTCGCGATGATCCGGCACACGCACGCGGCAAACCCGCAAGGGACGGTGCTGGCCTATACCGACAACGCTGCAATTCTTGAAGGTTCTGTGGCGCAGCGCTTTTATCCAGATAAAGATTTTGTCTACAAGGCAAATCCGGAAAAGACGAATCTGGTTGTCAAATGCGAGACGCACAATCATCCGACCGCGATCGCGCCGTTTGCCGGCGCGGCGACGGGCGCGGGCGGCGAGATCCGCGACGAAGGCGCGACCGGACGGGGCGCGAAGCCGAAAGCGGGTCTGGCGGGCTACTCGGTTTCGAACCTGCGCATTCCCGGCATGCCGCGGCCGTGGGAGAAGGACGATTACGGCCGGCCCGGCCGGATCGTGTCGGCGCTGCAGATCATGCTCGAGGGGCCGATAGGTGCCGCGGCGTTCAACAACGAATTCGGCCGTCCCAACCTGGCGGGGTATTTCAGGACCTTCGAGCAGTCGGTCGGCGGCGCGCAGCGCGGCTATCACAAGCCGATCATGCTGGCGGGCGGCGTTGGAAATATTTCTTCTGAAAATTGTTTTAAAAAGAATTTTGACGATAAAGCATTGCTGATTCAGCTGGGCGGACCGGGAATGCTGATCGGCATGGGCGGCGGCGCGGCGTCCTCGATGCGCGCCGGCGCGAACACCGAAGACCTGGACTTCGATTCGGTGCAGCGCGGCAACGCGGAGATCCAGCGCCGCGCCCAGGAGGTGATCGACCGCTGCTGGCAGCTGGGCGCGGCCAATCCGGTCCTTTCGATCCACGACGTGGGCGCGGGCGGATTGTCGAACGCCATCCCCGAGCTTGTGCATTCCGCGGGCCGCGGCGCGCGGCTGGAGCTGCGGGCGGCGCCCTCCGAAGACAGCGGCATGTCGCCGCGGGAGATCTGGTGCAACGAGGCGCAGGAACGCTACGTGCTGGCGATCGGAGCGGAGAGCCTGCAGACCTTCTCGGCCATCTGCGAGCGCGAACGCTGCCCGTTCGCCGTTCTGGGCAATGCGACCGCTGATGGTCATCTTTTGGTTTTCGATAAGAAATTCGATAACAACCCCGTTGACATAGATCTTTCGATCATCCTCGGCAAGCCGCCGAAGATGCTGCGCGACGTCAGGCGCGTCGCGCCCCGGCTGGCAGCGCTCTCCCTGGACGGGATCGACCTGAAAGAGGCCGCCTATCGCGTGCTGCGCCATCCGGCGGTCGCCGACAAGAGCTTCCTCGTCGCCATCGGCGACCGCACCGTCGGCGGCCTGTGCTCGCGCGACCCGTTCGTCGGGCCCTGGCAGGTGCCGGTCGCCGACTGCGCGGTCACGCTGCTCGATTACGACGGTTACGCGGGCGAGGCGTTCGCGATCGGCGAGCGCACGCCCCTTGCGCTGATCGACGGGCCGGCCTCCGGAAGGATGGCGGTGGGCGAGGCGCTCACCAATCTGGCCGCGGCGCGGGTGGAGGCGCTCGATCGCGTCAAGCTTTCCGCCAACTGGATGGCGGCCGCCGGCTCGCCCGGGGAGGACGCCGCGCTCTACGA
>JBBPIU010000057.1:0-8368 GCA_038040245.1 Pseudomonadota bacterium | reverse complement strand
GGCAGCGGCAAGAACCGCCTGGGCGGCTCGATCCTGGCGCAGGTGTTTTCGAGGTTTGGAAACGTCTGCCCTGACCTTGATTCCGCTTCACAGCTCAAATTTTTCTTCTCGGCAATTCAAAACCTGAATGCGCAGAACCTGATCCTCGCCTACCATGACCGTTCCGATGGCGGGTTGTTCGCGGCAGTGTGCGAGATGGCATTCGCCGGCCACTGCGGCGTGACGGTGAACCTGGACGGGCTGGTCTTCGACCGGTGGACCGACGACGTGGATGGCTTCAAGCGCGCCAACGAGGAGCAGCTTGCGGGGCGGATACGCGAGCGCGCGCTGCACGCCATGTTTGCCGAGGAACTGGGTGCGGTGCTGCAAATCCGCACCGCGGACCGGTCCCGGGTGATGGACTTGCTTCGTTCCTTTGATCTTGGAAATTTGTCTTTTGTCGTTGGGCATATGAATCCAAGAGACGAAGTCGTATTCATGCGTAATGCCAAGCCGATCCTCAAGGAAAAGCGCGTCGACCTGCAGCGCGCCTGGTCCGAGACCAGCTTCCGCATGCAGCAGCTGCGCGACAACCCGGATTGCGCGCAGGAGGAATACGACCGGATTCTGGATCTTGCGGATCCAGGCTTGTCCTTTCAATTGACTTTTGATGTAAAAGAAATTTTTATAAAAAAGGACGTCAAGCCAAGAATCGCAGTACTGAGGGAGCAGGGGGTCAACAGCCAGGTGGAAATGGCTGCCGCATTCACGCGCGCCGGCTTCGAGGCGGTCGACGTGCACATGTCCGACGTGATCGCCGGGCGCATCGCGCTGGAGGGCTTCAAGGGCATGGCGATCTGCGGCGGCTTTTCCTACGGCGACGTGCTCGGCGGCGGGCAGGGCTGGGCGAAGTCCATCCTGTTCAACGCCAGGGCGCGCAGGGGGGTCGAGGCCTTCTTCGGGCGCAGCGATACCTTCGCCTTGGGTTCGTGCAACGGCTGCCAGATGATGGCGGCGCTGAAGGAGATCATTCCCGGCGCGCAGCACTGGCCGGTGTTCGTCGGCAACCGCTCCGCGCAGTTCGAGGCGCGTTTCGTGATGGTCGAGGTGCTCGACAGCCCGTCGATCCTGCTGCGCGGGATGGCGGGCAGCCGCATGCCGATCACCACCGCGCATGGTGAAGGTTTTGCCCTTTTTGAGAATAGTATTGATCTTGAGAAAGCAAACGTCGCCTTGAGGTTCGTCGACCATCACGGAAAAATCACTGAAAAGCATCCGCTTAACCCGAACGGTTCGCCCGCCGGCATCACCGGCCTGACGACGCCCGACGGGCGCTTTACCATTGTCATGCCGCACCCGGAGCGGGTGTTCCGGACGGTGCAGATGTCGTGGGCGCCGGACCACGCAAAGGAGGATTCGCCATGGATGCAGATGTTCTACAACGCAAGAAAATGGGTCGGCTGATACTGCTTTTCGTATTGGTTCTCGCATTTGGCTTGCAGGCATATGCGCAAACAAGCTTCCCTTCGAAACCGGTCCGCCTGGTGGTCGGCTTCCCGCCGGGCGGCGCCAACGACATCCTCGCGCGCCTGGTCGGCGCGCGCATGCAGGAGGCCTGGGGCCAGTCGGTGATCGTGGACAACAAGCCGGGTGCCAACGCGATCATCGGCACCGAGCTGGTCGCCAAGAGCGCAGCCGACGGCTACACGCTGTTGATCGGCGCGAGCGGCGCGATGGCCTTCAACCCGGGCCTCTACGACAAGCTGCCCTACGACCCGGTGCGCGACTTCGCGCCGGTCACCATGCTCGGTTCCTTTCCGCTGGTGCTCAGCGTCAATCCGTCGCTGCCGGCGCAGTCGGTGAGGGAGCTGATCGCGTTCGCCAAGGCGTCGCCCGGCCAGCTCAACTACGGCGCCGGTTCGACGCCGTTCCAGCTCGCCGCCGAGATGTTCAAGGTGCAGGCGGAGCTGCGCATCAACCACATTCCGTACAAGGGCAGTGCGGCGACCGTGACCGCGGTGATGGCCAACGACGTGCAGCTCACCTTCGTGGATGCGCCGCCCGCGATGGCGCAGATCAGGGCCGGACGGCTGCGCGCGCTGGCGGTAACCTCGCGCACGCGCGCGGCGGTGCTGCCCGAGGTGCCCACCATGATCGAAGCCGGGCTCGGCAATTACGAAGTCGTGCTGTGGACGAGCCTGTTCGCCCCGGCCGGTACGCCGCGGCCGGTCCTCGACGCGATCCACGCGCAAGCCCTCAAGGCGCTTCAGGTGCCCGAGGTGCGCGAGCGCATGGCCGCGCTGGGCATCGACCCGGTGGGCAACACGCCCGAGCAGCTCGGTGCGATACTCAAGGCCGATATGGAAAAATGGACTGCCGTCGCGAAAAGCGCCGGCGTGAAGGCGCAATGAGATACTACGCAGCTCTGTTTCTTTTCTTTGCCGCCACCGTGCACGCCGCCGCCGATCGCGCCTCCTGCCCGCCGCTCCTCGACGCCGCCCTGCCGACCCTGTCGGACGACAAGCCAGAGTCCCTCTGCCAGTATCAGGGCAAGGTGCTGCTGGTGGTGAACACGGCGAGTCAGTGCGGCTATACGCCCCAGTACGAAGGCCTGGAGAAGCTCTACAGGCGCTACAAGGACAAGGGCCTGGTGGTGCTCGGGTTTCCGTCGAACGATTTCGGCGGCCAGGAGCCGGGATCGAACAAGGAAATCGCGAAATTCTGCGAGGCCAATTACGGCGTGTCTTTCCCCATGTTCACCAAGACCAGCGTCGCCAAGGGGCCGCTCAACCCGTTCTACGAAAAACTCACCAGGGCGGCCGGCGTGCGGCCCGGCTGGAACTTCCATAAGTACCTGGTGGACCGCAGCGGGGCGAAGGCGCTTTCCTTCGATACCAAGGTCGAGCCGAGCGACCCGAAGTTCGTGTCCGCGATCGAACGCCTGCTCGGCGAACCAGTGAAAAAATAACCAGGAGAATGCAGCGATGAGCATCGTACGTCACGAACCCGGCCCGATCCTGAGCCTCGCCGTCGAGAGCGGCAACACCGTCTATCTGGCCGGCATCGTTCCCAAGAACCTGAAGAACGACATCAAGGGCCAGACCGCGGAAGTGCTGGCCGAGATCGACCGGCTGCTGGCGAAGGCCGGCAGCAGCAAGTCGAAACTGCTGGCGGCCAACATCTGGGTCACGGACATCCGCAACCGCGCGCCGATGAACGAGGTCTGGACCGCGTGGGTGGACCCGAAAAACCTGCCGGTGCGCGCCTGCGTCGAGGCGAAGCTCGCCGATCCCGCCTGCCTGGTCGAGATCATGGTGACCGCGGCGAAGTAGCACCCTCAAGCTGCGACACTATTGCCTTTCCTCCGAGAATCTCCATGCCCGTGAGGCGGCCCTGGCTGTCGGTATCCAGATTGATGCCGAGCTCGTCGTAAACCGACACCGTCTCCCCGGGTGTCTCTCCCGCGCTTCGGTCATCCGCGGTGTTCGGCGCCCGCGGCGAACGCAGGTGCAGGTAGGCTGCATCGGCCAGTTCGTCGTAAGTCCAGCGCTCGATCGCAACTTCGCGCAGTTGATCCACCACATCGCCCCGGCCGATATGCACGAGCGCGGACTCGAGATCCAGGACCAGATAGGGAAGGGCTTCCTTCAGCGTGACTCTCATAGCTTGGGGATTCGGAGCCGGCTGATCATCAGCGAGCCTGAGAGTGCAAATATGAGGACCAGTGGATGAAGCGTGAAGCCGGCCAGACGGACTTCCCCGAACCACAAGTGCTGACCCAGTGCGCCGAACCATGCCGCCAGCGCCATTAGAGCGACGAGGAGGATCGATGTTGGTATTGGCGTTCCTTCGAAGTACTTCACCTTGCCGGTTCCCTCAGACAGTGCGTCTGCAGTGACGTTGTAGCGGGCAAGGCGCGAAACTCCGCAGGCGACGAAGTAGGCCAAGACGATGCGGTCGTATAGACCTTGCATGCCGCAACCGTACCCAATAATCGCCGGGGCCACTCCGAAGGAGATGAGATCAGCAAGCGAGTCGAGCTCTCGCCCCATCATTGAGGTTTTCTGCCGCCACCTGGCGATGCGGCCGTCCAGAATGTCAAATATCAATGCAGCGAAGACCAGGCCGCACGCAAAGTAGACGTGCCTGACGTTACTTGTTTCGAGGTAGGTCATGGTGGAGAACAGAGCCCCCGTGCCGCAGACGGCGTTGGCGAGGGTGAACCAGTCTGCCAAGTGGAACTCCCGGATCATCGAGAAGGGCTTGCCCGGCCTTTTTGTCATCATCGGATGCTGGTCACTGGCGCTTAAGCGTCCAGCCGATCCCGTAAAGAGCCGCAAGTACACGATTGACCTTCGACGAAGGCCAAGAGGTCATGCCACGGCGATAGAGATCGAGGCGGTGGCGCCATACGCCAGGGCACCCGGTAGTTCAGGCACTTCCGCCAGCCAGCGCCCGTCCTCTTCTCTCTCGTGCTCGATGGTGAAATGCATAGGGACCTCGACAGTTGCCGCGATTCTACGCCCGTCGCTAATTTGCCACCCAACGTCGTGCTGTACGGCGGGCCAGCACTGCCGGTCGATGAGGCTCTGTGCGACGGTTGGTCGAAGTCCATTGCGCTTTAACGTGCTTGGTCAGGCGCGCGCCGCTCGCGGCGCGTCGTTCGCAAATGCCGACTCTTCACTCGATCACCCGGTCGGCGCGCAGCAGGATCGACTGCGGAAGCGTAACGCCGAGTGCATTTGCGGTCTTGCGGTTGACCACGAAGTCGAATCGGGCCGGTTCTTCGATGGGGAGATCACCGGGCTTGGCGCCTTTGAGAATCTTGTCGATGTAGGTGGCAGACCTGCGGTAAAGGTCCGAGATGTCCGGACCATAGGCGATGAGTGCTCCTTCCTCCGCGGCCTCGCGCCAGTTGAAGATTGCGGGAAGCCGGGCTTGAGCCGCAAATTGGATGACTCGTCCGCGTTGTGTAAAGACCAGGGGCTCACCCAGCGCAATCAACGCCTCAGGGCGCAGGCGTCTTGCGCTCTCGAAAGCCTGGTCGAAATCGGCCGGCGCGCGAACCTCGATCGACAGAAGCTCGAGTTTAAGCGCCCGGGCCGGCTGCTCCATCTCCTTCCACTCGACCACCTTGTCGGGGATGTTCGGGTTCCAGAGCACCGCAACGCGGGAGAGCCGGGGCACGATCTCCTTGAGCAGTTCAAGCCGCTTGCCGGAGAGATTCGAGCCGAGCGCCGCCAACCCGGTAACATTGCCTCCCGGACGCGCAAGGCTCGCCGCAAGGCCGGTTCTGACCGCATCCCCGATAGCGGCCACCACGATCGGAATCGTCGCGGTGGCCTTACGGGCGGCTTGCGCTGCCGCAGGATTGGGCGCAAAGATCAAGTCGACCTTGCTTCGCACCAGTTCCTGCGCCAGCTCGGGCAGGCGCTCGTCGCCTCCCTGTCGGTACTCGATCAACACGGTCTTGCCTTCGACGTAGCCGAGTTCGCGCAATCCGGTTAGCAAGGCCTGAAACAGGTGATCGGTGCGCGGTGGGGTCCGAAGCACGCCGATCCTCGGCACGGCTTTCGATTGCTGGGCCTCTGCGACGCGCGGCCCGGCACCAAGTGCAAGGAGTGCGAACACCGCGTCACGCCTGTTCATCCGATCCCTTTCGATTGACGGGCAGCAGCGCACCTGCGGCCCACGGTCCGCTGCAACGATTGGTTATGCCTCAGTCTACAGATTTACTCGCTTGAAGCGGCTTCGGTAGCTAACCGAGCGACCCGAGACCATGAAGACACCGTCGCCACGATAGTGGACTGTCGTCGGATATCGCGGCGACGACGCCACGTGCGCTTTCACCACCTCGAAGACGAACAGGCTGTATCTGTTGATGAGGCTCGTGTCCACCAGCTTGCATTCGAAACTCGCGTAGCACTCCGCGATGAGCGGCGCCGCGACCTTCGAAGCGGCGACGGGCGTGAGCCCGAACTTTTCGAACTTGTCGGTGTCGGACCCGGAGCAGTTGCCAACCCCGATGACGGTGCTCACCATGTCGAAGGTCGGAACGTTGATCACGCACTGCTTGCTGCGACGGATCAGCCAGAAGCTATGGTTCTGATCCCAGATAAAGCAACCGACGAGTGCCGGCGAGAAGCCCATCATCATGTGCCAGCCCATCGTCATGATGTTCCGCTCGCTCTTGAACGCGGAGCTCACTAACACCACTGGCCCCGGCTCGAGGAAGCGACGGATCTTGGTGACCGGGAAGTTCTTCTTGTTGTACGTCCTCATGCGATCACCTCGGCGGTCTTCATCTCCTCACGGTAGCTCTCAATGCGCGGATGTTCCGCGGGCGCACGCCGCGGCCCGCTCAGGAAATTACTCACGACGCCACAGAGGCATAACGTCAGCGTCAGCCGCGCCCGCTGGCGGGCGTCGGCTGCACGCAATGGTTGGGCCGTTTGTCAGCCAGAAAATTCCTTCCCGTCAGTTTGACCTTTCGGTGTCGTCCCATGCGCGGCTCAATTGATCCGGGGCCAGACCTCGTTCGCCATGAGCTCCATGGAGCGCCGGGCGAGCGCTGGATCGGTCCAGTCGTGGCCCGTATAGAGCAGAGTACCGAATGCGCCGACCTCGCGGCGGAATTCGAGAATCTGGTCCGCGACGCTCACCGGGGTGCCCGCGATCACGAGACGCTCGACGCACCGCCTGGTAGAGAGCTCGGAATCCGGCTGACCGGAGAAGTCGCGCATCACGTCCAGCGCGCCGGCCTTCGCGAGCTTGGTCCGCATGACGTGGAAGTAGAAGCCGTGCGCGCTGTCCTCGCGAAGCGCATAGCGACGGGCCGTGGTCTCGTCATCGGCCACGAAGACGCTGCGCGCCACGCGCCACCCGGACGGATCGACGGAGAGGCCCGCGGATCGCCGGCCTTCCAGGTAATTCTGGATCTGCGCCCGGACGACGTACGCACCCACATAGGTCGCCGAGATCCCGGTCCAGCCGCGAGCTCCCGCAGCGTGCGGTCCCCGGGCGTCCGGGCGGATCGAGGTGATTGCGATGGGCGGATGGGGCCTTTGCAGCGGGCGGACTGCGACGCCCACCCCGATCTTCCGATCGAGCGAGCGCTCCGTCGTGGTCCGGTAGAACTCGCCTTCGATCCGGTACGGCGGCTCTTCGCTCCAAATCCGGCACATGTGCTCGAGCGCCTCCTGGGTCTTGCGGTTGCGGTCCGATCCCAGGTCTCCGATGGCCTCCGCGTCGCCGGGAACGCCGGGCCCCACGCCCAGCACGAACCGACCTTGCACCAGGTGGTCGACCATCGCGACCTGCGCCGCCGCCATCGCCGGGTGGTAGTTGGCAAGCGGAAGCACGCCGGTACCGAAGGTGATCGAAGGGCACGCATCGGCCAAGTTCGCGATGAAAGCGAGGCTCGAGGTGATCGTCTCGGCCGAGTCAACGAGATGCTCGCCTATGAAGGCTTCGCGATAGCCGAGTCGATCGGCGAGCACGACCGCTTCGCGATCCTCACGGAGAACGTCCGCATAGGGGCGGGACGGCGGGTGGACGGGCTGGATGAAGAATCCGAGCTTCAGGGGGTTCTGCATGGTGGGTCTCCTCGTTGGTCGGCATCGCCAGAGGGGGCCCATAAACAAAAAGCCCCTGCCGGCTCGCCGACAGGGGCTTGGTGTACGAACTATTCCAAGCGTTAGTCGGCGCGGTCCTCCCGGACTACGACGACTACGACGCTTCGCTGCTGAACAGTATTACTTCTCATGCCGCGCACGCTACCACACGAGATTCCAACCCACAAGGGGATCACAAGAGCGGTTGCACCTATATTAGCACCGTTCGCGTTTCAGTCTTTGTTGTCGATCATTCGTTTCGTGCGGCCCAACGTTTACGGGGGAACTTTGGCGCCCCCTGGAACCGATTGTTAGACCGCATTTCGCCTGATACCTCGCAGAGCATGCTCAGGTCACTGTAGGTCCGCACAGCATTTACAGCAGGATCAAAGGCCACGAACTCGGCATGCGATCAGCAAGAGAGCGAAGCCGATGATCCAAGACCATGTCGCAACTGGCTCGCCAACTCTGACTAGACCAAAGTGTGCAACTAGCGCGATGAGAAAAAGAACCAGAGAAATAACCCATACCGCCAACGTCGGGGCCTTACCTGAAAAGTTGCGCATTTTTGTATTCCTTTTGTCCGTGAAGCCATGGACGACCAATTCTAGCTGTTCTATGCGTTCCTGATACCGGCAGCACTTCTGGGGACCAACGCCTGGCGCTAGTTGGCGCCGTGACTTCGCCACGGCGCTGAACGGGATCCCTCAGCATCTGGGGGCCTAACGAAGCTGTAGAAAAACCCTGTTTTCCGGCAAGCGTTGCCGGGTGATTCG
>JBBPIU010000056.1:0-20277 GCA_038040245.1 Pseudomonadota bacterium | reverse complement strand
TCGTCGCCCTTTTGCTGACCGGCGAACTCCTTCAGCTTCGCGAGCTCGCGCTTGGAGGCGCCGATGCGCCCGGTATTCATGCGCTCGTGGCCAAGCAGGTATTTGGCCACCGTCCAGCCCTTGCCTTCTTCGTACACCAGGTTCTCCACCGGCACCTTCACGTCATCGAAGAACACCTCGTTCACCTCGTGCCCGCCGTCCATCAGGATCAGCGGCCGCACGGTGATGCCGGGCGTTTTCATGTCGATGAGCAGGAAGGAAATGCCCTCCTGCCGTTTCGACAGGCTGGAGTCGGTGCGCACCAGGCAGAAAATCCAGTCGGCAAAATGGCCGAGCGTGGTCCAGGTTTTCTGGCCATTGACGATGTAGTGATCAGCGTTTCTCTCGGCCTTGGTTTTCAGCGAGGCGAGGTCGGATCCCGAGCCTGGTTCGGAATAGCCCTGGCACCAGAACACGTCGCCGTTGTAGATACCGGGCAGGAAACGCTTCTTCTGTGCGTCGGTACCGAAGCGCAGCAGGACCGGCCCGCACATCGACAGGCCGAAGGGAATCAGCGGCGGCGTGCCGGCAAAACCGCACTCCTCCTCGAAGATGTAGCGCTGCACCACGTTCCAGCTGGTGCCGCCGAACTCCTTCGGCCAGGCTGGCGCCACCCAGCCCTTTTTCGCGAGGATCTTGTGCCAGCGCAGCAGGTCTTCGCGGCCGAGCTCGTCGTAGTTGGCGATCTTGTCGCGCAGGTCCTGCGGCAGATTTGCCTTCAGCCAGCCGCGCACTTGGTCGCGGAATGCGGACTCGTCCTGGGAATAGTTGAGGTCCATGCGTGCCCTCCGGTGGGATTTGCAAGTTTACTGCTACCGGACCGTCTCGGGCAGGGACGGCACTTGTGTTTCAAACGAAGTTTTATGCGGTCCCGACGACAAACGGCAGCCGGCGCGGGCCGCGCACCGTGCCTTCGGACCATTTCACCCGCGCGCCGTCGGCAAGCCTGAATTCGGGGAAGCGCGCGAGCCATTCCTCGATCGCCACGGTCATTTCCATGCGCGCGAGGTTCGAGCCGAGGCAGCGATGCCGCCCGAGGCCGAATGCCGCGTGCCGGTTCTCCGCGCGGTCGATGAGCACGCGCTCGGGCTCGGCGAACATCGCCGGATCGCGGTTCGCCGCCGGAAAGGACAGCAGCACCTGCCCCTTCTCCTTGAACCTGCAGCCGCCAACGGTGGTTTCCTTGACCACCTCTCGGGCCATCGTGACCGGGGCATAGGCGCGCAGGAATTCCTCGATCGCCACCGGCAGAAGCGACGGATCCGCTGCCAGCCGGCGCCGGTCCTCGGGATGCGTCGCCAGGTGCCAGAGACTGGCGCCGATGCCGCTCCAGGTGGTGTCGATCCCCGCGATCAGCAGCAGGCGCAGCATGCCGAGCAGGTGCGGCTGCGACAACGGCTGGCCGTCCATGCGCGCGGCGATGAGAAAACTGATCAGATCGTCGCCGGGTTGCGCGCGACGCGCCTCGACGTGCCCTTGGAAATATGCCGTCAACTCCCCGAGCGTTTGCATCGCGACCTCCGGATTGGTCGGTCCGATCTCGAGAATGCGGTGGATCCAGTCGCGGAAGCGGTCGCCGTCCGTCTGGGGCAGGCCGAGCATGTGCGCGATCACGCGCACCGGAATGTGCTGCGCATAGTCGGTCGCGCCGTCGCAGGTTTTCGCATCGCCGATCCGCTCGAGCAGTTCGCGGCAGACGCTGCGCGTCTGCGGCTCGAGCTTCGCGATCGCCTGCGGCGTGAAGGCGGGCAGTAGCACCTTGCGCGCCGGCGTGTGCTCCGGCGGGTCCGAGGTGATCGGCGGGCTTGGCACCACCGGGATCTTCTTCTCGCGCACGATCACGCGCCGCGAGGAAAAATGCTCGCTGTCGTAGGCGATTTCGCGCACGTCGTCGTAGCGCGAAGGGAAGTAGGCGCCATCCTCGTAGCGCGTGCTGTGCGCTACCGGGCAACGGCTGCGCAGATCGTCCCAGATCGGGAACGGGTCCTCCACCCATTGCAGGTTGAAGTGATCGAAATCCGTGGCCCAATCCCTGACCGGCAGCCTTGCGCTCATGGCACCCTCCCTGCTCAGTCCTGCGCAATCCTGACGGCATGCTCGGGGCAATTGGCCACCGCTAGCCGCGCCTTGGCCTCGAGCGCCGGCGCAACCACGCCGTCCCCCTTGACACGCGCGTTGCCGAGGTCGTCAGCTTCAAACAACTCCGGCGCGAGCGAGCAGCAGCGATTGTGCCCCTGGCAGCGCTCGCTCTCGACGCGGACGCGCAGCACCTTCGATTCGGCCATTCCCTCTCCTCAGAACGGCCTGATTCTCACCTCAACCGAGCGAAAAATCCACCACCTGCCGCCCGGTGGCGCGTGCCGCGAGCAGGGCGTCAAACGCGGTCTCCAGATCCTGGAAGCGGATACGGCGGGCAATCCTGTCGAGCTGTCGCGGCCTCAGGTCGGAGGCGAGTCTTTCCCAGAGGCGGCGCATCGTTTGGTAGGGATTGTTTACGTTCACGCCAAGGAGCCGCACGCCGCGCAGGATGAACGGCAGCACGTTGCCCGCGAATTCCGCGCCTCCCGCATTGCCGAAAGAAGCGATCACGCCGTCCCGCTGCATGCTGCGCGTGAGCCAGGACATCTGCGCGCCGCCCACCGAATCCACCGCCCCGGCCCACAGCGGGCTTTCCAGGGGCCGGCCGGAATCCTTGCTGTCGTTCCTGCCGATGATGTCCTTCGCGCCCAGACTTCTCAGGTAGTCCGCCTGCTCCGCCTTCCCGCTCATCGCCACCACATGGTAGCCACGGCCCGCCAGGATGTCGATCGCAATGCTCGCGACGCCGCCGGTGGCGCCGTTCACCAGTACCTTGCCCTTCGCCGGCGAGAGCCCATTCAACTCCATCAGGTCAACCGCGAGCGCCGCGGTGTGACCGGCGACGCCGAGCGCACTCGCCTCGAACAGGGTCAGGCCTTTGGGCAGCGGAATCACCCACTCCGCCGGAAAGCGCCCGAACTCCGCGTAGCCGCCGTCATGCTCCACGCCCAGGCCGAAGCTGTGCACGATGACTTTGTCGCCGGACTTGAAGCACGCGTCCGCAGACTCTTCGACCGTGCCGGCAAGGTCGATTCCCGCCACGAGGGGAAATTTGAGCGCAATCTTCGCTTTGCCCCGGGCGGTGAGCGCGTCCTTGTAGTTGACGCTGGCGTAGGCGATGCGCACCACGACATCGCCCGCGTCGAGTTCATCGCGCCCCATCTCGCAATAGCGGCCGCTGCCGAACTTTCCCCCCTCGAATACCCGGTAGGCCTTCAAAGAATCGTGACTCCGCCGTCGGCCACGATCGTCTGGCCGGTGATGAACGCAGCCGCATCGGAGGCAAGGAACACCGCGATGCCGCCGATGTCGCGCGGCACGCCGAGGCGCCGCAGCGGCGTCGCGGCTTCGCGCTCGGTGCGGCGCTTTTCGTCTTCCCAGAGCGCTTTCGCGAAGTCGGTCTTGATGAGTCCCGGTGCGATTGCATTCACGCGCACGTTCTTCGGCCCCCACTCCGCAGCGAGGTTGCGCACCAGGTGGTGGTCGGCGGCCTTGGATATGCCGTAGGCACCGATCACCGTGTTGGCGATGATGCCGCCGATGGAGCCGACGGTGATGAAACTGCCGCCGCCGCGCTCGGCCATGCCGGGAAGGGTGAGGGCGGCAAGCCAGAGCACGCTCTTCACGTTGTTCAGGAACACTTTGTCGAAGGCTTCGTCGGGAATCTCGGTGAGCGGCCCGTAGTACGGGTTCACCGCCGCATTCGCGACCGCGATATCGACGCGGCCCCATTTGGCGATCGTGTTGTCGACCAGCGCCTTGAGTTCCTCTTTCCTCGACACGTTGCAAGGCTGCGCGAGCACCTCGAAGCCCTGCTGCTCGAACTCGACGCGCACCGCTTCGCAGGCCTCGGCTTTGCGGCTCGAGACGACGACTTTGCAGCCCGCGCGGGCCAGTTCCTCGGCGATCGACTTGCCGATGCCGCGTGTCGATCCGGTGACGATCGCGACTTTGCCGCTCAAATCAAACAGGGACTTGGACATGGTGGTTTCGCTATGTGAAATTTCGTAGGACTAAGTTGACACACCCCCGCTTCCAGCCCTAGCCGCCGGGCGCGGTCTTCGCTTCCGACTCCCGGGCCGCCGCGCCGTAAATGCCGCGCGACATCGTCGAGGACGCTCCTTCCATCAGCGCGCGGTAGACGGCGGCACGCGCCGCATGCACTTCGCGGCTCGCCGGCTCCGCGTCGGCCGCCCAGTCCACCAGATGCGCTGCGAGGCGTGCGTCGCCGGCGGCAAGCAGCGCGCGGCTGCGCGCTAGAAGCCGCTCGATCCCGCCGGCAAGCGCGGCGAGCTCCCGGCCAAGCGCGCGTCGCGGGGCCGGTTTCAGCTCGCTGGGGACGCCACTGTGCCAGCCGCCGAAGCAGCGCCACAGGTTGCGCACGATGAATTCCGGCTCGTCATAGACCGGCTTTAGATAGGGTTTGGCCTCGAGCGCCGCCGGCGGGCGTACGCCGTCCAGGATTTGGTAGAGAGTTTCGCCTGCGTTAAGGCGCTCCAGCGTCTGGTTCACCAGCGACTCCAGGTATGCCGCGGTATCCAACAGCGCCGCCTGTACCCGCGCCGCGCCGGCAATGGGCAGCCCGTGGCCGGGCAACAGCAGTTCGGGGCCGAGCGCAGCCATGGCGCGCAGCGCCACCGCCCATTCCACCGCGTAGCGCTGCACTTTCTGCGGGTTGCCGGCGTTGGGCGCCGCCCAGATGAACAGGTCGCCGGTGCACAGCGTCTTCGTCTCCGGCAGGAACACCCAGGTGTGATCGTCGGTCTCGCCCTTGGCGTGGTGCAGCTGGAAGCGCGCGCCGCCGACCGAGAACTCGAGAGCGTCAGCGTAGATGTCCGTCGGCGCCTGGAACTCGACCGGCCACTGCGTCGCGACCCCGAACTGGCGCGTGTTGATGATCGAGTTGTAGCCTGCGGTCCGGACATAGCGTTGCATCCGCGGCAGGACATTGGCGTGGCCGACGATACGCGGCGGCTGCCAGCCGCGACCGCGCGCCTCGGCGAGGAACGGCGGCAGGCCGTAGGCGTGGTCGACGTGACCATGCGTGTAGACCGCCGTATGCACGCGCTCGCCGTTCCAGCGGCGCACGGCGTCGAAGCTAAGCTTGTGCGCAGCGGGATGGAACGAGCCGGTATCGACGAGCACCAGGCCCTCTGCGGTCTTCACGGCGGTGACGTTGACGAACGCCTTGAAGAACGCCACGCCCGGCGCGAGCTCCTCCAGCAACCTCGGGCCTGCGAATGGATGGAATTCCGCCTGCGTCGTACTCGCTTCCCCGCTCCACAGGCGATCGGTACGCTTCAGAAGTTCCGACACCACACTGTCCCCCCAGGGCTCGCTCGATTCCGCCTGTATAGCACGTCGGGTAGACTTGCCGCCGGAGAGCGGAGGAGACAATGCGAAATCTGATTCTGGCGGTTTGCACGCTTGCGCTTTGCACCGGCGCGCATGCGCAACAGTTCCCGATTCCCGGCAGGCCGGTGCGCATCGTGGTGCCGTTCCCGCCCGGTGGCCAGACCGACATCCAGGCGCGCGCCATCGCGCAGAAGATGAACGAAACGCCCGGCATGTCGGTGTTCGTGGACAACCGGCCCGGCGCCTCGACCATGATCGGTTCGCGCGAGGTGCAGAAGGCGGCGCCCGACGGGCACACGCTGCTCTACACCATCGCAACCCACGTCCAGATGCCGCACCTGTACCGCACGCCGCCCTGGGACGCGTTCAAGGACTTCACGCCGATCACCGCAGGGGCGAAGTCTGCCACCGTGCTGACCGCGCATGTTTCCGTGCCGTTCAACGACGTGAAGGGGCTGGTCGACTACGCCAAGGCAAACCCGGGCAGGCTAAACTTCGCCTCGTTCAGTGCCGGCTCCACCTCGCACCTGAATGGCGAGCGATTCAAGCGCCAGGCGGGAATCGACATCGTGCACGTGCCTTACAAGGGCAGCGGCGACGCGATGAAGGACCACCTCTCCGGAATCGTGCAACTGTTCTTCGACGGACCCACCACGGCGCTGCAGAACGCGAAGACCGGCCGCGTGAAGATGCTCGCCGCGGCCGCCGAGACGCGCTACGCCGCCATGCCCGACCTGCCGACCATGCGCGAGCAAGGCTACGACGTCGGCTACTGGGGCTACCTGTGGTTCTGGGGGCCGGGCGCGATGGCGCCAGCCACTGTCGACGCCTTGTACCAGCACCTCGCCAGGGCGATCAAGCATCCGGAGGTGGTGAAGCTGTTCGCCGACGGCGGGTCAGAAGCCTCCGGCATGCCGCCGGCGGAGATGGCGCGCACCGCGAAGGAGCTGTCCGAGCGCTGGGGCGAGGTAATTCGCGAGGTCGGCGTCAAGTTGGACCAGTAGGAAAACGCGGACGTGGGACCTCTTTCCGGAATCAAAGTCGTGGAGTTCGAAGCGATCGGCCCGGGGCCGTTCGCCGGGATGCTGCTGGCCGACATGGGCGCCGATGTGATCCTCATCGACCGTCCGGCGTCCGCGGGCCTCGGCCTCAAGCGCGAGCGCTGGATGGACGTGATGATGCGCGGCAAGCGCTCGGTGACCCTGGACCTGAAATCGAAGGAGGGCGCCGATGCCGCGCAGGAGCTCGTGGCGCGTGCCGACGCCCTGATCGAAGGCTTCCGCCCCGGCGTCATGGAGCGGCTGGGCCTCGCGCCCGATGCGCTTTTCGGGCGCAACCCGAAGCTCGTCTACGGCCGCATGACCGGCTGGGGCCAGGACGGGCCGCTGGCGGCGCGCGCCGGCCACGACATCAACTACATCGCGCTCGCCGGCGTGCTGCACGCCTTCGGCCGCAAGGGCGAGGCGCCGGTGGCGCCGCTCAATCTGGTCGGCGATTTCGGCGGCGGCGGCATGCTGCTCGGCTTCGGCATCGCCTGCGCGCTGGTCGAGGCGCGCGCCTCGGGCAAAGGCCAGGTGGTGGACGCCGCGATGGTCGAGGGCGCTTCGCTCCTCGGCACCATGTTCTGGGGCATGCTCGCCGCGGGCGCGTGGCGGGAAGAGCGCGGCAGCAACATCCTCGACACCGGCGCGCCGTGGTACGACGTCTACGAAACGAAAGACGGCAAGCATGTCTCGATCGGCGCCATCGAGCCCAAATTCTACGAGGAGCTGATCCAGCAACTGGAACTCGAAAAGGAAAACCTCCCCGCACAGAACGACCGCGAGGGCTGGCCGCGCCTGAAACAGATCTTCTCGGCAAGATTCAGGTCGAAAACGCGCGGCGAATGGTGCGCGGTGTTCGAAGGCTCGGACGCCTGCTTTGCACCCGTCCTCAGTTTTTCCGAAGCGCGCAGCCATGCGCACAACGCGGCGCGCAATAGCTTCGTCACGGTCGGCAAGGTCGTGCAGCCGGCGCCCGCGCCGCGCTTCTCGAGGACCGCGCCGTCCGTGCGGCGCGCGCCGCCCGAGCGAGGAGAGGGCGGCAAGGAGGCGCTGCTGGATTGGGGTTTCTCCGGCGCCGAGGTCGAGAAATTAAAATCTTTAGGAATGAAATTCAAGGAATGAGCGGCCCGCTCACAGGCGCCGAAGGAGCCGGCCCACTTCAGGGCCTCAGGGTCCTCGACATCTCGAATGTCATTGCGGGTCCCTTTGCCGCCGCGCTGCTCGGCGACTTCGGCGCGGAGGTCCTGAAAACCGAACTCCCGGGCGGCGGCGATCCGCTGCGCGCGCTGCCGCCGCACAAGGAAGGCAAGTCGCTGCTGTGGAAGGCGGTCAACCGCAACAAGCGCGCGATCACCCTCGACCTGCGCAAGCCCCAAGGCCAGGCGCTGCTCCGCAAACTGCTGCCGCGCTTCGACGTGCTGATCGAGAACTACCGCCCCGGGACGCTGGACCGCTGGGGACTGGACCGCGACGCGCTCTGGAAGCTGCAACCGAAGCTCGTGATCCTGCGCGTCACCGGTTTCGGCCAGACCGGCCCCTACCGCGCCTACGCGGGTTTCGCGCGCCTGTTCGAGGCCTACGCCGGGCTCACCTACATCACCGGCAATGCGGGCGGGCCCCCGATGCATCCTGGCTACCCGATCGCCGATCCGATTGCCGGGGTGTTCGGCGCCTTCGGCGTGCTCGCCGCGCTGCTGCACCGCGCGCAGCATCCCGAGGCGCCCGGCCAGGAAATCGATCTCTCCTGCACCGAGGCGATGATGCGCCTCCTCGAAGTGCTGCCGATCGAGTACGACCAGCTGGGCCAGGTGCACCAGCCGGTCGGCAACGGCAACGCCTACGTTTCGCCCGCCGGCGTGTTCCGCTCGGGCGACGGCGAATGGGTCACGTTCACCGCGGCGACGCAGAATGTTTTCGAGCGCTTCTGCAGACTCATCGGCCGCAGCGAGTTGATCGCAGATGCAAAGTACGTGAGCAATCCGTTGCGCATGCAGCACGCCGCCGAACTCAATGCCATCGTCGCGGAGTGGATCGCCGCACGGTCGTATCGGGTGGCGATCCGCGAGCTGTCCGAAGCCGGCGTCTCGGTGGCGCCGGTGTACTCCAATCGCGACATCGCGGAAGATGCGCATGTCCGTTTCAGAGAATCGATTACACGGATAAAGGACGCGGACTTTGGATCCGTTGCCGTTCCATGCGTGGTGCCGCGGCTCTCCGCCACGCCGGGAGAGGCCCGCGCCTCGGGCCCCGCGCCCGGTGCGCACAACGCCGAGGTCTACGGCGGCTGGCTGGGACTGTCCGATTCGGATCAGGCGAACCTCCAGCGCGGCGGCGTCATCTAGCAGAACCGCGGTGTCGCAAAAACATTACAATCCGGTGAACCCGGAGGAGACCCAATGTTGAGCCGCCTGATGCCCCGCGAGGGCAATTTCTTCGAGTTGTTCAACGCTCACGCAGAACGCATCGTTGAGGGCAGCCGCGAGCTGGCGGCGATGATCACCACGTTCCAGGACGTCGAAAAGCACGCGCAGTACATCGACGCCGCCGAGCGCGCCGCCGACAAGATCACCCACGAGGCGATCACGCTGCTGCACAAGACCTTCATCACGCCTTTCGACCGCGAGCAGATCCATCAGCTGATTACCAGGATGGACGACATCCTGGACCTGATGCAGGACGTCGCCGAATCGATCGTGCTCTACGACATCCGCAAGATCACGCCGGAATCCAAGCAGCTGGCCGAGATCTGCCAGATGTGCTGCGAGCGCGTGCGCACCGCGGTATCCCTCCTCAGGAACGTCAAGGACGCCGACGCGATCCTCAAGACCTGCCAGGAAATCGACCGGCTCGAGTCCGACGCCGACCGCGTGATGCGCTCGGCGATGTCCAAACTCTTCCGCGACGAGTCGGACATAAAGCAGCTGATCAAGATGCGCACCATCTACGAGCTGCTCGAGCAGATCACCGACCGCTGCGAGGACGTGGCGAACATCATTGAGGGCATCGTGCTGGAAAACTCCTGATCCTCGATCGGAACCCAGGAGCAACCTGAATGGAACCCGCGCAGCTCGCGCTGTGGATCGTCATTACGCTGGTGCTGGTGGCGCTCGCGTTCGACTTCATGAACGGCTTCCACGACGCCGCCAACTCGATCGCCACCGTGGTCTCGACCCGCGTCCTCAAACCTTACCAGGCGGTGATGCTGGCCGCAGTGTTCAACTTCATCGCGCTGTTCGTGTTCCAGCTCCAGGTCGCCACCACGATCGGCCGCGGCATCATCGATCAGGGGGTCGTCGACCACTACCTGATCTTCGGCGCTCTGGTGGGCGCCATAGCCTGGAATGTGATCACCTGGTACTACGGCATTCCGTCCTCATCCTCGCACGCTCTGATCGGCGGCCTGGTCGGCGCGGCGGTGGCCAAGGCGGGAACCTGGGCGCTGGTGCCGGCGGGCCTGGTCAAAGTCGTGGCCTTCATCTTCGTCGCCCCCCTGTTCGGCATGCTGTTGGGTGCGCTCCTGATGCTCGCGGTGGCCTGGCTGTTCGTGCGAAGTTCGCCGAGCAGGGTCGACCGCTGGTTCCGGCGTCTGCAGCTCGTATCGGCATCGCTGTACTCGCTCGGCCACGGCGGCAATGACGCGCAAAAGACCATCGGTATCATCTGGATGCTGCTGATCGCCGCGGGTTACCTCGGCACAAAGGATCCGGTGCCCGTCTGGGTGATTGCCGCCTGCTAAATCACCATCGCGCTCGGCACGGCCTTCGGCGGCTGGCGCATCGTGAAAACGATGGGGCAACGCATCACCAAGTTGAAGCCCGTGGGCGGCTGCTGCGCCGAGACCGGCGGCGCGATCATGCTGTTTGTCGCCACCGCGTTCGGCATCCCGGTGTCCACCACGCACACCATCACAGGCGCGATCGTCGGGGTCGGCGCGGCGCAGAATCTTTCCGCGGTGCGCTGGGGCGTGGCCGGCAATATCCTCTGGGCCTGGATCCTGACGATTCCCTGCTCGGCGTTCATCGCCGGCGCGGCCTGGTATCTGGGGCGGCTTCTTCTTTCCTCTTCTTGAGAGACCGGCTTGCCTTCGGCGCAGGTCTGGTAATATCCACGTATTACCCGACGAGGCAGCCATGACCCTGACGGTCAAGATCGACGAACGAATCGAAAGCGCGCTCGAGGAGCGCTGCCGCCGCGAGGGCCAGACGAAAAGCGCGGTGATTCGCCGCCTCATCGAAGGCTACGTTGCCGATAGGCCGCGTCATTCGCCGGCCGCGGTGTATGACGAGGTGACCGGCGGGCGCGCACCCTCGAGCGATCGAAAAGCCGCCAGCCGCGATCACAGCCGCATTATCAAGGCGAAGCTGCGTGCCCGGCCCGGCGCTCGTTGATACCGGGCCGCTCGCAGCCTGGTTTCGCGGCAACGACCCGTTTCACGACGCCGCGGACCGTTTGTTTCGCGGCTTTGACGGCGAACTGATCACGACGTTGCCGGTGGTGGTCGAGGCAACGCATCTGCTCCGTCCGGAGGCCCAGTTGTTGTTCCTTGCCTGGGTTCGAAAAGGCGGGGTTGAGTTGGCCTATATCGGCGCGGAGGATCTGGAGCGGCTCGAGCGGCTGATTGCCAAGTATCGCGACCAGCCGATGGATTTCGCCGACGCGACGCTGGTGCTGCTCGCTGAACGCACCGGGGTGGGCGATATCATCACCCTGGATCGCAAGCAGTTCGATGTTTACCGTTTCGGAGGCAACCGGCGTTTCAACCATCTGATGCCCGCAACCGGCCGGCGAACGCGCAGGTCGCATTGATTCAAGGAAGTGGATAGAGCGGCCGCCACCCGAAGGGGTCGCGCGCAAGTACCGGGTCGCGCCAGTTCATTCGATCACCCGATCGGCGCGCAGCAGCACTGACTGCGGGATCGTTATTCCGAGAGCTTTGGCGGTCTTGAGGTTAATCACGAGCTCGTACCTGGTCGGCTGCTCCACCGGCAGATCGCCAGGTTTCGCGCCCTTGAGCAACCTCGCAACGTAGTTGCCCGCGCGGCGCACCCCCCAAAAACGCTCGGGGCCATACGACATCAGGCCGCCGGTCTCGACCGCCCCGCTGCCGGAGTGAACCATCGGGATCCGGCTGCTCGACGACTGCAAAGCGAGTTCAGCGCCAAAGCGCTGCGTCTCATATGTCGTGGGGATGAGCAGGGCCACGATATTCGCCCGTCGGGCCGTCTTGAACGCGCCCTCCAAATCCGCCTTTTCGGCGTACGGAAGCTGAAGCACATCAACGCCAAGCTTCTTGCCGGCGTTTCCGATGTCCTTGAGTTCGATCTGGCAGGCCTTGGCCGAATCCTCGTCGTAGACGACTCCCAGGCGGCCTACGCCCGGAAACAGCTCTCGCATCAATTGCACGCGCTTTGCGGTCAGCTCGGCGTTCGCCTCCGACACGCCGGTGATGTTGCCGCCGGGCCTGGCGAGCGATTGCACGAGCTTGATGTGCACCGGATCGTTGACACCGGAAAACACGATCGGGATCGTTTTCGTGGCCGCCTGGGCAGCGTAGACCGTCCACGTCGTCGGGGCATAGATCACCTCCACCTTCGTGCGGACGAGATCCTCGGCGAGCCGATCGAGTTTGCGATAGTCGTAATCGGCAAAACGGGATTCGATGCGGAGGTTCTGGCCCTCCGCAAACCCGCCTTCGCGCAAACCTTCGCCAAAGGCCGCGAGGTCCGACTCGGAATCGGCCCGCGTGCTTCGTTGCAGTATTCCGATAAGGTGGCCGCGATCGGGTGGCCGCTGCCCGACGGCGGGACGCACCGCGAGCAATGCGCCTGCGGCGAGGACAAATCTCCTGCGGTCGATCAGATTCATGATTCCTCCGCTCCGACTCGAAGCCGCAGCTTGTTCAATAATATTGCAAACGACCGGATTGCGCCGAAAGCCCTTCGTGAATGCCAGCTTTCGGCCCAGGAATGGCATGGCCCCCGCGCGGGGCTCGCCATTGCCACTTGCGGATCAAGAATCTCAGGAATAGGTCAACGCGCCGGCCCGGTCGGGCCGGTCGAGGTGCGGCACGTTGTTGAAACTCACGCAATGGATGCGGCTGGCGCCGGCCTGCAGCTCGGTGATCCCGGTATTGCGCGTCTGCAGGTTGAGGTCTGCTACGCCCCGCAGCGGCATGCCGAGCACGTCGGCGAGGATGGTCGAGATCGGGCCGCCGGAGCTGACCACCAGGACGCGCCTCGCCGCGCCCTTGCGCGCATCCGCGAGCGCCGCAAGCACCCGGCCGCGAAACTCGGCGAACGGCTCGTGCGGCGCGCCAGCCAGCGTGCCGTCGGTCCACGCGTACATTGCCTCGCGCAGGATACGGAAGTGCTCCCGCCGGTCGCCGCCTTCGGGCATGGGATTGCCTTTCAAGTGTGCGTTCAGCAGCGCATGGCTGTCGTACTCGTCCAGGCGCGCATCCTCCGCGCCGTCGAGCGCCTGGCCCATGCCCTCGGCGATTCCCGCCAGCGTTTCCGAATGGCGCCGGAGCGAGCCGCGCACCACGCGATCGAATGCTGCACCGCGTTGCGCGAAGTATTCGCCCAGCCAGCGAGACTGGCGCCAGCCGAGTTCGGAGAGTTGGTCGTAGTCGTCCGCCCCGAAGGACGCCTGCGCGTGCCGCACCAGTATCAGTTCAGCCATAGCCCGGGATTGTATGAAATATGGAACAATCGCCCTATGAAAATCAAAGATAAAGTTTGCGTCGTCACCGGCGCCGCCAGCGGCATCGGCAAGGCGCTCGCCATGCGCTTCGCCAAGGAGGGCGCGCGCGGCGTGGTCTGCGCCGACCTGAACGAGAGCGAGGCCAAGGCGGTCGCCGCGAGCATCGGCGGCCTGGGGCTGCGCTGCGACGTGGCGCAGGAGGGCGACATGAACGCGCTCGTGGTCGCCGCCCTCGAGCACTACGGCTCGGTGGATATTTTCTGCTCCAACGCCGGGATCATCGCGCGGCACGGGCTGGATGCCACACTCGAGGAATGGCGCCGCACCATGGACATCAACTTCATGGCGCACGTGCTGGCCGCGCGCGCCGTGGTACCGGTGATGCTCAAGCAGGGCGGCGGCACTATCGTCGCCACCGCTTCTGCGGCCGGTCTGCTGATGCAAGTGGACTCGGCCACCTACACGGTCTCGAAACACGCGGCGGTCGCGTTCGCCGAGTGGCTATCGGTGAATTACGCCGAACGTGGCATCCGCGTCTCCTGCCTGTGCCCGCAGGGCGTGCGCACGCCGATGCTGCTCGGGCCCTCGGGCAAGCGCAAGTCGTTCCTGTCGGAGGGCTCGGTGAGCGCCGAGGACGTCGCCTCGCGCGTGGTCGAGGCGATAGACGCCGAGCGCTTCCTGGTGCTGCCGCATCCGGAAGTCGCCGAATACGAGCGCCGCAAAACCACCGACCGTGACCGCTGGCTGGGCGGCATGCGGCGCTTGCGCGCCTCGATCATGGCCGATCCAAACCTGAGGGGAGACGACTAGAGTGCAGAGATTTTTTCTTTCAATCGCATTTCTTTTATTTCTGACGGGCGTTAACGCCCAGACATTTCCCGCCAAACCCCTGCGCATCATCGTGCCGTTTCCGGCGGGCGGCATCGTCGACCTGATGGCGCGCAGCCTGAGCGACAAACTTGCCGCGGGCCTCGGCCAGCCGGTGCTGGTCGAAGCGAGGCCCGGCGCGAACGGCAGCTTGGGCACCGAGGCGGTGGCGAAATCGGACCCCGACGGCCACACCATCGTGCTGGCGACGCTGTCGCACGTCACCACACCCTTGCTGACCAAAACGCCCTGGCATCCGATCAGGGACTTCGCCGGCATCGCCATCATGGGGCACATCGCGAACCTGGCGGTGGTGCATCCGGATTTGCCCTCGAAGACGCTGCGCGAGTTCGTCGATTACGCGAGGGCACGGCCGGGGAAGATCAACTACATCAACGGCGGCGGCGGCACCTCGCAGACGATGAGCACCGAACTGCTCAAGCGCAACGTCGGCATCGATCTGGTGGGCATCGGCTACAAGGGCTTTCCGCCCGCGATTCCCGACATCCTTGCGGGACAGGTCCAGTTCTCCTTCATCCCGTTCGGCGTCGCCGCGCCGCACATCCGCAGCGGCAAGCTGCGCGCGCTCGCGATCGCCGCGCCGGCGCGCAACCGGTTATTCCCCGACGTGCCGACCATGGCCGAAGCCGGCTATGCCGATTCGCAGGTCGTGTCCTGGTACGCCTACCTCGTCCCGGCAGCCACGCCGAAGCCCGTCGTGGCCCGCCTGAACGCGGAATTCGGCAAGGCGCTCGCCGACGCGGATGTGCTCGCGCGCATCGACAAAATCGGCGGCGAACCGCTGCCCGCCGGCAAGCCGGAAGAAGTGGACGCGATGCTGGCGCGCGAACTGGAGCGCTGGACGAAACTCGTCCAGGCGACGGGGATGAAAATCGAATAGTTCTAGCGCTTTTGGTGGGCTGAGGGGGCCGTGCCCGCCCCCAGCCGCCCGACGTGGAACTCGGCGTTCACTTCGCCGGCTTTTTCGAACTTCAGCCTCACCGGCACCTTCTCGCCTTCCTTGAACGGCCGCTTGATGTCCGTGAACATTAGGTGCGCGCCGCCGGGCTTGAGCTCGAACGCCCCCTTCGCCGGCACGTCGTAGCCGGGTACCTCGCGCATTTTCATCACCCCGTTGTCGTTGAGGTGCACGTGCAGCTCGACCTTGGCCGAGGCAGGCGAGGACGCGGACAACAGCCGGTCGCCGGCCGCGCCCGCGTTGCGGATCACCATGTAACCGCCCGCGACCTTCGCGCCGGGCGCGCTCGCGCGCACCCAGGGTTTCTCGATCTGCATCTGGGCCTGAGCGGGAAATGCGGCGAACAAAATCAAAACAAGAAGCGGGATTTTCATGCTGCGGTTCTTTTGTTCTCTTCTTCCTGGAGTTTTCGCCAGAAAATTTTCCCGCTCGCCGTTTTCGGCAACGCCTCGACGAACTCCACCAGGCGCGGCGCCTTGAAGGCGGCCATTTTCTCACGCGCCCAGGCGACGATGGCAGCGGGCTCGGTCTTGCCGCGCGCCGCAGGCTTGAGCACCACCACCGCTTTCACGGTCTCGCCGCGATGCGCATCTTTTGCCGCGATCACGCAGGCTTCCTGGATGTCCGGGTGGGCGTAGAGCATTGCCTCGACCTCGGCCGGCCAGACCTTGAACCCGGAGCAGTTGATCATGCGCTTCAAGCGATCGGTGATGAAGAAATAGCCTTCCTCGTCGTAGTAGCCGAGATCCCCGGTGCGGAAGAAGCTTTTCCCGTCATGCTCGATGAAAGCCTCGGCGGTCGCCCTTTCCTGCTTCCAGTAGCCGCGGAACACCTGCGGGCCGTGGGTGATGATCTCGCCCACTTCGTTCGGCCCGCATTCGCGCCGCGACTCCAGCTCGATGACGCGCGAGTCGGTGTCGAAGTAGGGAATCCCCGCGCACTGGCGCTTCGGACGGTGCACCGGGTTGGCGTGCGATGGCGCAGAAGTTTCCGTAAGGCCATAGCCCTCGAGGAACGGCAGGCCAAGCGTCTTCTCGATTTTCGAGGCCACCGCCTCGGGCATCGCCGCGCCGCCGCCGCCGATGCGCACGATGGACGACAGGTCGTAGCTGCCGATGTCCGGATTGGCGAGGAAGTCCACGATCATGGTGGTGATCCCGGTGACGCCGGTCACCTTGTGCCGCTGGATCATTTCGCCCGCCGTATCGCGGTCCCAACGCGTCATCAGCACCGTGGTGCCGCCAAGCTGGATCGGAATGTTCATGTTCGCCTGCATCCCGGTGAGGTGAAACATCGGCAGCACGCCCAGCACCACCGCTTCGCTGGAGGTCGGCACCCAGGCGCAGCCGCCGGTGCTGGTGGCGAGCAGGTTGGAATGCGTCAGCATGCAGCCCTTGGGCCGCCCGGTGGTACCGGATGTATAGGGCAGCACCGCAAGATCCTCGGGGCCTGCCTGGTGCGCGCGCGGTGCGCAATTCGCCGCAATCGCGCCGCTCCAGGCCGTGACCTCTGCGCGCTTCGGATCGACCCGCGGCGTGCGCACGAATTCCGGCACCTTGAGATCGGTGGCCTCGCGCAGGTAGTCGGAGTACGTGGCCAGCACGCAATGCTCGATGCGGCCCTTGCCCAGGTGCGGATCGATCTCCCGGTAGAGTTCCTGCGCCGCGATCGCCACGCGCGCGTCGGAGTCCTCGACGTAGTGCGAGAGCTCCTCGCTTTTGTTCATCGGATTGACCGGCACCACGACCGCGTCGGCGCGCAGGATGGCGTAATAGCCGATGATGAACTGCGGGCTGTTCTGGGCGTAGAGCAGGACCCGGTCGCCGCGCGCGACGCCGCAGCGCTGCTGCAGGAAACCGGCCAGGGCCACGACTTCCCGATCGAGCGCTGCGTAGGAGAGCGAACTTGCGTAGTAAACGATGGCCGGCTTGTCCGGGTAGCGGCGCGCGCTCACCTCCAGGTTGTAGTAAAGGCTAGTGCGCGGCACCGAGAGCGTCCTCGGAACACCCGGCGGCCAGTGCAGGAAGTGGCGCTCGAATGCGCTCACGCAGCGTACTTTTTCACTGCCTTTTCGTTCCAGGCCATTCCCAGGCCGGGGTGCGCGGATCCCACCACCCTGCCGCTCTCGATCCGCACCGGCTCATCGAGTATCGGATCGGCCCAATCGACGTATTCCAGCCAATGGCAGGTCGGCGTCACCGCGAGCAGCTGGCAGCTCGCCTCCGGGAACAAATGGCTCGACATCTCCAGCCCGGCGCCCTGCGCCAGCGCCGCCGCTCGCAGCCAACCGGTGACACCGCCGATGCGCTGCGCGTCCGGCATGACGTAGTCGCAGCAGCCGGCGGCGATCGCCTGCGCCATCTGCTCCGGCCCCATGAAGTTCTCGCCGATCTGGATCGGCGTCGCGACCTCGCGCGCGACCTTCGCGCAACCGGCGAAATCGTCGGCACGGATCGGTTCTTCGATCCAGAGCACGCCGCCCTCGTCGTCGATCATGCGGCCGCGACGCACCGCCTCGGCGACCGTCAGCGCCTGGTTGAAGTCCACCATCAGCGTCACCTTCGGCCCGATGGCTTTCTTCACCGCGCGTAGCGCGTCAAGATCGTCCTTCGCCTCGGGCCTGCCGAGCCGCAGCTTCACCGCCGGGAATCCTTCAAGAACCAGTTCTTCTGCTTCTGTTACAAGATTTTTTATTTTTAAAATGCCCAAACCAGTCGAGTTGTACGCCAATACCGGCCGTAGCTCGCCGCCGAGCAGGCGCGCCACCGGCTGTCCCAGCGCCTGGCCGAGCGCGTCCCAGGCGCACATGTCGATCGCCGATAGGGCAAAGAGGACGATGTTGTGGACGCCAAGCAGCGTGTAGCGCGCGCGCAATTTCTTCTCGATTTCGAAGGGTGCCACCGCCTCGCCCTTCAGCATCTCGCCCATTGCATCCACTAGCGCAGCAACAGGTTTTAGATTTTGTCTGGCAATCGAAAATAAATAGCAGCGACCCACGATTCCGCTGTCCGTTTTCAGGTCCACCAGCAACAGCGGCGCGACGCTTACGGCGCCGGTACTGGTCTTCAGCGCACGGCGCATCGGCACGGCCACCGCGCGCACGGAAATCGATTGGATCTTCAGGCTGGTTTTCATGGCTCAGGGCTTGCCGCCCGGTCCCCAGATGGAAGGCGGCGCGGCGCGCGCATCGCGCGCGCTCCAGCGCCCGGCCTCGACCTGGTGGAGGAAATTCTCCAGCAGCGAGTTGAACAGCACCGGCTCCTCCAGGTTGATGCCGTGCCCGCTCTTGGGCAGTATCGCGAGTCCCGCGGTCGGAATGCAGCGCTTCATCAGCAGGCATACTTCCAGGCAGGGCTCCTCCTCGTCGCCGGCCAGGATCAGCGTCGGCACCTGCATGCGCTGCATTTCCCCGGTCAGGTCGTAGAGCGACGGCCGGCGCCCCTGATAGCCGAGATTCGTGTTCGCCGAGCCCGGCGCGGAGTGCTCCGAGAGCTGCTGCACATACTCCGCGAAACCGCGCGGATCCTTGTTCTGGAACTGCACGCGCGTCGGCCCGTGGCCGTAGGTGGACGCAAAATGCGCCATTCCTTTTTCGAGGATCAGCTTGGCGTTTTCGCGCGCGGCGGCCTGAAACAGCGGGTATTGCGCCGGGTGCGCGCCGTAGCCGCCGCCCGCGACCGTGATCGAGAGCGCGCGAGACGGGTATTGCATTCCAAAATGAAGCGTCGCAAACGCCCCCATGGAAAGGCCGACGACGTGCGCCTTGGCAATGGACAACCCGTCGAGCACGCAGCGGATGTCGTCCCGGGCGCGCGCCTGCGAATAGCGCTCGAAGTCCTCGGGCACGTCCGAGGGCGGATAGCCGCGCGCGTTGTAGGCGATGGTGCGGTAGCGCCTCGAGAAATGCCGCAGTTGCGGTTCCCAGCTGCGGCAATCGCCGGCGAACTCGTGCACGAACACGATCGGCGTGCCGCTGCCGGCTTCTTCGTAGTGGAGTTTTACTCCGTCGTCTGTTGTTAGCGTAGGCATGTTGCTAGACTATCAAAATCATGGAACTTAATCTCAAAGGCAAGCGAGTCCTCGTCACCGGCGGCTCGAAAGGGATCGGCCGGGCCTGCGCCGAACTGCTGGCGGGCGAAGGCTGCACCGTCCTCACCACCGCGCGCAATCCGGCACCGGGTCCGAATGCGAAAGCTATCGACCTGTCGCAGCGCGGTGCAGCAGAAGAACTCGCCGCCTGGGCCGGCGACCTGGACATCCTGGTGAACAACGCGGGTGCGATCCCCGGCGGCGACCTGCAGCGCGTGGACGAAGACACCTGGCGCCGCGCCTGGGACCTGAAGGTGTTCGGCTACATCAACCTGACCCGCGCCGTGTACGCCGCAATGAAGAAGAAGGGACGCGGGGTGATCGTGAACATTCTTGGCAACGCGGGCGAGCGGCTGAACTCGGCTTACATCGCCGGCAGCACCGCCAACGCGGGTCTGATGGCGTTCACGCGCACGCTCGGCGGCATCTCGCACGCCGACGGTATCCGCGTCCTCGGCATCAACCCCGGCCCGGTCGCCACCGACCGCCTGGTCAGCCTGCACAAGCAGATGGCGCAGACAAAACTCGGCGACGCCTCGCGCTACGAGGAACTCTTCAGGGAAATGTCCTTCGGCCGCCCCGGCAAGCCGGAGGAGATCGCCGCGGCCGTCGCCTTCCTCGCCTCGGACCAATCCGCCTACACCTCGGGCTGCATCCTCTCCATCGACGGCGGCCTTGCCGCGCGCTGGGGTTAGCCGGGCTTGTTCAGCTGATAGCCGAAGCGCGGAAAGTGAACGTGGACCGTGCCCGCGCGCGGATCGGTGCGGCGGAGCACAATCTCGTCGGCTGACGCGTTCACCAGCTCGCCCGTCACCGGGTCGAAGCCGCTGTCAACGGGCATGACCGTCGCCTGCTGTCCGAGCGCCATGCCGTCGGTCTCGAGCGCCACCGCGCCGTCGACCGGCTCGGGCTTCGAGGACTTCGCAATCTGCAACGCTTCGCCGCTCGTGATCTCGGCGGACTTGCCGTGGCCGAGGGCGACGATGCGCTCGATGAAGTTCTGCGTCTTCGGAAACGGCGCCAGCATCGGGCGCGTATCGGTCACTTTCCAGATCGGCCAGAGCACGTGGTAGAGCGAGAAGTCGGCGACGCAGGCCTGGTCGCCGAATAGGTAAGGCCCGCTTA
>JBBPIU010000055.1:0-20631 GCA_038040245.1 Pseudomonadota bacterium | reverse complement strand
GGTGCGAAGGGGTTCTTGCGTATCCTGCCCGGGCTCGGAATCCGCACCGTGGCCTCGGGGTCGAGGCTGACCCGTTCCACCGGATTTAGCGTGGCGTCGGGATCGAAAACCGTATGCAGGTCGGTGGCTTCCGGATCCAGCGCGGCCAGGGGCTGCGTGACGGTCGCGTCCGGGTCCAGCGCAGCCAAGGGCTGCGCGACGGTCGCCTCCGGATCGAAATTCTTGGATTCCTCAGCCATCTCGTTGTGGTGCTTCCCCTGAGGGTGTCATTTTAGGGGCGGAACAGCCCGCGAGCGAACTCGATTTTCTTTTGCGCCGCCTTCATCCGCGCGCTGGGCGGCGGGGTCACGCCCCAGAGGTCGCTGTGGCCGGGCGGGTAGGCCCAGTCGTTGGCTTCGCGCACGCGGTAGTTCTGGTCCACTTTCTCCACTTCGGCGGTGTATTCGATGACGAAATCGTCAGGTCCGACGAAGTAGGCGAAGACGTTGTTACCCGGCCCGTGGCGGCCCAGGCCCCACTCGATCGGATGGCCCGCGTCGCGCATCCGGCCGGCGCCGCGCATTACCGAATCGATGCCATCCATCTCGAAGGCGATGTGGTGCAGCGTCGAGGACTCCCCCGGATGGAACGCGATATTGTGGTGGTCCGAATTGCAGCGGATGAATGTCAGCAGGGAACGGTCGCTCACCTCGAAGCCCAGGGCCTTCACCCAGAACGCCGCGGCGTCTTTCTGGCGCGGTGTATTCAGCACGACATGCGTGATTTTCTCCGGCCGGTCGGGCGCTACCGCTCCATCGGCGTGGCGCTTGTCGTCGGCAATCACGCGTACCACCCGGTTCTCGGGATCCATGAAGGCGAAGCCGTAGCCGCCGCCGGGTTCGCCGAGGGCGCAAGGCGCGTCCACCTGCGCCGCCCCTGTCTCTTTCACGCGAAGGTGCAGGCGGTCCACCGCGGCGCGGCCGGCCGCCGCGAGGTTGATGCAGAGCAGCCCGGGCTTGCTGCGCGGATGCAGCGCAACGATGTGGTGGTAGGCGCCGGTGCCGCGCAGGTAGACCGAGCCGTTGCGCTCGGCGGCGACCGATAGCCGCCACACCTCGGTATAGAAGCGCGCATGGGCGGCGACGTCGGGGACCCCGAGGTCAACGCCCCGAAGACCTGTGACCATCCCGGCTGGCATGGGCGAATTCTAATCCCGAATCTATTCCCTGTATCCTTGCGCCACCGCCACCGCCACCGCAGGAGTCCGCAATGACCCGGCTGTCCCGTTTTCGTGCCGCCCTTTTTGTCTCCTCCGTCCTGGCCGCGGCCGCTCCCGCGGCGCTGTCGCAGGAACTCTCGATCGGCCTGTCGACGCCGATCACCTCGCTCGACCCGCATTTTCACAATCTTTCACCCAACAACAGCCTGGCCGACCATATCTTCGGCCAGCTGGTGCGCATGGATGAGAACCAGAACCTGCGCCCGGGACTGGCCGAATCGTGGAAGGCGGTGGACGAGACCACCTGGGAATTCAAGCTGCGCAAGGGCGTGAAGTGGCACGACGGCTCGGATTTCACCGCCGAGGACGTGATCGCCACGCTCAAGCGCGTGCCGAACGTGCCGAACAGCCCGGCCTCGTTCGCGATCTACACGCGGTCGGTGAAGGAGGCAATCGCGGTGGACGCGCTGACGCTGCGCATGAAGACCGAGCGCCCGCATCCGCTGCTGCCGAACGACCTGGTGGCGGTGCGCATCATCCCGAAGAAGGTCGCCGAGACGGCGAAGACCGAGGACTTCAACTCTGGCAAAGCGATGATCGGCACCGGGCCGTACAAATTCGCCGAGTACGTCGCCGGCGACCGCGTGGTGCTGGTCGCCAACGACAAGTACTGGGGGCCGCAGCCCGCCTTCGCGAAAGTGCGCTACAAGATGATCACCAACTCGGCGGCGCGGGTGGCGGCGCTGCTGGCGGGGGACGTGCAGATGATCGAGGCGGTGCCCACCGCGGACATCGCGCAGCTGAAGAAGGATGCGCGCGTCTCGCTGGCTTCGGTGGTGTCCAACCGCATCATCTACCTGCACATGGACTCGGCGCGCGAGAAGAATTCGCCCTTCATCACCGACAAGGCGGGCAAGCCGCTGGAGGCGAACCCGTTCCGCGACGCGCGCGTGCGCAAGGCGGTCTCCAAGCTGATCGACCGCGACGCCATCGTCTCGCACATCATGGAAGGCCAGGCACAGCCGGCGGGCCAGCTGCTGCCGGAGCATTTCTTCGGCACCAGCAAGCGGCTGAAGGCGGACAAGTACGATCCCGACGGCGCGAAGAAGCTGCTCGCCGAGGCGGGCTATCCGGAGGGCTTCGGCATCACGCTGCATACGCCCAACAACCGCTACATCAACGACGAAAAAGTGGCGCAGGCGGTGGCCCAGTTCCTCACGCGCGGCGGCATCCCGACCAAGGTCGAGTCCATGCCCTCGGGCGTGTTCTTCTCGCGCGGCTCGAAGCTGGAGTTCTCGTTCCTGCTCGCCGGCTGGGGCGCCGAGACGGGCGAAACCAGTTCGCCGCTGCGCTCGCTGCTGGCGACCTTCAACCCGCAGCAGGGCATGGGCGCGGCCAATCGCGGCCGGTTTTCGGACGCTGGCCTGGACGCGGTGCTGCAGACAGCGCTCACCACCATCGACGACACCAAGCGCGGCATGATGCTCGCCGCCGCTTCGGAGAAGGCGATCGGCGAGCTGATGGGCCTGGTGCCGCTGCACTACGAAGTGAGCACCTGGGCGACCCGCAAGGGCATTGCCTACAAGGCGCGCGCGGACCAATACACCTACGCGTTCGAGGTGAGACAGTCCAAGTAGCATGACGGTCTTCATCCTGCGCCGGCTGGCGCAGACGCTGCTGGTCCTGTTCGTCACCTCGGCGCTGGTCTTCGGCGGCATTTTCCTGGTCGGCGATCCGGTCGAGATGCTGGTCAATCCGGCCGCCGATCAGGAAGAAAAGCTGCGCGCCGCCGCCGCGCTGGGCCTGGACCGCCCGGTGCTCGAGCAGTACGCGATTTTCATCAAGGGCACTCTCAGCGGCGACCTGGGCAGATCCTTCGTCTTCGGCAGGCCGGCGCTGGAAGTGATCCTCGAGCGCATGCCGGCGACGCTGGAACTCGCCTTCCTCGCCATGCTCATGTCGGTCGGCCTCGGTATTCCGCTCGGCATGTACGCAGGTTTGTATCCGGATAAAAAAACCAGCAAGGCGATCATGGCCGCCTCGATCCTCGGCTTCTCGCTGCCGACGTTCTGGGTCGGCCTGCTGCTGATCATGGTGTTCGCGGTGCAACTCGGCTGGCTGCCCTCGACCGGCCGTGGCCCCTCCGAATATGTGTTCGGCCTGTCGATTTCCATTCTTTCCATTGAAGGCCTGAAGTACGCGTTTCTTCCGGCGCTCAACCTGGCCCTCTTCAAGCTCTCGCTCATCATCCGCCTGACGCGCGCCCAGGTACGCGAGCAGGCGCTGCTCGACTACATCCGCTTCGCGCGCGCCAAGGGCCTGCCGCGCTCGCGCGTCATCGGCGTGCACCTGCTGAAGAACATCCTGATTCCGCTGGTCACGGTGATCGGGCTGGAACTGGGCTCGGTGATCGCCTTCGCCATCGTCACCGAATCCATCTTCGCCTGGCCCGGGATGGGCAAGCTGGTGATCGATTCCATCTTCCAGCTCGACCGGCCGGTGGTCGTCGCCTACCTGCTGGTGGTCGTGTTCATGTTCATCATGATCAACCTGGTGGTGGACATCCTCTACTCGGCGCTGGACCCCAGGGTCCGGATAGCGGAGGCGAAGTGAAAGAGGAAACGCCGTTCAGCCGCTTTGTCTCGGAGTTTATGTCCTCTCGCCTTGCTCTTTTCGGGCTGGCTCTGTTGACCATCGTTATTGGGATTGCCATTTTTGCGCCGTGGATTTCCCCGCAGAATCCCTATGACCTCGGCAAGCTCGATCTTCTCGACTCCCGTCTGGCGCCCGGGGGGAAATATATTCTAGGAACAGATGGACAAGGCAGGGACATGCTCTCCGCCATCTTCTACGGTTTGCGCGTCTCGCTCCTGGTCGGCGTCGCGAGCGGCCTGATCGCGCTGACGACGGGCGGCCTGCTCGGCGTGCTCGCGGCCTACGTCGGCGGGCGCTTCGAGCAGTTCCTGATGCGCGTGGTGGACATCCAACTCGGGTTTCCCGCGATTCTGGTGGCGCTGGTGCTGATCGCGGTGCTGGGCAAGGGGGTGGACAAGATCATCATCGCGCTGGTCTGCGTGCAGTGGGCCTACTACGCGCGCACCGCGCGCTCGGCCGCGCTGGTGGAGCGCGGCAAGGAATACATGGAGGCGGCGCGCGGCCTGGGCCTGGGACACGCCCGCATCCTGCTCGGGCACCTGCTGCCGAACGCGCTGCCGCCGCTGATCGTGGTGGGCACGGTGCAGGTGGCGCATGCCATCGCGCTCGAGGCGACCTTGTCTTTCCTCGGCCTGGGGCTGCCGATTACCGAACCCTCGCTGGGACTCCTGATCGCCAACGGCTACGAGTATCTGCTCTCGGGAAAGTACTGGATCAGCATGTATCCGGGCGTGGCGCTGCTGATCACCATCTTCGCCATCAACCTGGTCGGCGACCAGCTGCGCGACCAGTTCAATCCAAGGCTGGCGCGTGCTTGAGATCGAAAACCTGGTGACCGAATTCGCCACACGCGACGGCGTCGTGCGGGCGGTGAACGGGGTATCCCTGCAGATCGGCAAAGGCGAAATACTCGGCGTGGTGGGCGAATCCGGCTCGGGAAAATCGGTCCTGGGCTACTCGATCCTCGGCCTGGTCGACCCGCCGGGCCGCATCGCCTCGGGCAGCGTGCGCCTCGACGGCAGGCAACTGGCCGGAATGCCGGACGAGGACATGCGCCACATCCGCGGCAAGCGCATCGCGATGGTGTTCCAGGACCCGATGATGACGCTCAACCCTGTGCTGTCGATCGAAACACAGATGGTCGAGACCGTGCTTGCTCATGAGGGTATTTCTCGAAAGCTCGCAATTGAAAGATCAATTGAAGCGTTAAACCTTGTCGGAATCGCTTCTCCCGAACGCAGGCTCAAACAGTATCCGCACGAGTTCTCCGGCGGCATGCGCCAGCGGGTGGCAATTGCGATCGCGCTGCTGCACCGGCCGGAAGTGGTCATCGCGGACGAGCCGACCACGGCGCTGGACGTCACGGTGCAGGGCCAGATCCTGTACGAAATGCAGCGCCTGGTGCGCGAAAGCGGCGCGGCGCTGATCTGGATCACGCACGACCTTTCCGTCGTCGCCGGGCTCGCCGACCGCGTGGCGGTGATGTACGCCGGACGGATCGTGGAGCAGGGCACGACGCAGGAGGTGCTCTATGCGCCGCGCCATCCGTATACGCGCGGCCTGCTCGATTCGGTGCCGGCGAACAATGAGGGCAGCGCGCGCCTGCGGCAGATTCCCGGCATGACGCCTTCCCTCGCGCGCTTGCCTGAAGGCTGCGCCTTTCGCGAACGTTGCAGTCATGCCGATGCAAAGTGTTTTTCGATGCCGGAAATGACAAACCGGGTTCGTTGCCACCATCCCCTGTGCTAGCGCTCGACAAAGTCTCGAAATGCTTCTTCAAGCGGCTGGACGCCGTGGAGAAACTCGCGCGCAAACTGGGCGCGAACGTGTCCGAGCACGCGGTGCACGCCGTGGACGGCGTGAGCTTCGAGGTCGGGCAGGGCGAGGTCGTGGGGCTGGTGGGCGAATCCGGTTGCGGCAAGTCCACCGTGGGACGGCTGGCCTGCGGCCTGCTCGAACCGTCCGAGGGAACGGTGCGCTACAAGGGAGCCGACATTCGGGGCATTCCCGTCAGGGCCGTGCAGATGATTTTCCAGGACCCGTTTGCATCGCTCAACCCGCGCATGCGGATCGAGGACATCGTCGGCGAAGCGCCGTTGGTTCATGGATTGGTTTCAAAAAAAGAAATTGAAAGCTATAGTTGTGAATTGCTTCAACAGGTCGGTCTCGATCCCTCCTATCGAAGGCGCTACCCGCACCAGTTTTCCGGCGGGCAACGGGCGCGCATCGGCATTGCACGCGCCCTGGCGGTGAAGCCGGAGTTCCTGGTCTGCGACGAGGCGGTCGCGGCGCTGGACGTTTCGATCCAGGCGCAGGTCCTGAACCTGTTCATGGACCTGCGCGAGAGACTCGGGCTGACCTACCTGTTCATCAGCCATGACCTTGGCGTGGTGCGGCACCTCGCCCGGCGCGTGGTGGTGATGTATCTTGGCCGCGTGGTGGAAATCGCCCCGGCCGCCGAGCTCTATGCCGCCCCGAACCATCCCTACACGCAGGCGCTGCTCGCCGAGGTTCCGCGACTGGACAAGAAGCGCCGCGTCTTCGCGCCGATTAAAGGCGAGATCCCGTCGCCGCTCGCGCCGCCTTCGGGGTGCCACTTCCACCCGCGCTGCCCGCATGCGATGGAGCGCTGCGTCCACGAGGTGCCGGCGCTGCGCGAAGTTGCGCCCGGCCGCGTTTCCGCCTGCCACCTGAATGGATAAGCTCGCCGCCTACTACGCCCGGCGCGCGGCCGAGTACGAGCGCATCTACGCCAAGCCCGAGCGGCAGGCGGACCTGGCCGCGCTCAGGACGAGGATCGGCAATCTGTTCGCAGGCAGGAAGGTGCTGGAACTGGCCTGCGGCACCGGCTACTGGACCGAGGTGATCGCATCAGGCGCGGCTCAGGTCACGGCAATCGATGTCAACGAGGAAGTTCTTCAGATTGCCGGTACCAAGGGCTATCCGGAAAATCGGGTCAAGTTCATTTCAGGCGATTGCTACTCACCTCCGGATTCGGGCCGCAGCCACGACGCGCTGTTCGCCGGATTCTGGTGGTCGCATGTTCCTTTGGAAAAATTGGATTTTTTTCTTGAAAGCATTTTGCCCTCGATCGGGCCGGGCGGATTGATCGCGTTCCTCGACAACAGGTACGTGGCGGGCTCGAGCACGGCGGTCTCGCGGCATGACGCTGAAGGCAACGCATATCAGATACGCAAGCTTCACGACGGCAGCACGCACGAGGTGCTGAAGAATTTTCCCACCGCAAGCGAGTTGATCCAGCGTGCCTCCCGGGTTGGCTGGGGGGCGAACGTCGATCTGTTTGAGCATTACTGGCTGCTTACCTTTTGGGCGCCCAGGTGAGAGCGTGCGGATGAGCAAGCCAGTCGAAATCCGGGGCCCGCAGGCGCCGGCGCTGCCGCTGGTACTGGATTCGCCGCATTCAGGGCACGATTTTCCTGGCGATTTCGGCGCCGCCGTCAGCGAGGCGGAGCTGCGCGAAGGCGAGGATTGCTTTGTGGACGAACTCTATGCCGCGGGGCCGGAAATGGGCGCGCCGCTGCTGGCCGCGCTCTGGCCGCGCACCTATCTCGATCCGAACCGCCACGCCGGCGACGTTGACCTGGACCTGATCCAGGGACCCTGGCCCGGGGAATACCGGCCTAGCGGCAAGGCGAGGGTCGGCAAGGCCTTGATCTGGCGCACGCTGGAAGACGGTCGTCCGATTTACGAGCGCAAGCTGTCTTTGGAAATGGTAAGGCAGAGAATTGAAAGATTTCATACACCCTACCATTTTGCAATTCGGAATTTGATTGACAATTCCATGAATAAATTCGGCAAGGCCTACCATCTCAACTGCCATTCCATGCGTTCAGTCGCGGGCAAGCAGAGCGAGGACGGCGAGGGCAACGTGCGCGCGGATTTCGTGCTCGGCGACCGGGACGGCACCACCTGCGAGCCGAAGTTCACCGAGTTCGTGCGCGCCACGCTGGCGGGAATGGGCTACAAGGTCAAGGTGAACGATCCCTACAAGGGCGTGGAGCTGGTGCGCGCCTATTCCGACCCGAAGGCGGGCCGCCACAGCCTGCAGATCGAGATCAACAAGCGGCTGTACATGGATGAGGCCTCGCTGCAGAAAAATCGAGGGTTTGAATCTTTGAGAACTTCACTCACGGAACTTCTGAAAGAAATTGCCAAGTACATCCAAAAAACATGACCGGCCACCATCCGATCAAAATTTCCCCGCCCGACCTCTCCGCCTACAAGAGCGGCAACACCGGCGTCGACTACGTCCACCTGCTCGATTCCGGCAAGCCCGGGCCGAACGTGATGGTCCAGGCGCTCACCCACGGCAACGAGTTTTGCGGCGCCATTGCGCTGGATTTTTTATTCAAGCAAAGCATCAAGCCGAAGCAGGGAAAACTGACGCTGGCCTTTGCCAATGTGGCCGCCTTCGCGCGCTTCGACTTCGACGATCCGGACCGCTCACGCTACATCGACGAGGACTACAACCGCGTCTGGGGCGACGACGCGCTGCTGGGCCCGCGCGATTCCGCCGAGTTGCGCCGCGCGCGCGAACTGCGGCCGTTCGTGGACGCCGCCGACTACCTGCTCGACCTGCATTCGATGCACGAACCCTGCCGGCCGATCATGGTCTGCGCCAAAAGCGAGAAGAGCGTCGCGCTGTCGCGCAGGATCGGCGTTCCGGGCGACCTGCTGGTGGATACCGGTCATCCGGCCGGCCTGCGCATGATCGAGCGCGGCGCCTTCAACGATCCGGCCAGTCCGAAGGTCGCGGTGCTCATCGAATGCGGCCAGCACTGGGAGAAAAGCGCCGCCGACGTCGCCGTGGATACGCTGTTCCGGTTCCTCCATGCGACGGGCGCCGTAAATGCATCCATTTGTCAATTTCACACACGCCTCGCGCCGCCTGCGGTACAACGGGTCGTTCGAGTCACCGAGGCGGTCGTGGCGAAGAGCATGAACTTGAGCTTTACATATTTATTCAAGGGCCTGGAAATGGTTCCGAAGGCCGGCACGGTGGTTGCTACCGACGGCGACACGACCTGGAAAACGCCCTACGACGACTGCGTCATGGTGATGCCGTCGCTGGCGCATGTGAAACCGGGAACGACGGTGCTGCGTTTAGGCAGGTATGAGTGAAATGCGCTTGCTGATTTTTCTCCTTCTTTTTGCCGTTACCGTTCCGGCTTCGGCGCAGATTTACCGTTGGGTCGATTCCCAGGGACGGGTCAACTTCTCGAATTCCGCGCCGCCGCAGGGCGTGAAAGCCACCGTGGTCGATGCGAGCGCGAAGCAAGCGCCGCCGTCGGCCGACAGCAAGGAGTGCTACACCCTCCGCTGCCAGGGCGAGCGGATGGAGGAACGCGAGCGCAAGCGGCACTCGGAGGACGCGAGGATCGCCGCCGAGCGCGTCGCGGTCGCGCCCAGGCAGTCCAGAGGGCTCGAATTCCGGAAGTACATCAGCATCCAGCGCGGCATGAGCGAAGGCGAACTGCTCGGCATCGCCGGCGAGCCCGACCTCAAGGCCGATCAGGGCGTCGCCATCTCCGCGCCGACCACAGTTCAAGTCGGACGCAATTTCAGCACTGCGGCGCGCACCGGCCTGGTGATGAAAACCTACACCTACCTGCCGACGCCGGCCGACCCCTTCACCACCACCATCACGCTGGTCGGCGGGCGGGTTTCCGAGCTCGAGCGCGTCCGCAAGTTCTAGATCTACTTGCGCAGTTCGGCGAGCGCGCGAGTGATTACGGCGGCGTCGATCTGGTCTTTCGGGCGTACGCCGGACTTTGGTAAGGCGCACCAGGCCGTTCGCTGCAAGTCCGTATCCGTCGATCAGAGCGTACTGCGCGCCGGCTTCTTCCAGATAGCGCGCGAGGCGCTTGACGTCTTCCCAGGTGGCCGGTCGCGTGAACTCAGCCACGCGCCCGAACGGCCGCGACCATGGCGGCGACCTGCCAGCGGTCCCGGTCGCGTTCCATGTCGTCGTGGTTGGAATAGCGGTAGATACCTTTCGGAACGCGCGTCAGGCGCCTGGCCCAGGTTCGAGCGCAGCACGCGCCTCGCGTGAAGGTGGAACGCCTATTGGCCGGTGCGTGCGGCGACCGACGGTTCGGCCGATCGGCTGCTGGTCGAAGTAGGCGAGGCTCACAGCGCAATTCTAGATCACTTCCGCAGCTTGCCCAGAGTTCGTCGAGCCGCGTGTAGCGGCCGCAGCTGGTCCTTCAGATCTTTGGCACGCTACGCCGCGCAACCATGGGCACCACGGAGTTGCCCATTGCGGCTTCGGCAACCTTGCTGCTTGCCACGGCGGCCCGCCTGTCTTGCTCCAGTTTCCGGAATTTCTTTCTGAGATCGGTATTGAACGAGGTCGTGTAGCGGAACGATTTGTCAGTGATGCTGATCATTTTCACTCCTTGCAAGTTACGGATCGCGCGATTCGCAGGGCCATCCACGGATCGAATCATCGTCCTCCTGGCTGGAAAAGTCCGTGCGCTACCGAACTAATCCGATATTGGCGGTGTATGGCGCGCTACCGCACAGACGGCGACGATGCCTGCCTCGTAGACTAGCCTCACTTTAGGTGGGGGTAGTTTGTGCTTCGTTGAATTGGAGATGAATCATGAAACACGTTAGCTTGAGAACGAGATGTGCGCTGGCTCTTGCGCTCGCCGGAATGCTGGCGATCGGTCCGGCGATGGCGGAAAAGCCATCCTGGGCCGGCGGCGGCAAGGCGGATAAGAGCGAGCGGCGCCATACCGGCGCAATAGGGTCGAGCAACAGCGCCAAGCCCTTAAGCGCCAGGGCCGATCATTTCGCCGAGCGGCACCGCGAGAACGTCAATACCTACTACAGCGAGCGGGCCCGCCTCGGGCGCTGCCCTCCGGGATTGGCCAAGAAGGACAACGGCTGCATGCCGCCGGGCCAAGCGAAGAAGTGGCAGACCGGCCAGCCGCTGGCGCGGAACGTGACCTCTTACCAGGTCCCGGGACCGCTCGCGACGCAGCTCGGCCGCCCGCCCGCCGGATATCACTACACGCGAGTTGGGTCCGACATCCTGCTGGTGAAGGACGGGTCGAGAACGATCGTCGAATCGATTCTGAATCTGGGCCGGAGGTAACGGATATTGCCGATCGTTCGAGCGCGGGCGGAAGTTCCAGGCTACTGGCGCAGTTTTCCCCATAGCTCGTCGAGGCGCGCGTAGCGGCCGCAGCCGTTGACGTAGAACTTGTAGCGCACCGGGTTCTTCTTGTAATAGTCCTGGTGGTAGTCCTCGGCCGGCCAGAACTGCGAGGCCTTGACGATTGGCGTCACGATGGGCTGCTTGAAGGTCTTGAGCTTTTCGTATTTCGCCTTCGAGGCCTCGGCGAGGCGCTTTTGCTCTTCGTCGTGCCAGTAGATGCCGGGGCGGTACTGCGTGCCGCTGTCGCAGAATTGGCGGCCGATGGTGGTCGCGTCGTGGTTGACCCAGAACACCTCGAGCAGCTTCTCGTAGCTCACCTTGGCCGGATCGAACTTCACTTCGACGGCCTCGGTATGGCCGGTGCGGCCTGAGGAGACCTCTTCGTAGCTCGGCTTCTTTGTCTTGCCGTCGGTATAGCCGGAGACCGCCGACACCACCCCGGGCACCTTTTCGAACGCTTCTTCGGAGCACCAGAAGCAGCCTGCGGCAAAAGTCGCCGTGGAGAGGTTTTGCGCTTGTGTTGCCGCAGGAATCAAAAGCGCGAGGGCGAAAAGCAGTTTTTTCATGACTTCAACTCCTTCAGGACGGCATCGATGCGGGGTTGGTCGCACCAACCAGCCTGGACATTACACCACCTGAAGTTTCGATAGCTGGCTGCCGGCGGCGTCGAAATTCGCCGGCTCGAGCCAGCGCTCGTACTCGCGCTTGAACGACGGCCACTCCGAATCGAGCATCGAAAACCACGCGGTGTCGCGGTTCGCGCCCTTGCCCCACATGTGCTGCCGGAAGAGACCCTCGTAGCTGAAGCCGAAGCGCCGCGCCGCCGCCTTCGAGGGCTCGTTCAGGTTGTTGCACTTCCATTCGAAGCGCCGGTAGCCGAGCTCCTCGAACACGTAGCGAGCCGTCAGGTACAGCGCCTCGGTTGCGGCGCGCCGCCTTGCGATGGCCGGTCCCCAGAGGATGTGGCCGATCTCGATCACGCCGTGTTCGGGAACGATGCGCATCAGCGCCTGGCGGCCGGCGGCGAGGCCGGTGGCCTTGTCGATGACCGCGGCAAACAGCGGATCCTCGGTGGCGGCGGCCTTGGCGATCCACGCGCTCATCTCCGGCAGGCTGGCCGGCGGTTCGTCGAACAGGTAGGCGAAACGCGCGGCTGCGCCGGGCGCCGCGGACGCCTCGAACAGGGCGGCCGCGTGCGCCGCCGAGAGCGGCTCGAGGCGCGCATAGCGCCCGTCTAAGACGGCCCTCGCGGGCCGCGGGCAGGGAAGGCCGGCCTGCACGGTTGAGTGGCGGGTGGCTACTCGATCTTCGCTTTGGCGCGCAGGTCGCGGATCAGGCTGTCGACCTTCTGGCCCACGAGGCGCTGCTGGACCTGCTGGCGGACCTGGGTCAGCGGCGGGAAATTGACTGCGCGCACGTCGTCAAGCTGGATGATGTGGAAGCCGAAGCGGCTGCGCACCGGCGTCTCGCTCATCTTGCCTTTCTCCAGCTTCACCATCGCGTCGGCGAAAGCTTTGTCGAAATTGGTAGGCACGCTCCAGTCCAGGTCGCCGCCCTTGGGCCGCGAGCCTTCGTCCAGCGAACGTTTCTGCGCGATCTCGTCGAACTTGCCGCCCTTCTTCAGGTCGGCGAGCACGCTCCTGGCGTCGTCCTCGGTCGAAACCAGGATATGCCGCGCCTTGTATTCCTTGTCGCCGGTCTGGGATTTGGTGCGTTCGTATTCCTTCTGGATATCGGCGTCGGTTATCGGGTTGGCGCGGATGTGCTCGGCGACCATCGCGTTGGCGATCACTTCCTGCCGGGTGAGGTCGATCTGCTGCTGCACCTCGGCTTTCTTGGCGACGCCGCTGCGGTTCGCTTCCTGGATCAGCAGTTCGTTGTTGATCAGGGCTTCGCGCACCTGCGCACGCAGCTGCTCGTTGTCCTGCGCGCCGCGCGCCGCCTGCTGGCGCACCACGAGGTCGAGCCGGTTGCGCGGGATCTGGACGCCGTTCACCGTGGCGAGCGGTCCAGTGGCGGCGGGTTTGGCCGCATCTTTCGTCGCTGCCTTGGCGGGTTCCTTGGTGGGGAGCTGCGCCAGCGCTGGGCCGGATAGCAGCGCGGGCAGCAGCAATGCCAGAGCAAAAATATGTTTTTTCATGCGTTTCCTTTCGAGGTCAGGGCGCAATTATGCGTCAATTTCGTCTGGTGATTGGGCGCTGATGGAGAGCGCGTGGATCGGACGCTGCATCAGTTCGCCCAGCGCCTGGTAAATCATCCGGTGCCGTGCGACCGTGGGTTTGCCGGCGAAAGCGGCTGACACGATTGTCAGCTTCCAGTGCGTGTTGCCGCCGGGCGCCGCGCCGGCGTGCCCGGCGTGCTTCGCGCTCTCGTCCAGCAGTTCCAGCCGCGAGGGTGCGAGCGCGTTCAAGCGCTTCTTGATGTCGTCCGCGACCGTCATGGCTTGCCTTCCTCCTCGATATGGCGGGCGACAAACAGCGCTTGACCGAGAATGAACAGCAGCATCAGCCCGGTGCCGCCGATGAGTTTGAAGTTGACCCATGTCGGTTCGTCGAAATTGAAAGCGACATAGAGATTCGCGAAACCCATCAGGACGAAAAAGCCGACCCAGCTCCAGTTCAATTGTGCCCAGACCGGGTCAGGCAGCCGGATTTCCTTGGCAAGCATCGAGCGAATCAGATTCTTGCGGAACAGCGTGGCCGAGACGGCAAGCGCGCCGGCGAACAACCAGTAGAGCACCGTGGGTTTCCACATGATGAACCGCTTGTCCTGCAGGATGAGCGTGAGACCGCCGAACACGACGATCAGCGCGAAGCTGACCCAGAGCATGGGTTCTATCCGGCGCTTGCGCATCCGCAGCCATGCAAGCTGCCCGATCGTCGCTACGATTGCGGCGCTGGTGGCGGTATAGATGTCGCTGACCCAGTACACGGCGAAAAAGCACAGGACCGGGAACAGGTCGAAGAGGAATTTCATTCTGGCAGTATTATTACTCAAGGGAGGGTCGCACATGACGATCGTCAGGCTGATCGATTACGCCGAAGCGGAGCCCGAAGTGCGGGCGGTCTACGACGAGATCATGAAGGCGCGGGGCACCGACTGGATCAACAATTTCTGGCAGGCGCTCGCCCATGATCCGGCGCTGCTCCGGCGCACCTGGGAAAACGTCAAACAGGTGATGGCGCCCGGCGCGCTCGATCCGCTGGTCAAGGAAATGGTCTACGTCGCGGTCAGCGCGACCAACGGCTGCGAATACTGCACCTATTCGCACACCGCGGCGGCACGCAACAAGGGCATGAGCGAAGCGATGCTCATGGAGCTGATGGCGGTGGTCGGCCTCGCCAACCAGACCAACCGCCTGGCCAACGGACTGCGCGTACCGGTGGACCCGCAGTTTAAATGACGGCGGGCCAGAGTATTATCCAAGGTCCCAGGAGGGGGTGATCTTGCGCCACGCAGGGTGGATGCTCGTATTGGTGGTGGCGGTGGCGGTGGCGATCGCGGCACCTGCCGCGTATGCCCAGCAGCCGCCGCAGGAAACGCAGCCGCCGGCCGGCACGACGGACAGCACGCTTCCCGAGCGCTTTTTCGAGGGCGTTCGCGGCATCTTCCGCTCCATATTCGGCGAACGCGAAGGCGAAGGCGAACTGCCGGCGCCGCCGCAGACACCGCCGCAGTCGCCGCAACGGCAGCCCGAGCCCCAGCCGCAGCAGCCCGCGCCGCCGCTCAGCCTGCACTCCGCGATCGCGAAAGGCGACTACCCCAACGCGCTCAAGATGATCGAGCAGGGCGTCGACCTCGAGGCCAAGGACCAGGGCGCGGGCGCGTCGGCGCTGCACTACGCGGTGATGAAAGGCGAGATGCCGCTGGTCGGGGTGTTGATCCAGCGCGGCGCCGATGTCAACAGCCGCACCAAAAGCGCCACCACCCCGCTGCACACGGCGGTCCTCTACCGGCGCACCGAGATCGCCGCATTGCTGATCGACAAGGGCGCCGACGTCAATGCGAGGAGCGCGAGCGGCGCCACGCCCCTGGGCCTCGCCCTGGCGGCGAACTATCACACTATCGAGAAGATGCTGCGCGGGCGCGGTGGGCGCTGAGGCGTTGCGCCGCTAGCGTTTGCCTTCTTCAAGGATCTTCGCGCCGTCCGGCGTGACCAGGAACCGCTTCCAGAGCTTGCCCTCGGCGCGCACTTCGACCGGCCAGTAGCAGCGCCCGCCGACGTACTTCGGCTCATCGAGCGAGACCACGTACCGCACGATGTTGCGGTCGCGCGACATCAGCTCGACCCAGACCTCGGTCTCCGGCAGATACTTGACCTTCGATACCGCGCGCCGCCAGGGCGCGTTGCCGCCCTCATCGGGCACGTCGCAGGCGGGGGAGGACGCCGATGCGAGCGCCAGAATCGCCAATGCGCAAACGGGATTTATTTTTCGACTCAAAGCGAATTCGCTACGACCTTGCAGGCCTCGATGCTGCGCAGGTGCGAGTCGCGCATGGTCAGGATGGTGTTCCTGACCTCGGCGTTCTCGATTCTGGGCACTGCCTGCTCGAACTCCCGCACTGCCCAGCCCAGGCCGCGCAGGAGGAAGTCGATGCGGGCACGGCGGCCGTTCACTGCGACCGCCTTGTCGTAGAACTCGCCGGTGGCGTGGCTGTACGGATTGCTGTTGCGTTCCAGCAGCTTGCCGATAAGCGCGCAGTTGTGCGCTTCGCCGGCCTGTACCCTGCGCAGAATTTTCCATTCTTTCGAATTTCTTGAAAAAGAATCGAGAAAAACGACAAGCGCTTTCGCGCCGGCGCGCTCGGCCTCGAGCATCCGGTTGAGGAACTCGCCGAGTTCGGCGTCGGTGAACCTGTCAGTGAAGCTTGACGTACTCATACTCCACGGGAAGGTTGTTGATGCCGCGGTCGGGCGGCGCTACCCAGCCGGCCATCTTGCCGGGTTCCACCACACGGTTCATCAGGGATTTTACGAATGATCTGTCTTGTTCCGATGGAATCCAGGTATTCAATTGATTCAGATAAACATCATTCGAAATCAAATTCCCCGCCGGATCGACCGGCTGTCCGGCCCAGGCGCCGATCGAGCGGCGGAATCGTGTCGAGGGCAGCTTGAGCGCGAGCGCGCCGTGGCCGGCGCGCTCGATGTTCCTGTTCCAGCGCTTGAGGCCGATCTCGCAGTCCTTGAGGTAGGACTCGCGCATGACTTCGTTGAGCGCGTTGAGCATCGGGACGTTCTCGGTGCCTTGTGGGGTTTTCAGCTCAAAGGTCTTGTCTCTGAGAACGTGATCGTCATAGGTCGTTTCGTCGGGCCTTCCTTTCAGCCCGTTGGCGAAATTGGCCGCCGAGTTGGACGAGATCTCCGAGCCGAACAGGTCGAGCGAGGAGGAGCACCAGAAGTTCAGATATTTCTGCAGCAGCGGCAGGTCCACCGCACCGTGCGCGCGGATGCGCGTCGGATCGTCGGTGCCGAGTTCCTTCATCACTTCCAGCGTGCGCTTCACCACGCGCCCCAGGCCGGTCTCGCCGACGAACATGTGGTGCGCTTCCTCGGTGAGCATGAAGCGGCAGGTGCGCGAGAGCGGGTCGAAGCCGGATTCGGCGAGGCTCTTCAGCTGGTACTTGCCGTCGCGGTCGGTGAAGTAGGTGAAGCAATAGAACGAGAGCCAGTCGGAAATCGGTTCGTTGAAGGTTGTCAGGATCCTCGGCTTGTCGGCGTCGCCCGAATGCCGCGCGAGCAGCTCCTCGGCCTCTTCGCGGCCGTCGCGGCCGAAGTAGGCGTGCAGCAGATACACCATCGCCCACAGGTGGCGGCCTTCCTCGACGTTGACCTGGAACAGGTTGCGCAGGTCGTAGAGGGAAGGGCAACTGTGGCCGAGCAGGCGCTGCTGCTCCACCGAGGCGGGCTCGGTGTCGCCCTGCGTGACGATCAGCCGGCGCAGCGTCGAGCGGTATTCACCCGGCACCTGCTGCCACACGGGCTGGCCCATGGCGTCGCCGAAGCCAATCTTGCGCTCGGCCACCGGGTCTGCCAGGAATATTCCCCAGCGGTAATCCGGCATTTTCACCGCGCCGTACTGCGCCCAGCCCTCCGCGTCCACCGAGACCGCGGTGCGCAGGTAGACATCGGCGCCCTGGAAGTCGGTCGGGCCCATGCCGCGCCACCAGTCGATGAACTTCGGCTGCCAGTGCTCGAGCGCGCGCTGCAGCGTGCGGTCGTTGACGAGGTTGACGTTGTTGGGGATCTTTTCCGAGTAGTTGATGCCGCTCATGGTTACACCCGTTCCCAGTTGAATTTCGCTTTCGAACCCGTGCCGTAAACCTTCAGGGCCCCTTGCTCGCCGACCGCGTTGGGCCGGATAAAGATCCAGTTCTGCCACGCCGACAGGCGCCCGAAGATGCGCGTCAGCATGTTCTCGCGGCCCGTGAAGCGCAGCGAGGCCTCCATGCCGGTGAGCGCGTCGGGCGACAGGCTGGCGCGCTCCTCGATGGCGATACGCACTTCGTCTTCCCAGTCGATGTCGTCCGGCGCCGAGGTGATGAGTCCGAGCTGTCTGGCTTTTTTTGTGTCCAGGTTTTCATTCAAAGGAAGTTCTGGAACCTCCCCGCAAAAATGCGCGGACAACCTGGTTTCCTCGTTCACCATCGGATAGGTGCCGAAATTGAGCGGCGACAGGGCGATCGACGGGCCGTTCTCCTCGGCCTCCAGCATGTAGATGCGGTCGGCGGCGAACAGCAGCTCGGCGAGCGTGCCCGCGAAGCAGGAGCCCGGCTCCACCACCGCGAACATCGAGCGCGAGGACACGTCCAGGCGCGCGAGCGTGCGGCGCAGATAGCCGATGGTTTCGCGCACGAACCAGTGTTGCCGGTTTTTCTCCAGGATCACATCCAGCGCCAGCGCATCCTCGACCGATCCTTTGGTTTTGAAGATCCACAGGCCCACCTCAAGATGGTTGTGGCGCAGATTCAGGATGGCTTCGTCGAGCTCGCGCGCGAGCTGCAGCGGATACCAATCCGCGGTTTGCTTGATCGCGACTTGATCTTTGGTCGGGCCTTTGACGATGATATCGGCCGTTCTTGCCGAGGCATTTACCTGGATTTCCACAAGCTGAGAAGTCAAAGGCGTCAGTTCTATGCCTTTGCCCCCGGGCCGGTCCGAATCCTTCGCCAGTTCCAGCGCCCGGTGCTTCACGAACTCGGCAAACTGCTGCGGCTTGGCGGCGTGGTCCACGAGGCGCCATTCCTTTGCGCGGTCGGCGCGCACGCCCTCTGCGGTGGTGCAGAAGACGTCGGCGAGGTCGCGCCGCACCTTGCGCTTGTCGACGATGCGCGTCAGGCCGCCGGTGCCGGGCAGCACGCCGAGCAGCGGCACTTCGGGCAGGCTCACGGTGCTGGAGCGGTCGTCGATCATGGCGATCTCGTCGCAGGCGAGGGCGAGTTCATAGCCGCCGCCGGCGGTGGTGCCGTTCAGCGCAGCGAGGAACTTGAGGCCCGAGTGCCGGCTGGAATCCTCCAGGCCGTTGCGCGTCTCGTTGGTGAACTTGCAGAAGTTCACCTTCCAGGCATGGCTGGAGAGGCCGAGCATGTAGATGTTGGCGCCCGAGCAGAACATGCGGCTCTTGCCGCTGGTCACCACCACCGATTTCACCTCGGGATGCTCGAAGCGGATGCGGTTCACCGCGTCGTGCAGCTCGATGTCCACGCCCAAGTCGTAGGAATTGAGCTTCAGCTTGTAGCCCGGCGCGATGCCCTTGTCCTCGGCGATGTCCAGCACCAGCGTGGCCACCGGACCGTCGAAAGACAGCTTCCAGTGGTTGTATTTTTCGGGATGGGTATCGAAACGGATCATGTTTTTACCTTGCTTCGCAGTTCTTCCAACGAGGATTTCAAGGACCTGCCGGAAGTTTCAATCGTCAGGTCTGCGCGGGAGTACAGGCGGTCGCGGTCGGCCAGCAGCTTGCGGATCTCCTCGAGTGCAGCCGACCTTCCGCGCATTTTTCCCTCAAACGGGCGCATGTCGCCCTGCGCGATGACGCGGTTCATGTGTTCCTCGGGCCTGGCCTTGAGCCAGACGGTGTGGCATTGGTCGAGCAGCAGCCGGTAGCTGTCGGGATCGGTGACCAGGCTGCCGCCAGCGGCGATCACCGCGGTCTCGTGCGTGCGCAGTACGCGCTCCAGCGCGCGGCGCTCGAAGCGGCGGAAGGCCTCCTGTCCGTACATCGCGAATACTTCGCCCAGCGTCGAGCCGGCTTCGCGCTCGACTTCGCTGTCGAGTTCGACGAACGGGATGCCAAGGGAGGCGGCGAGTTTGGCGCCCAGCGTGGACTTGCCCGCGCCCCTGAGTCCGAGCAGGGCGATGCGGCGCCTGGCCGGGTCCTGGTCCGGAGTCTCGCGCACCAGATTCTCCACCGCGACATGCATCGCCTGCGCCACCTTGCGCAGCAGCAGCACCGAGATGTTCCCCTGGCCGGCTTCGAGCTGCGCCAGGTAGCGCTCGGACACCCCCGAAGCGGCGGCGAGCGCCTTGCGCGTCATGCCGTGCCCGTTGCGCCAGGCGCGCACCCGCTCACCGAGCTGGGCCAGGTAGGCCGCATCCTGCTGCGCGGGAGAGAGCGGGGCGTTCATGAAGTATAGTGCTTGACGCGGATTCTAGGCTGCAATATATTTGGTGTCAATCGCTTCCCGTCCGGCTTCCCGTCCATGAAACTCACCCTCCTCGTCGGCACCATGACCGGCACCGCGCAGCTGGTTGCCCAGGAACTCGAACTGGTCTGGGATGACGGCGAGCTGCAGGTCGAGACGCTGCTCATGGACAAGCTCGACAGTTCCGTTTTCGAGCGCGACGGAATTTTCCTGATCGTGACCTCGACCTACGGCCAGGGCGACGTGCCCGACAACGCCAAGGCCCTGTACGAGGATCTGAAGGCGAAGCGCCCGGACCTGTCGCGGGTGCGCTACGGGGTGTTCGGCCTGGGCGACCGCACCTACGCCGAGACCTTCAATTTCGGCGGCAAGCGCTTTGACGACATCCTGGGCGAACTTGGCGCCCAGCGCGTCGGCGAGCGCGTACAGCACGACGCCTCCTCGGGCGTGCTGCCCGAAGAAATGGCGGTGGAGTGGGGCGAAGGCTGGCTGGCGCTGGCCAAGGAAGCCGTTGCCGTAAGTACCTAAGTACAATTCATTCCGTGGAAATCACGCGCAGCTACAACGCCGCCGACGACCTGGTGGGCGGCAACCTCAAGGCCGGCCGCGCCGGCAAGACTGCCTACATCGACGACGGCGGGCAGGTCACCTTCGGCGAGCTGGCCGAGCGGGTGAACCGCTTCGGCAGCGCGCTGCTCGCGATGGGGCTGCGGATGGAAGACCGCGTCCTGATCGCGATGCACGACTCCATCGACTGGCCGGTCGCCTTTCTCGGCGCGATCAAGGCGGGCATCGTGCCGGTCGCGGTCAATACGCTTCTTACCCCCAAGGACTTCGAGTACATGCTTTCCGACAGCCGGGCCAAGGCCTTGCTCGTCTCGGAGCCGCTGCTGCCGCAGTTCCAGCCGTTCATCGGCAAGCTGCCGTTCCTGAAGCATGTGATTGT
>JBBPIU010000054.1:0-20661 GCA_038040245.1 Pseudomonadota bacterium | reverse complement strand
CCCCAGGCGTTCGGCTGGTTCAAGAAGCCGCTGCGCAGCGTCGCGGACATCAAGGGCCTGAAGTGCCGGCAGACCGGCCTGAACGCGGAGGTGTACGCCAAGATGGGCATGAGCGTCGTCAACATGCCGGGTGGCGAGATCGTGCCGGCCGCGCAGCGCGGCGTGATCGACTGCGCCGAATGGGTCGGCGGCGTCGAGGACCTGCGCCTCGGACTGCCCGGGGTGTTCAAGTACCACTACACCCCCGGGATGCACGAAAACAATTCCATCGGCGAGCTCGGTTTCAACCTCGACGTCTGGAAAAGCTTCACGCCGCAGCAGCAGGAGGCGGTGCAGTCGGCCGTGAAAGACACCTTCATCACCTGGATCACCCGCTGGCAAAAGCAGAACGCCGATGCGATCGAAGAGATGATTCAGAAGCACGGCGTGCAGATCCGGCGCACGCCGCCCGACATCCTGCTCGCTTCGCTCAAGGCCTGGGACGAAGTGGCCAAGGAAAACTCCGACAAGAGCCCGACGTTCAAGAAGGTCTACGAGTCGCAGCGCGAATACGCAGCCAAGGTGGTGCCCGCGAAGCGCTACATGTTCCCGCCGTATTCCTTCGCCGCGAATTATTACTGGCCCCAGGAAGGGGCGCCCGGGGTAGCCAAGAAGGGCGCGGGCAAGTAATCCGACCGGGCGCGTAGTCCACAAGGGTCAGAACGCGCCGCCCTTTTTTCTGCTGTCCACGATGCCCTGGGCCCGCATGCTGATCTGGCTCTGCACGCGGATGTTGAGCAGTGCGGGCTTGCCCGCGGCAAGCGCGCGCTCCAGCGCCGGGGCCAGTTCCCCGGCACGCTCCACCAGTTCGCCGTGCGCGCCGAGGCCCTCGGCGACGATGTCGTAGCGGGTGGGCGCCAGATCGGTGACCACCGGCTTTCCATACAGACCCAGCTGAATGTTCTTGTCGATGCCCCAGGCCGCATCGTTGCCCAACAGCACCACGATATCGAGTCCATGGCGCACGGCGGTGTCCAGCTCCATGCCGTTGAAACCGAAGGAGCCGTCGCCCGTGATGCAGAACACGCGACTGCCCGGCCTGGCGAGCTTGGCCGCAATCGCGACCGGCACCGCCGAGCCCAGCATGCCCAGGTTGGGCAGGTAGTACCAGGAGCGGGGCCTGCGCGCCGGTAGAAAGGCGCGGCCGTAGTAGGCGTAGTCGCCGCCATCGAACACCAGCACGTCGTCCGGTCGCAGGAAGGCGGCCAGCGTCTTGTGCACGAACATCGAGCGCAGCGGTGTTTCGTCGGTGGCGAATGCCGCGATGCGCGCGCGCTCTGCCGCGCGCGCATCGCGCAGGCGCTGCAGCCATGGCAGCTCCTTCCATTCATGCTCGGCGGCCTTGGCACGGAGCTGCGCGACCACGGGGCCGACGTCGCCCACGATGCCCACGTCCACGCCCCGGTTGCGCCCCACCTGCACGCCGGAGGGCTCGACCTGGATCACCTTGGCCGACTCCGACACGATGGGCGGCAGGCCGAAGCCGACGGTGAAGTCGAGGAGCTTGCCGAGAAACAGCATCACGTCCGCTTCACAGATCAGGTTCGCGGGCTGGTGCTGCGACAGGTCGAAAAAACCGAGGCAATACGGATGCTCGTCGGACACGATGCCGCGCGCCGCTTCTTCGGTCATCAGCGGCAGCCTGGTGGTCTCGATGAACTCCTGCAGTGGCGTCGTCCACTCGCCGTAGGCGGCCGGCGTGCTCGCGATGATGAGCGGGCGCTCCGCCGCTCGCAGCAGCCGGATCGCCTCCTCCACCTGCTCCTTTGCAGCCACGCGCGGGGCCTGCGGGCGGTACCTGGCCGATGCGTAGAAGCGTACGTCGGAGTCCTCGACGCGCTGGGTTTGCACGTCGACGGGCACCGTCAGGTGGACCGGACCGCGCCGTCCTTCGAATGCAGTGCGCACGGCAGTGGCCACCATGTCCGGGATGCGCCGCGCATCGTGCACCAGCCAGGCGCCTTTGGTCACCGGCCGCGCCATGCCCACCTGGTCGATCTCCTGCATGATGCCGCGGTGGGCGTGGCGCAGGTCGGCCGAGCCAGCGATGTTGAGCACCGGGGATTCGCTCGAGAGCGCGTTCACAAGGCCCGGAATGGCATTGGCGTGTCCAGGGGTGGTGAAAGCGCACACGCCCAGTTGCCCGGTGATCCGCCCCCATGCATCCGCCATGTGAACCGCGGCCTGCTCGTGGCGGCAGTCGATGAGCCGGAAACCCTCGTCGGCAAACAGGTCCAGCAACGGCAGGATGTGATCCCCGGCGAGCGTGAAGATGGTGTTCACCCCCTCCTCGCGCAGCGCGCGGGTCAGCAGATGCGAGCCGGTCAGTGTCACTTACATGCTCCTGCGGTACTCGCCCCCGACCTCGAACAGCGCGTGGGTGATCTGCCCGAGCGAGCACACGCGCACGGCCTCGATCAGCACCGCGAACACGTTGTCGTTCGCGATCACGGCTTCGCGCAGGCGCGCGAGCATCGGGCCAGACTCGGCGGCGTGGCGCGCGTGGAAATCGCGCAGACGCTTGAGCTGCGAGCGCTTCTCGTCCTCGCTCGAGCGGATCAGTTCGATTTTCTGCGGCACCGCATCGGCATTGGCGTTCCTGAAGGTGTTGACGCCGATGATCGGATACGAGCCGTCGTGCTTCTGGTGTTCGTAGAGCATCGACTCTTCCTGGATTTTGCCGCGCTGGTATCCGGTCTCCATGGCGCCCAGCACGCCGCCGCGCGAGCTGATCGCCTCGAACTCCTTGAGAACCGCTTCCTCGACCAGGTCGGTGAGTTCCTCGATGATGAACGAGCCCTGGTTGGGATTCTCGTTCTTCGCCAGGCCCCACTCCTTGTTGATGATCAGCTGGATCGCCATCGCGCGGCGCACCGACTCCTCGGTGGGCGTGGTGATCGCCTCGTCGTAGGCGTTGGTGTGCAATGAATTGGTGTTGTCGTAGGAGGAGATCAGCGCCTGCAGCGTGGTGCGGATATCGTTGAACGCAATTTCCTGCGCATGCAGGCTGCGGCCGCTGGTCTGCGAATGGAACTTGAGCTTCTGCGAGCGCTCGTTCGCGCCGTAGCGGTTCTTCATCGCCACCGCCCAGATGCGCCGCGCCACGCGCCCGATGACGCTGTACTCCGGGTCCATGCCGTAGCTGAAGAAGAACGACAGGTTGGGCGCGAAGTGGTCGATGTGCATGCCGCGCGCGAGATAGGCTTCGACGAAGGTGAAACCGTTCGACAGCGTGAAGGCGAGCTGGCTGACCGGATTCGCGCCGGCTTCCGCGATGTGATAGCCGGAGATCGATACCGAGTAGAAATTCCGTACCTGGTGGCGGATGAAGTAATCCTGGATGTCGCCCATCACCTTGAGCGAGAACTCGGTGGAGAAAATGCAGGTGTTCTGGCCCTGGTCCTCCTTCAGGATGTCGGCCTGAACGGTCCCGCGCACGGCTGACAGGGTTTCTTTTTTTATCTTTTCAAGTTCTTTCTTGTCAGGGTCGCGTGAATTTTCCTGCCGAAATTTCTCCGTCTGCTGGTCGATGGCGGTGTTGAAAAACATGGCCAGGATCGTCGGCGCCGGGCCGTTGATGGTCATCGACACCGAGTTGTCCGGCGCGCAAAGGTCGAATCCCGAGTAGAGGACCTTCATGTCGTCCAGGGTGGCGATGGAGACGCCGGAATTGCCGACCTTGCCGTAGATGTCCGGGCGCTCGTCGGGGTCGAAGCCGTACAACGTCACCGAATCGAAGGCGGTGGACAGGCGTTTGGCCGGCATGTCCTTCGACAGCAGGTGGAAGCGCCGGTTGGTGCGGAAAGGATCGCCCTCGCCCGCGAACATGCGCGTCGGATCCTCGTTCTCGCGCTTGAAGGGGAACACCCCCGCGGTGAACGGGAACGCGCCGGGCAGGTTCTCGCGCCACTGCCAGCGCAGGATCTCGCCCGCATCCTCGAACTTCGGCAGCGCCACCTTGGGCACCTTGGTGCCGGAGAGCGAAGTGGTGGTCAGTTTGGTGCGCAGCTCGCGCTCCCGGCTCTTCGTCACGGATTCGTCGCCCGAGTAGGACTTGACGGTCCGCGGCCAGGATTCGAGCAGCTTCCTCGCATGCGCGCCAAGCGCGGCATTCTTTTCCTCAATCAGCGCGTCCAGGACGGTGGTGCCGCTCATGCGCTTGGCGGCGAGCAGGCTTTGCCGGTCGCGTGCGATGCGCGATTGCTGCAGGCCCTGCTCGTGATAGGCGCGCAGCGCCTCGGCAATCTCGGCCAGGTAGCGGGCGCGCTTCGCCGGCACGACGACGTGAACGTCCGAGGAGCTCTTGCCTTTTATCGAAGCAAGAATTCCCTGTGAAAGCTTCAAACCCTTTTCCGTGAGTTTGGCGGCAATGCCCTGGTAGAGCGCGGTTACCCCGTCGTCGTTGAAGCGCGAGGCGATGGTGCCGAACACCGGCATCGCATCGGGCGACTGGTTGAAGGTCTGCCGGTTCCTCTGCACCTGCTTGCGGACGTCGCGCAGCGCGTCCTCCGCGCCCCTGCGGTCGAATTTGTTGATGGCGACGAAGTCGGCGAAGTCGAGCATGTCGATTTTCTCGAGCTGGCTCGCGGCGCCGAACTCCGGCGTCATGACATAGAGCGATACGTCCACCAGCGGGACGATGGCCGCATCGCCCTGCCCGATCCCCGAGGTCTCGACTATCACCAGATCGAATCCGGCCGCGCGGCAAGCGGCGATCACCTCCGGTACGCAGGCGGCGATCTCCGCGCCCGACTCGCGCGTGGCGAGCGAGCGCATGAAGACGTTCGGGCCGTAAATGGCGTTCATCCGGATGCGGTCGCCCAGCAAGGCGCCGCCGGTCTTGCGGCGCGTGGGGTCGACCGAAACGATGGCGATCTTCAGCCGGTCGCCCTGGTCGATGCGCAGGCGGCGCACCAGTTCGTCGGTGAGCGAGCTCTTGCCGGCGCCGCCGGTGCCGGTGACGCCGAGAACGGGCACCGCGGCGCGTTGCGATTTTTCCTGGATTTGTTGCTTGAATTTCTCTTCAAGAACGCCAAGTTCAAGAGCGGAGATGACTCTCGCCAAGGCGCGGAAGTCTCCCGGCTCGAGCTCGGTGGGCGCGCGCTCGACGGGATTGAAGTCGCAGCGCGCGAGCATGTCGTTGATCATTCCCTGCAGCCCCATCTTCTGGCCGTCTTCCGGCGTATAGATGCGCGTTACGCCGTAGGCGTGCAGTTCCTCGATCTCGGCGGCCACGATCACGCCGCCGCCGCCGCCGAAGACCTGGATGCCCGCGCCGCCGCCCGGGTTTCCCTCCCTCAATCGCAACTGGTCGACCATGTATTTGAAGTACTCGAGGTGGCCGCCCTGGTAGGACGAGATCGCGATGCCCTGCACATCCTCTTCGAGCGCGGTGGTCACCACCTCGTCGACCGAGCGGTTGTGCCCCAGGTGGATCACCTCGGCGCCGGAGGCCTGCAGGATGCGCCGCATGATGTTGATCGAGGCGTCGTGGCCGTCGAACAGGCTCGCCGCGGTGACGAAGCGGATCTTATGCTTCGCCTTGTAGACCAGGCTCTTGGATTCCGACAGATCGGTCATTTACCCTGATCGTAGCTCATCGGCGCTCGTGCGTGGCGGCAGGGGTGCGTCGCCCCTACCCCCGCCCCGCGAGCGCCCGGTTCTCGAGCCGGCTTAGCAGCCGCACCAGTGGCCAGAGCATCACGAAGTAGATGATGGCAGCAAGCACGATGGGTGTGGGATTGTAGGTCAGGCTCTGCGCCTGCCGCGCCTGGAACAGCAGTTCAGGCATGGCGACGACGCTGCCGAGCGAAGTGAGCTTGACCACCTCGAGCGTGTTGGAGAGGAGGTCGGGCAGCACGTTGCGCACGGCCTGCGGCAACACCACAAACAGCATGGTCTGGACGCGGCCGAGGCCCGTGCTGCGGGCGGCCTCGGTCTGGCCCGTCGGAACGGACTCGATACCGGCGCGCAGGATCTCGCCATAGTAGGCGCCGGTGTTGAGGAAAAAGGCGATGCAGACGCAGGCGAAGCCGCCCAGCTCCAGCCCGGCGAACGGCAGGCCGGCAAAGAGGAAGATCAGCAGCACCAGCGGTGGAAAGGCGCGGAAGAAATCGACCCAGGCCATCAAGGGCCAGCGCACCCAGGGCTTGCGGACGCTGGCCAGCATGGCGAGTCCGAGCCCGCCAATGAGACCGAGCGGCACTACAACCAGCGAAAGCATCACCGTGTTGCCGAGGCCGGCCAGGATGATGGGCCAGGCGGCCGCGACGATCTCGGGGTTGAAGAAGGTCTGCAGCATGGCTCAGCGCTTCCAGGCCATCCTGGTCTCCAGCCAGCGGCCGAAGACAACCATCGGGAAAAACAGGATCAGGTACGCGCCCGCGCCCAGGGTGAGCGGCGACGGGTTGTAGCTGTTGGACACCGCAGACGAGGCCATGCCGAGGATCTCGTTCACCGCCACGACCGTGCCGAGTGCGGTGCCCTTGGTAATGGCGATGGTGCGGTTGGTGAGCGGCGGGATGGTGAGACGCAATGCCTGCGGCAGCACCACGTTCATCAGGGTCTGGCTGTAGGAAAGGCCGGTCGAGCGCGCCGCCTCCCACTGTCCCTTGGCGATCGAGGTGATGCCTGCCCAGAAGATCTCCTCTGAGAAGGCCATCAACACCAGCGTGAGCGACAGCCAGGTCGAGACGAAGCCCGAGGGCGCAATGCCGACGGCGGGCAGGCCGAAATAGATGAACACGATGATGACCAGCGGCGGCAGGGCGCGGAAAAGGTCGACGACGAAGACGATCAGCAGGTTGACGGGCCTGTAGCCCAGGCTGCGCAGCAGCGCGAGCGCCAGTCCGGAGACGAGGCCGGTGACGATGACGAACGCCGCGAGCTCGACAGTGACCAGCATGCCGTGCGCGATGTCCGGCAGGTACTTGGCCATGACCTTGGCGTTGAAGAAGGTGTCGAGGAAGCGCTCCCAATTTGACATCGCGTGCCGGCTTTCAGTGCCGCTGGATCTGGCCGATGAAGCCGCGTGTGCGGTCCTGCACGGGCGTCTCGAAGATCGCCGCGGGCGTGCCCTGCTCGACTATGGCGCCCTCGTCCATGAAGAGCACGCGGTCGGCGGCGTTGCGAGCGAAGCCCATCTCGTGGCTGACCACCACCATCGCCATGCCGCTCTCGCGCAGGTCGCGCATCACGCCCAGCACCGAGCCCACCAGTTCGGGATCGAGCGCGCTGGTGGGCTCGTCGAACAGCATGACCCGCGGCTCGAGCGCGATCGCGCGCGCGATCGCGACGCGCTGCTGCTGGCCGCCGGAGAGCTGGCCGGGCGTGTGGCCGGCGCGGTCGGCGAGCCCCACGCGCGCCAGCGCGGCACGGCCGAGCGCGTCCGCTTCGCCGCGCGGCTTGCCAGCCACCTTGCGCAGCGCCAGCGTGACGTTGCCGAGCGCGGTCATGTGCGGATAGAGGTTGAACGACTGGAACACCATGCCGATGCGCTGGCGCGCATGGTTGATGTCGGTGCGCGGATCGAGCAGGTCGACGCCGTCGACCACCACGCTGCCCGAAGACGGCGCCTCGAGCCGGTTGAGGCAGCGCAGCAAGGTCGACTTGCCTGAACCCGAGGGCCCGATGACGAACACCAGTTCGCGCTCGGCCAGCAGGAGATCGACGCCCTTCAGGACATGCAGGGCGCCGAAATGCTTGTGGATGCCGCGCGCCTCGACGATGGGCTTAGCGGGCATCCCCTGCTATCGACCGCACATGAAGCCCAACTTCAGCCGCACTTCAACTCATGCGGCGTTGGGTCGTAGCCCGGCATGCCGGGCACGCCGTAGCCCGGCGTGATCACCCGCTCGAGCGCGTCGGGACCCGGGACGCGGCCAAACCATTTCTCCGACAGCTTGGCGATGGTGCCGTCCTTCTTCATGCAATCGAGCACGTCCTGCATCTGGTTGCGCAGCGCCACGCTGCCCTTGGGGAACGGCGCCGCCCAGTGCGCGCGCGTCTGGCTGAGCTCGAGGTCGGCGGCGAACTGCGGGTTCTTGCTCGCGGCGTACACGATGGTCGTGTTGCCGCCGAGCGTCGCGTAGGCGCGGCCCGAGAGCACGGCCTGCGTCGCGTCGGGCTGGGTGTCGTAGGCCTGGACGGTGAAACCGTGCTTCGCGCCTTCCGCCTTGCTCAGGTTCTCGTAGGGCGTGCCCTTGTTGACGGCGACGACCTTGCCCTTGAGGTCGGACCAGTCCTTGATCGGCGCGGAGCCCTTCTTGATGCCGAACTGGAACGCGGTCCACAGATAGCCGGCGGTGAAGAGCATGCTTTCGGCGCGCTCTTTGGTCACCGTGGTGGGCGCCGCAATGAAGTCGTAGCGGCCCGAGAGCATGCCCGGGATCAGGGTGGAAAAGCTCACGCTGTCGATCGTGATCTCGCGCTTCATGCGCCTGGCGACCTCGGTGAAGAGGTCGATCTGGAAGCCCTCGGTGCCGCCACCCAGCTTGGGCATGGCATGCGGCGCGAAGGTGCCGTCTACGCCGGTGCGCAGCGGCGGCAGGTTGGATTGAGCCAGCGCGGAACCCGCAAGCAACAGCGCGGCGGCCACGATTACGGCAAGGCGTCGATGAAACATTGGTAGCGCTCCTCTAATTGAATTCACTCAGGCATTGTCCGATAAATTCATTGGAAGCGATAGTATCCGGGCATGGCCGACCGTATCCTCGTCATCAACCCCAACTCGACCGAAGCCGTGACGCGCGGCATCGACGAGGCTTGCGCGCCGCTGCGCATCCCGGGCGGCCCGGGGATCGAGTGCCTGACGCTGAAAGAAGGCCCTCCCGGGATCGAGACCCAGCAGCACGTCGACGGTGTCGTTGCGCCAATGCTGAAGCTGATCAGGGAGAAGGAAAAAGACTGCGCCGCGTTCGTGATCGCCTGCTACAGCGACCCCGGATTGCACTCGCTGCGCGAGGCGACGAAGAAACCGGTGCTCGGCATTTCCGAGTGCGGCATTCTCACCGCGCTGACCCTGGGCCAGAAGTTCGGCGTGATCGCGATCCTCAAGCAATCCATCCCGCGCCACCTGCGCTACGTCGGCGCGCTCGGCGTGAGCGAGCGCCTGGCTGGCGAGCTGCCGGTGGGCCTGCGCGTCGTCGAACTCTCCGACGAGAAACGCACCTACGGCCGCATGGTGGAAGTCGGCAAGACCCTGCGGGACACGCACGGGGCCGACGTCGTGATCATGGGCTGCGCCGGCATGGCGCGCTACCGCAAGCCGCTGCAGGATGACCTCGGCATCCCCGTGGTCGAGCCCACGCAGGCCGCGGTCGCGATGGCGATCGGGCGTGTACGCCTGAAATGGTCAGAAAGTTAGGGGTATCGGGCTTACTCATTCCCGCCGTAGCCGCATTTCGTATGCAAACCGCTCGGCGGCATGGAGTGAATCGGAAACCTCAAGTAGTCGGTCGGTCGCGTCGTAGTAGTACCGGCGCACGCGCAGCCCGCAGCCGGGCTTGCATTTCAGTGCATAGGCTTCGCTCGCGCCCAGCGGCACGGCTTCGATGCGCTGGTCGATGCGCGCGATCCGGACGCCAAGCTCCTTCTCCACCAGCGGATAAATGACGCCGGCCGAGCGCGGGATGCGTTTTGCAAGACCCGCCAACGCACTGTGCAGGTAAACCGTGATCAGGCACACGGGAGTCGCGATGCCGGGTTTCTTGCGCACGCCAGAGAGCCTGATCCATTCCAGGCCGCGGCGGCAGCCGAGTACGGCGAGGGTATCGCCAGTGGCCTTGACGCTTTCGCGCCTGGCGATGACGAACCGCGTGTCCGAGGCATAGCGGAAAAGGTCGGCCGCGGAACTCACGGGAAGCGAAAACACGGAACTCGCGCTCGCGGCGGCAACCGTAGAGCCGGCTCGTGGGCGCCGCGTGATGAGCCCGGCTTCGCGCAATTGGCGCAGCGCTTCGCGCGCGGTGTAGCGGCTAACGCGGTACCTCTTGCAGAGCGCCGCCTCCGTGGGGAGCGAATCGCCCACCGAAACCGCGCCGGAGGTGATGCGCTCGCCAAGCGCCTTGGCGATCTGCTCGTAGCGATACGGCTTCACTGGCCGTAGGCCCGCAACTATCCTACAGCGCCCCGTGAGCGCAGCTCCGCGATGCGCTCCGCGCTGTATCCCAGTCCCTCGAGCAGCTCATCGGTGTCGGCGCCGAGCGAAGGGGCCGCGCGTCGCGGCGCTTCCGCATCAGAGCAACGGATCGGATTGGCGATCAGGCGGGCAGTGCGGCCGTCCGGGTAATCGAAGTCCACTATCCCGCCGCGCTCCGCAACGAAAGGATTGTCCAGCGCTTGTGCGATGTCGTTCACGGGCGCCACCGGCACCGTGCCGGTGAGCTTCGAAAGCCACGCGGCGGTGGTGTCGCGCGAGAAGTCTTCGTCCAGCATCACCGTGATCTCGTCGCGGCGTTCGAGGCGCGCGGCGAACGTTGCATAGCGCGGGTCGGCCGCCCATTCGGGATGGCCAAGCACGCCGGCAAGGAGTCCCCAGAATTTTTCCTTGTTGCACATGACGAAAATCCAGCCGTCCTGCGTGCGATACAACTGGCTCGGCACGAGTGAGGGATGGGCCGAGCGCTTTTCGCGGCCCTGGATCGCCCCGGCATTGAGGTACCACGCGCCCGGGTAGTTCAGGTTGAACAGCGCGAGGTCAAAGAGGCTGGTGTCGAGGTCGCGCCCGCGGCCGGTCTGGCGCGCGCTGGTGATGCCCGCGAGGAGGGCGAATGCAGCCGCGAGGCCTGTCATGAGATCCACGACCGAAAGCCCATAGCGCTCGGGCGCGCCATCCGGATCGCCGGTAAGCGACATGTGGCCGGCTTCGGCTTGCATGAGGTAGTCATAGCCCGGCCACGAGGCGCGCGAGCCTTCGCGCCCGTAAGCCGAAAGATGCGAGCAGACGACGCGCGGATTGAATTCCGAAAGCGCCGCGTACGTGAGTCCGAGCTTTGCGGGGAGGTCGCCGCGCAGGTTGTCGATTACGCCATCGGCAGTGCGCACAAGGTCATGGAACACCGCCATGCTTTCGGGCGAGCGCAGATCGAGCGCCACCGAGCGCTTGTTGCGGTTGAAGGTCTGGTAGAACTGGCTGTCGCCGGGGCCGAAGAAGTGCGGGCCCACGCGCCGACCCACATCGCCGCCTTCCCTCAGGTTCTCGATCTTGATGACTTCCGCGCCAAGGTCGGCGAGGTATACGGTGCCGGCCGGGCCCGCACCGTACTGCTCGACCGCGAGCACGCGCATGCCTGCGAGTGGCAGATCAGCTTTCACGCAGCACCTCCTCAAGCACGAGTGCCGATGCATCGTCCATGCGGAGCACCGCGTCGCGGATGCGCTTCGCCTTTTGCGGCGGGACGCTGTACGCGGCGTTCTGCATGAATTTTGCTTCGACCTCGGAACCGGTGAGAGGTCTGTCCGCGCTGCCGCGATTGATCTGCTCGCGATGCCTTAGTTCCCGCCCTTCCTGCATACGGACGATGACTTCGCCTGAGTAGTGTTCAGGGAATCCCGAATCAGGGTCGACGCGGTAATCGACCTTGGCGGCGAGCGCAAGCGTATCGGGATCCCGCAATGCCGCGTCTTCCAGTTCGGCGAGGCCAAACTTCCCTGCGCGCAGGCTCGCGGCGATGACATAAGGGACGCTGAACTTGGCGTCGTACTCATTGGCCGGGCGGCGTTTGCTCTCCGCGGGCTCGCAGACTGTCTTGACCACCTCGGCCGGCACAAGCGCGGTGATCGAGGCGATCTTCCGCGGATCGATGTCTTGCGCCCTCAGCGCAATCGCGGCGTCAGCGAAGGCATGCACGAAATGGCAGGCGGCGTAGGGCTTGACCGCCACGTTCATGGTTTCCCAAGTCGTCGCCAGTCCTTGGGTCGCGCGCGTGTAGTCGCATTGCGCATCCAGCGGCCCCAGGTGCGACTTGTACAGTCCGAAGCGCCCTTCGTACGCAGCCGCGGGCGCGACGAATCCGTGCTTCGCCATCGCCGCGGCCGTGAGGCCGCCGACACCGGCCCAGCCCGGATGAAAGCGTTTGGTCCACGAGCCGTCCTCGAGGAATTCGAGGCTGCCCGAGGCGACCGACAGCGCCACGCCCTGCGCGTTCACCAGCTGGGTGGCATCGAAGCCATGCAGCTTGCCGGCGGCCAGTGCGCTCGCGAATGCGCCGATGACCCCGGTGGGATGGAACCCGACCTGGTGGAAACCGCCTTTGGCCACCGAGCCCAGCCGCGCGCCGGCTTCCACACCGGCGATGTAGGCTACCAGCAGATCGCGGCCCGGCTTGCCCAGCTCGCATGCGAGCCCCAGCGCGGCAGGCAGCACGCCCACGGTCAGGTGCACGATGCCTTCGCTATGCGTGTCGTCGTAGTCCAGCCCGTGCATGAGGATGCCATTTGCGAGCACGGCGTCGCGTAGTGAAAGGCGTTGCGTGTGGCCGACCACGCCGCGCTCACCCTTTCCGCCCAGCTCGGCGATCGCGCGCAGCGACACGGCAGCGAAATCGAAACGCTTGGCTGCAAGCGCGCACCCGATTGCATCGAGCATCAGGTGCTTTGCCCGCGTACGTACCCCGACCGGGATCGTTTCCCAGCGCAGGGCTGCGGCAAATTCGGCAAGCTTGCGGGAGATGCTCATTCTGAGCTGAACAGCAGCGTGTAGCCGTCGGCCGGCGCCTTGACCGTGAGCTCGGTGCCGATGATCCCCGCGGCGCCCGGCTTGTTGTCCACGATGATGCGCACCGGCTTCGATGGGTAGCCTGCGGGCTGGGCGCCGACGAGGGTCGCGCAGAAGCACCGTGCCGTTGCGATCAGTCCGACTAGCGCTCGAAACATGGAGCCTCCGATTGAAGGGGTACCGGACGCCATTGTACAATTGTCCGGACAAATGAGGAGGCTGCGATGGCGGGCGAGTCGGTAAAAGTCGGGGAGAACCGCTATCGCGAGCGGTTCGGACGCTATTTCGAGGACTTCGAAGTCGGCGCGACCTACGAGCACAGGCCGGGGCGCACGATCTCCGAGACGGACAACACCTGGTTCGCACTGCTGACGATGAACCAACACCCGATCCACTTCGACGCGGAATACGCGAAGCACTCCGAGTTCGGCAAGCCGCTCGTGGTGAGCACGCTGACGCTGTCCATCCTTGTCGGCATGAGCGTGTCGGACACGAGCCAGAAAGCCATAGCCAATCTCGGCTGGGAAAAGATCACCCTGCCAAAGCCCGTGTTCGCAGGCGACACGCTGTATGCCGAATCGACCGTGCTCGCCAAACGCGAATCGAAATCCCGCCCGGACCAGGGCATCGTCACCATCAGGACTTCCGGCCGCAATCAACACGGTGAAATCGTGTGCGAGTTCGAGCGCACCATGCTCGTCATGCGGCGCGGCAACCCGATCGAAGAAAAGGCCGGCTACTGAGGACACACCATGAGCCAGACCAAGCCCCGCTACCACGTCGGCCCCGAGTCCGACGAGGCCCGCCAGATCCTCGAGGCCATCGACAAGTGGCTCAAGCGCGAGGTCGAGCCGCAAGTAATGAAGCTGGAACACGACGATGTCTGGCCGGCGCAAATGGTCGAGCAGATGAAAGAGCTCGGCCTTTTCGGCGCGACCATCAGCCCGGACTACGGCGGACTGGGACTCTCGGCCGAGCTCTACGGCCGCATCGTCGCGCGCATCTCGGAAGTGTGGATGTCGCTCACCGGCATCTTCAACTCGCACCTCATGATGGCCTTGCTGGTCGAGCGGTATGGCAGCGCCGGACTCAAGGAAAAGTACCTGCCCAGATTCGCCAGCGGCGAGATCCGCGGAGGCCTTGCGCTTACCGAGCCGAATGCAGGGACCGACCTGCAGGCCATCCGTACGCGCGCGCTGCGCTCGGGCGAGGCCTATATCCTCAACGGGACCAAGACCTGGATCTCCAACGGCATCCAGGGATCCTGCTTCGCCGTGCTGGTGAAGACCAATCCAGAGGCCGAGCCGCGCCATCGCGGCATGTCGATGTTCCTGTGCGAGAAAGGCCCCGGCTTCACCGCCAGCAAGAAGCTCGAGAAGCTCGGCTACAAGGGCATCGATTCGGCCGAGCTGGTGTTCGACGACTACCGCGTGCCGGCGGCAAACCTCATCGGTGAGGAGGGCCGCGGCTTTCACCAGGCTGTTGGCGGCCTCGAACTGGGCCGCATCAACGTCGCCTCGCGCGGGGTCGGCATAGCGGCGGCCGCGCTCGCCGAGGCGGTGAAGTATTCGCAGCAGCGCCACACCTTCGGCAAGCCGATCTGCGAGCATCAGGCGATCCAGCTCAAGATCGGCGAGATGGCCACGCGCGTCGAAGCCGCGCGCCTGCTGGTAAAAAACGCGGCGCAGATCTACGACCGCGGCGAGCGCTGCGACATGGAGGCGGGCATGGCAAAGTACTTCGCCACCGAGGCGGCCTTCGAAAACGCGCACGAGGCCATGCGCATCCACGGCGGATACGGCTACTCGAAGGAATTTCCGGTCGAGCGGCTCTACCGCGACGCGCCTTTGCTCTGCATCGGCGAAGGCACCAACGAAATGCAGCGCATGATCATTGCCAGGCAGGTCATCCAGCGGAACAAGATATGAGAGGGTTCATGAAAACAGTACTGGCATTGGCGGCGGTCCTGATCGCCGCGGGGGCGCAAGCCCAGCCCGCGACTTTCCCCACCAAACCCGTGCGTATCGTGGTGCCTTACGCGCCCGGTGGCGGATGTAGCGCCGGTGACGCTGATCGCGCGCTCACCCTGGGTCATCGTCGTCACCCCGCTGTGCCTGCGCCCACCCTGCGCGAGTTCGTCACTCATGCCAAAGCGAACCCCGGCAAGCTGCCCTATGCGTGGTATGGCATGTATGCGCCCAAGGGCACGCCGGAGGAATTCGCCGCCTATACCCGATCCGAGCATGAAAAGTTCGCCAGGCTCATCAAGGCGGCCGGCATCCAGCCGTAGTAGCCATGGTGAAGGCGGCTGTTAAGGAACCTTGCCGGAGGGCAGTGCCCCAGGCAAGTTGAAGCGCTGGCGCGTGGTGCAGTAGCGGTTGGCGAACAGGCGCCCGACCGGCCGGTAGTTTTCTTCCGAGATGCGCTTGGTCGCCGGGTCGATGATGCCCTCGCGCGCGTGGATGAGCAGGATCTCGCCGATCACCAGTTCACGCTCGGGACCGAATTCAATCCGGCGTTCAACCTTGCATTCGAGCGAGGCCGCGGCTTCGCTGATCCGTGGATGTTTCACCATCATCGCCGGCACTGGCGTCAGGCCGGTCTTGGCGAACTCGCTTTCGGTTTCGGGAATTTCGTAGCTCGAGACATGCATCGCGTTGGCAGTCGACTCGTCGGCCAGGTTGACCACGTACTCGCCGGTGCGGTGGATGTTCTTGAGGGTATGCTTCATCGCGCCGTCGGAGCGCAGGTTGAAGCTCAGGATGCACAGCGGCGGGTCTTCCGAGATCGCGTTGAAGAAGGAGAACGGCGCGCAGTTGGCAACGCCGTTTTCGTTCCACGTGGACACCCAGCCGATCGGCCGCGGGATCACCAGGCCGATGATCAGCTTGTAGCGCTCCAGCGCCGGCAGGCGCGCAAGCTCGAAATCCATCAGCCGTTGGCCGGCGTAACTTCAGCGCCGGTGCGCTCGACGATCAGGCGGTAGTGCTCCGGGCGCCGGTGTGCGGCGAAGTTGAACATCGTCTTCTTCAGGTTGGCGGCGAGGTCGATGTCGCAGTTGTAGCAGATCACCTCGTCCTCCTCGGACTGGCTTTTGACCGCGATCTCCCCGCTCGGCGCGACGATCAGGGAGTGGCCGAACATGCGGAAGCCGTCCTCGGCACCGGCCTTGGCGGTCTCGACGAGCCAGGTGGCGTTCTGGAATGCCATCGACTGCGCCATGATCAGGTGATGATGCACGCGCAGGGCCGGCGGCTCGCTGTAATGCAGGTTCTCGGTCGGTGTGTTGAAGCCCAGCGCGACGATCTCGGCGCCCTGCAGCGCGAGCACACGAAATGCCTCGGGCCAGCGCCGGTCATTGCAGATCAGCATGCCGGTAATGGTGTCGAGGTAGCGCCAGACGCGAAAACCGAGGTCGCCGACCTCGAAGTACTTCTTCTCCAGATGCTGAAAAGCCGCTTTTGGCTTGTGGTCGGCATGCCCGGGCAGGTGCACCTTGCGGTACTTGCCCACGATCGAGCCGTCAGGACCGGCCAGGATCGCGGTGTTGAAGCGCCGGCCCTCCGGCGTCAGCTCGGCGTAGCCGATGTAGAAGCCGATGCCGAGCTTCTTCGCCTCATCGAATAGCGGCTGGGTCGCCGGCGACGGCATACTTTTCTCGAAGAACTTGGCGTCGACTTCGGCTTGATCCTCCATCCACCATCTGGGAAAGAAAGTGGTGAAGGCAAGTTCGGGAAAAACGACGAACTTCGCTCCCATGCTGTGCGCTTCTTTCAGCAAATTCTTCAATCTGGAAACAGCGACGGCACGAGAGTCCGTCTTGTGGAGCGGCCCGAGCTGGGCCGCGGCGATCCTGAGGTGTCTGGCCATGGCGTTATCCGATGAGGTTTCTGAGTTGGCGGGCGGGTCCGTCGATTTTTCCGGCTGCGGCAGCGGCCACCGGTCCGGGCCGGCCGCGCGCCAGGTATTGTCCCGAGCCGCGCGCTACATGCAATTTGCCGCCCTCGACGACGATGCGTCCACGACTCATCACGATCTCCGGCCAGCCCTTGTAGACATGCCCCTCGTAGGGTGTGTAGCCAACCGCATCGTGCATCATCGAATAGTCGATGCGTTTTTCGATTTCGGGATTCCAGATGGCGATGTCGGCATCGGAGCCGATCGCGATCGTGCCCTTGCGGGGGTACAGGCCGTACATGCGCGCATGGTTGGTCGCGGTGAGCGATACGAATTGATTGATGCTTAGTCGTCCCTTCAGCACGCCTTCGGAAAAGAGGATCGGCATGCGCATCTCGATACCGGGCACGCCGTTGGCCATCTCCTTGAACGTGGTTTGATCGCCGCGCGGAATCTTCGCTGTTTCATCGAACCGGTACGGCGCGTGATCGGAGGAATAGACCTGGAAGGTGCCGTTGACTAGCCCGGCCCAGATCGCCTCCTGCGCCGCCTTGTCGCGCAGCGGCGGGCTGCAGCACCATTTGGCCCCTTCGACCCCGGGGCGATCCATGTCGTCGGCGGTGAGCACGAGATACTGGGGACAGGTCTCCGCATAAATTTTCGCGCCAAGGGTTTGCGCGGCGCGAATCGTGTTCGCCGCCTCGGGGCTGGACACGTGGACGATCAACACCGGCACGCTCAGCAAGCGTGACAGCATGATGATGCGATGCGTCGCCTCAGCCTCCGCGAGCGCGTCATGCGCGACACCGTGAAACTTCGGCGCCCCATGCCCGCGCTCGATCAGGTGCTTGGCGATCCAGCGGATCATGTCGTCGTTCTCGGCATGCACCATCACCAGCGCGCCCTCGCGATGGGCGACATTCAAAACCTCGAGCAGCTGGTAGTCCTCCAGCCGCCACTTCGGATAGGTCATATAGACCTTGAATGAGGTGATCCCGCCTTTGATCGCAGCCGGAAGTTCTTCGTTCAGGACCTTGTCAGTTGGTTCGCCAATGATCAGGTGGAACCCGTAGTCGATGACGGCCTTGCTGCGCGCGCGTTCATGGTAATCGGCGATAGTTGTCGTGACGGAGGTGCCGCGGTGCTGCGCCGCGAACGGGATGATGGTGGTCGTGCCCCCAAACGCCGCAGAGACCGTACCGCTGTAGAAGTCGTCGGCGGACATGATGCCCATACCGGAGAGCTGCTCGATATGGCAATGGCTGTCGATGCCGCCCGGCAGCACCAGCTTGCCGCGCGCATCGATCATGTTCGTCCCGGAAAGCCCTGCGCCGAGGGCGGCGATGCGGCCGCCCGCGATGCCGATGTCGCAGTCGCGGCTTTCGCTTGCGGTGACGACAGTGCCGCCGCGGATGACCAGATCGAAATCAGCCACTTGAACGGGCCTCGGAAGGGGGATGGCGAATTATCGCAGCAGGAACTCTCGTACCACCGCGATCTGATCGTAGCTCATCAGCGCCGGCGCGTGGCCGATTCCGGGAAGTTCGAGCACCTCGACGCCGGGCCTGAGGGCCTGCATCTGCAGCAGCGTGTCATGCGAGAGCACATCGGATTCGGCACCGCGCAGTACCAGCGTCGGGCAGCGGATCTCCGCCCAGGTGGCCCACAGGTCGATGCCGGAGAGGAAGTTGGGACCCATCGGAAACTCCGGGTCCCTGCGCCCGCCGCGCATCGTGTCGCCTATGCCCGGGTCGTAGCGCAGCTGATAGGCCGCACCCGCACCTGCGCTCTGGTCCACCGGAATTACGCTGTGCTCGGCAAGATGCCGCCACTGCTCGTCGGTGAGCGGCCCGAACTGCGCGCAGGCCTCGCGCAAGTACGCCTCGACTTCGGCCATGCTGCGAAACGAGCTGCCGCCCGAAACGTAGCCCTTCAACCGGTAGAGCGCCGACCAGGGAATGAACGGGCCGATGTCGTTCAGCACCAGGCGGCGGATCGGCGAACCGCGCTTCGCCGCGAGCAGCATGCCGATCAGCCCGCCCATCGAGGTGCCGACCCAATCAATCCGCTTCGGCGCCGGCGCAGCGCCGCGCCGGGCGCGAAAGGTGCCAAAGGATGCCGGCGCCGCCGGTGCGCTGATGCGGGCGATCAGCGCGGCCGCGTCCGACAGATAGGTCGAAAAGCTGTAGTCGCCCCTGTCGGCGAGCCATTCGCTGTCGCCACGGCCCACGACGTCCGGGCAGACCACGCGGCAACGGTCCGCCAGATCGCGCGCGAGGAAATCGAAGTCGCGGCTGTTTCTTGCCAGGCCATGGACGCAGACCACCACATGGTCGGACGCCGGGTTTCCCCAATCGACGTAGGCGATGCGGTGGAAGCCGCCCGGCGACAGGCTGAGAAAGGAGCCCTGCAGAAAGTCCATGGACATACGCCCAAGCATAGTGCATGCCCGTGACCGGCGCGGCTGGCATGCTTCCTGCAACACGAGCGGTCATATGCGGGTCCTTGTCGTAGACGAATCCGAAGAGCGGGCGGCGATCCTGCGCGAAGGACTCGCGATGGCGGGCCACGAAGTGGCCGCCTCGCTGTCCTCGCCGCTCGAGCTGCTGCGCATGGTCGAAGACCTCCGGCCCGATGTCATCGTCATCGACACCGAATCGCCGACGCGCGACGTACTCGAGCACCTGGTGACCGTCAGCCAGTCGAGCCCGCGGCCGATCGTGATGTTTGCCACCGACAGCGGCGGCAAAACGATCCGCGAAGCGGTGCGCGCGGGCGTCTCCGCCTACATCGTGGATGGCCTGGATGCCGGCCGCGTCAACTCGATCGTCCAGGTCGCCTGCGCGCGCTTCGAGGAATTCCAGCGCCTCAAGGCCGAGCTTGCGGAGGCGAACCTGAAGCTCTCGAAGCGCAAGCTGGTCGAGCGCGCCAAGGGCCTGCTGATGCAGTCGCGCGGCATGTCCGAAGATGACGCGTACCACGCGCTGCGCAAGCTTGCGATGTCGAAAAAACTGCGCCTGGGCGACGTCGCGCAGCAGTTGATCGATAGCGCCGAACTGCTCGGAAAAAGCTGACGCCGCCGCCTGATTCCGGTGCAGCAATGCACCATTGTGCACCGCAGCAGTGCACAGCTTGGCAATCTGACCTGTTGTTTTTATTGAATAAATCTATGGCACAGGCCTTGCGTAGGTAGGTGCATGTGCCCGGGCGCAACGACGCGTCCGGCCGGAACAAAGGCGTTCGTCGCGAACCCTGCGGTGCGGTTCGTGCGAGCGCCTTTCTTTTTTTGGAGAGTGAAATGAATGAACCAATCTGTGGCAAGCGACGCAGGTTTCTCAAGCAGGCAGGGGCGGCGAGCCTCATGAGCTTGGTGCCGAACGCGGTGCGCACCGGCGCCTGGGCGGCCGGCTCGGACGCGCCCGAGAAGAAGGAAGTGAAGATCGGCTTCATCCCGCTCACCGATTGCTCCTCGGTCGTGATGGCCTCGGTGATGGAGTTCGACAGGAAGTACGGCATCAAGATCGTTCCCTCGAAGGAAGCCTCCTGGGCGTCGGTGCGCGACAAGCTCGTCAACGGCGAGCTCGACGCGGCGCATGTGCTCTACGGCCTGGTCTACGGGCTGCAGATGGGCATCGGCGGACCGAAGAAGGACATGGCCATCCTCATGAACCTGAACCACAACGGCCAGGCGATCACGCTGTCGAGAAAACTCTACGAAAAGGGTGTCGTTGATGGTTCAACTTTAAAAAAATTAATTGATAAAGAAAAAGCGGATTACACCTTCGCCCATACCTTTCCGACCGGCACGCACGCGATGTGGATCTACTACTGGCTGGCGGCGCACGGCATCAACCCGTTCGCTGACGTCAAGACCATCACCGTGCCGCCGCCGCAGATGGTGGCGAACATGCGCGTGGGCAACATGGACGGCTACTGCGTCGGCGAGCCCTGGAACAACCGCGCCATCGTGGACAAGATCGGCTTCACCGCCAACACCACGCAGGAAATCT